>JAEWIV010000342.1 GCA_023386865.1 Pseudomonadota bacterium
GAGATCGGCCGTCAGGTCAGGGAAGCGCGGGACATCTGCGTCCTGCATGGCGCTCACCTCATCGTCAACGACTACTGGCGGACCGCGATCGACGAAGGCTGCACCTGGGTCCATCTCGGCCAGGAAGACCTTCTGGATGTCGACATCAAGGCGCTGCGCCGCGCCGGCATCAGGATCGGCGTCAGCACGCACGACCATGCCGAGCTGGACAAAGCCCTGTCGGTCGACCCCGACTATGTCGCGTTGGGTCCGATCTGGCCGACCCAGCTCAAGCAGATGCCGTGGGCGCCGCAGGGCACGGAGCGGCTGGCCGAGTGGAAGCGCCTGATCGGCAAACGGCCGCTGGTGGCGATCGGCGGCCTCACCCTCGAGCGCGCGCTGTCGTGCCTGAAGTCCGGCGCCGACGTCGCCGCCGTTGTCGGCGACATCGTCAACCATCGCGATCCCGAGGGCCAGGCCAAGGCGTGGATCGCGGCAACGCGGAGGAAGCCATGAGCGATCGCTATGCGCGGCAGATCGTGCTTCCCGAGGTCGGCGTGGACGGACAGGCCAGGCTTGCCGCGGCGTCGGTCCTGGTGGTCGGCGCCGGCGGGCTGGGTTGCCCGGTGCTGCAATACCTCGCGGGCGCCGGCGTCGGCCGTCTCACCATCGTCGATCACGACACGGTCGAGGAGACCAATCTCCACCGCCAGCCGCTCTACGCCATGGCCGACATCGGCAAGTCGAAGGCCGAGACGGCGGCCGCCGTCCTGAAGCGGTTCAATCCGACGATCGAGGCAATGCCCGTCGTCGCGCGTCTGACTCCGCAGAATGCCGCCACGCTGGTCGCCGACGCCGATCTCGTGATCGATGCCGCCGACAGCTTTGCCGTGAGCTTCATCCTGAGCGACGCCTGCCATGCGACGGCCAAGCCGCTGGTCAGCGCCTCGGTGATCGGCATGACCGGTTATGCCGGCGCCTTCTGCGGCGGCGGGCCGAGCTACCGCGCCGTCTTTCCCGATGTCTCGGTCGACGGCGGCACCTGTGCGAGCGTCGGTGTGCTGGGCACCGCCGTCGCCGTGCTCGGCGGCCTGCAGGCCCATCTCGCCCTGCATCTGCTGCTGGAACTGCAGCCGACGGTGCTGGGCCGCGTCGTTACCTTCGATGCCGGTCGGCTGGCGTTCGGCGGTTTCGGCTTTGCCGGCACGCCCGAGCCGCAGGCGTCCGTGCCTTTCATCGCCCCGTCGGCGGTGACGGCCGACGATCTCGTGATCGACCTGCGCAGCCTCGATGAAGCGCCGCAATCGCCCTTCGCCGGCGCCCGTCGCATCGGCGTCGAGGGAATCGATGTGCTGGTCGGGCAACCAATGAAGCGGGGGCGCATTGTGCTCTGTTGCCGAAGCGGCCAGCGCGCCCTTGCGGCTGCCGACCGGCTGCGCGAACGGGGGGTGGCCGACCTGGCGCTGGTGGCCCTGGGTTGACCGCCTCACCATTTTCCCTCCCCCTTCTTACGGTGGAGGGCAGGCTCTGGAGATCGCGATGGCCCTGCACACCACGGACAAGAGCGTCCTCAGTCACATTGAGCAGCTGGTGGCCGAAGAGAAGGAGCTCTACGCCCACAGTGAGATGTCCGACGCCCAGCGCATACGATTGACGACCATCAACGTCGAGCTCGACCAGTGCTGGGATCTCTTGCGCCAGCGCCGCGCCCTGCGCGAGTTCGGCCGCGACCCCGACGGGGCCGAAGTGCGGCCGCCGAAGGTGGTCGAGAACTACAAGGGCTGAAGGCTACGCCTTGATGTTCCTCTCCCTCGCCAGGGAGGAGGAACATGAGTGAGCTGTGAAGCGGCGATCAGCCTGGCCCCGCGCCTTGCACGCCGACATAGAGGGCATAGAGCGACTGGCTCGCCGCCATGAACAGCCGGTTGCGCTTGGGGCCGCCGAAGCAGATGTTGCCGCAGACCTCGGGCAGGCGAATGCGGCCCAGAAGCTTGCCTTCGGGGTTCCACACCGTCACGCCACTGTAGCCGACGTTGCGTCCGGCGTTGCTCGATATCCAGACATTGCCGAAGACGTCGCAGCGTACCCCGTCGGGTCCGCACTTGACGCCGTCGATCATGAAATCGCTGAACAGCTTGCGATTGGAGACCTTGTTGTCCGTGCCGACGGCGAACGAATAGACCTCGCCTTTGCCGCCGGGTCCGGTGTCGCCCGGGCCCTTGCCGGTGCTTACCACGTAAAGCGTCTTGTAGTCGGGCGAGAAGCACAGGCCGTTGGGGTCGGGCACCTGATCCTCGGTAATGACGAGGTCGATGCGTCCACTGGGATCGATCCGATAGCAGTTGGTCGGCAGCTCGCGCTTGGCTGTCGTGCCGATGCCGGGCGGCTGACCGAGCCGCGGGTTGATCTTGCCGGTCGGGTTGCTCGGTCCGCCGGCGACGTCGGGAGTGCCTTCGTAGAGCTGGCCGCCATAGGGGGGATCGGTGAACCAGTAGCTGCCGTCGGGATGGGCGACGACGTCGTTGGGCGAGTTGAGCTTCTTGCCGTCGAACGACTCGGCCAGGACCGTCGCCGAACCGTCGAGCTCGTAGCGCACCACGCGCCGCGTCAGGTGCTCGCAGGAGAGCTGACGGCCCTGGAAGTCCAAGGTGTTGCCGTTGCTGTTGTGCGCCGGGCTACGGAAGGTGCTGACACGGCCGTTGTCCTCGATCCAGCGCAGCTGGCGATTGTTGGGGATGTCGCTCCACACGAGGTAGCGCCCCTGCGCGTTCCACGCCGGCCCTTCGGACCACAGCGCGCCGGTCCACAGGCGCTGGATCG
>JAEWIV010000347.1 GCA_023386865.1 Pseudomonadota bacterium
GGCCCGCTCATGGCAGCGCTCCTAAAAACACGAGCGGGCCTGGAGGCCCGCGGTCCAATGACGTCGTCAGCGGCACCGTGCTATAAATCGCTCAACCATGAACCCTCCATCGGACGAACCCACGACCCGCCGCTCCGGCGTCGATCCCAAGCTGCTGGAGATCCTGGTGTGCCCAGCCTCGCACGGGCCGCTTGAGTACGATGCGGCGGCGGGCGAGCTGATCAGCCGCAAGGCCGGGCTCGCCTATCCCATCCGTGACGGCATCCCGATCATGCTGGTGAGCGAGGCCCGCCAGATCAGGGACGTGCCGTGACCGTTGGGAACAAAGCGCCGGAGGGGCAGTTCCCCAAGGCGGCGCCCGACGAAGGCAGCTACGAGACGACGGCACCGTGGCCGACCGAACTGCGCGTCTTCAAGGAAGAGGGCCGGATGGAGATCGAGTTCTCCGACGGCGTCACCCATTCGCTGTCCGCCGAATACCTGCGCGTCGAGAGCCCGTCGGCCGAGGTGCAGGGCCACGGACCCAGCCAGAAGAAGATCGTCTCCGGCCGCCGCCACGTGAAGATCGCCGCCGTCGAGCCGGTCGGCCACTACGCCATCCGCATCGTGTTCGACGACAAGCACGACAGCGGCATCTACAGCTGGTCCTACCTGCGCGAGCTCGGCGACAGCCACGCCGAGAAGTGGGCCGCCTACCAGGCCGCCCTGCTCTATTGCGGCCTGAGCCGCGATCCGTAAGCCCGCCATGAAGATCGCCATCGCCGGCGCCGGCATCGGCGGCTTGACCGCCGCGATGTGCCTGCATCGCGCGGGCTTCGACGTAGAGGTGTTCGAGGCCGTGAGCGAGCTGAGACCGCTCGGCGTCGGCATCAACATCCAGGCGGGCGCGGTGCGCATCCTCTCGAGCCTGGGGCTGCAGCCGGCGCTGGCCGCCACCGCCATCGAGACCCGCGAGCTGCGCTACGCCAATCGTCACGGCCAGACCATCTGGGCCGATCCGCGCGGCCGCCATGCCGGCCTGCCGTGGCCGCAATTCTCCATCCATCGCGGCGAGCTGCAGATGATCCTGTTCCGCGCCGCCGAGCAGATGTTGGGCGCCGATCGCATAAAGTTCGGCCGGCGCATTGCGGACTTTCAGCAGAAGGGCAGCACGGTCACGGCGCGCTTCGCCGACCGTGACGGCGCGATCGTCGAAACGACCCAAGCCGATATCCTGATCGGCGCCGACGGCATCCACTCCGCCGTGCGCGCCCATTTCCATCCCAACGAAGGCCCGCCCAAGTGGCAGGGCATCCTGATGTGGCGTGGCGTCACCGTGGGCAAGCCGTATCTCGGCGGCGCCACCATGGTGCAGGCCGGCCACCACAACCAGAAATTCGTCTGCTATCCCATCAGCCGAGCCCATGCCGAGCGCGGCGAGGCGCTGATCAACTGGATCTGCGATCTGCACATGGGCGATGGCGCCATGCTGCCGCGCGAGGACTGGAACCGGCCAGGCAAGCTCGCCGACTTCCTGCCGCGCTTCGAGGGCTGGAACTTCGGCTGGCTCGACGTGCCGGGCGTGATCCGCACGGCCCACGCCATCTTCGAATTCCCCATGGTCGACCGCGACCCGCTGCCGGGCTGGAGCCACGGCCGTATCACGCTTTTGGGCGATGCGGCGCATCCGATGTATCCCATCGGCTCCAACGGCGCCTCGCAGGCGATCCTCGACGGCGAGGCGATCACCCAGGAACTTTCCGCCGGCGGCGATGCGGAGGCCGCGCTGCAGCGCTACGAGCAGCGCCGTCTGCCGCCGACCGCGCGCATCGTCGAAAGCAATCGGCGCAAGGGCATCGACGTCATGCTCGACATCGTCGAGCAGCGCGCGCCGCAGGGCTTCACCGACCTGGAAAGCGTGCTGCCGAGCGAGGAGCTGGAGAAGATCGTCGGCGACTACAAGAAGCTCGTGGCCCAGGATCGCGAGACGCTGTTGAAGCTGGCGGCGGCACAATAAAAAACCGGCCCTGCTAAGGACCGGCCGTGGTAGCGGTTTAAACCGGTCATCACATCACCGGCCGCCACCGAGAGAGAATATGGCATCTGACGATGACAGGATTATGGCAGTGACCACAGGTCGTCCTGAGCGAAGCGAAGGATCTCATGGCGTGGCAAGCGGCGATGAGGTCCGTCGCGGCGCGCAGGGCGGCAGGAAATGAGCCTCGGCCGCGCCGTCGCCACCGTCGGCGGCTTCACGCTGCTGAGCCGGATCGTGGGGTTCATCCGCGACGTCGTGCTGTCGGCGATCCTCGGATCGGGCGCGGTGGCCGACGCCTTCATCGTCGCCTTCAAGCTCCCCAACTTCTTCCGCCGCCTGTTCGCCGAGGGCGCCTTCTCGGCGGCCTTCGTGCCGCTGTTCTCGCGCGAACTGGAGGACCACGGTCGCGCCGAGGCGCTGGCCTTCGCCCGCCAGGCCCACGCCGCCCTGCTGCTGGTGCTGGTGCCGTTCTCGATCGTGTTGATGGTTGCCATGCCGTGGGTGCTGACCCTGCTGGCGCCGGGCATGCGTGACGATGCGACGACCTTCGCCATGGCCGTCGAGTTCGGTCGCATCGCCTTCCCCTACCTGCTGTTCATCTCCCTCGCCTCGCTGTACGGCGGCGTCCTGAACAGCATCGACCGCTTCGCCCACGTCGCGGCGACTCCGATCCTGCTCAACCTCGCGCTGATCGGCGCCGTGCTCGGCCTGACGCCGCTTCTGCCCAACAGCGGCTATGCCGCCGCCATCGGGGTGGCGATCGCGGGCCTCCTGCAATGGCTGTGGCTGCTGATCGCCTGCGCCCGCGAGGACGTCGGCATCACGCTCGTGCGCCCGCGCTGGACGGCGCGGGTCTCCCGGTTGGTGAAGCTCGCGACGCCGGTCGCGATCGGCGGCGGCGCCCAGCAGATCAGCACCATGCTCGACGTGGTGTGGGCCTCGCTGCTGCCGGTCGGCACGATCTCGGCGCTCTACTATGCCGACCGCATCGCCCAGCTGCCGCTGGGCGTGGTCGGCATAGCCATCGGCACGGCCCTGCTGCCGCTTCTGGCGCGCCAGCTGCGCGCCGGCCAGACCGACTCGGCGATGGCCAACCAGAACCGCGCCATCGAATTCGGCCTGCTGCTCAGCCTGCCGGCGGCCGTGGCGCTATGGCTGCTGAGCGACCCGATCATCCGCGTGCTGTTCGAGCGCGGACAGTTCGGCCCCGACGACACCTTGCGCACCGCGAGCGCCCTTGCGGCCTTCGTCGTCGGCCTGCCCGCCTTCGTGCTGGTCAAGGCGTTGACGCCCGGGTTCTTCGCCCGCGAGGACACGCGCACGCCGCTCTACATCGCGATCACGGCCATCGTCGTCAACGTCGTCCTCAACGTCGTCTTCCTCTACGGCACGAACCTCGCCCAGGTCGGCATCGCGCTGGCGACGTCGCTGTCGGGCTGGCTGAATGCGGCGCTGCTGGCCATCGTCCTGCACCGGCGCGACCATTGGATCGCCGACCAGCGGCTGATGTCGCGCTCGTGGCGCATGCTGACGGCGACCGCAGGCATGGGCGTCGCCCTGTGGCTGGCGCTCGCCCTGCTCGCCCCGGTCGTGGCCCGCGCCGACATCAAGGGCGTGGCGGCGCTGCTCGGCGTTTGCGCGCTTGGCGCGGCGGTCTATGCCGCCTTGGGCGCCCTGCTGGGTGTCGTGCGTCTGTCGGAGCTGCGCTTCGTCATGCGCCGCCAGCCCGGCCTCAGATCAGACGACCCAGGCGAACAATCGTGACGCCGGCGCGCAGCGGACGGTTCACCGCGGGCATCACCAGCACGCAGTCGTCGTAGGGCGTCGTCACCGGCTCGCCGTCGTCGTGGCCCAACACGGTGCCGGCCTCGGCAATCACCTCCTGGCCTTCGAAGCGGCGCGCCGGCGTGAAGTTGCCGCGCTTGGTGGCGATGGCGTGGGTGACCTGGACGATGCGCTGATTGGGCGGTGCCGGCTGCTTCCAGTCGACCGGCAGGTCGGCGCCCTCGACCACGCCGGTCTCGGTGAGGAAGCGATGGGCGACGTCCTTCGCCACCACGACCGACGAGGCGCGCCAGTGCTGGCCGGTCTCGATCAGCAGCGCCGTCTTGTCGCTCGCGGGATCGCCGAAGGCGCCGTAGTCGCGCATGCGCATGCCTGCGGCATGGCCGCGGTCGCGAACGATGTCGGCCGGCGCGCCCAGCCGCTTGGCGAACTCGGCGCCGCGGTCGAGCGGCCCGCACAGCATCAGCGGCACGCAATCGTCGTGCATCGAATGGAGGTCGAGCAGGAAATCGGCGCGCTCGACGTAGGGCCGCACGACCTGGGCACGCCTGGTCTCGCGCGTCGTCGCCGGCTGGTCGAGCCGGCCCCAGGTGCGATTGAAATCCTCGTCGATCATGCGCGACTTGAACGGATTGCCGGGATCGAAGCGCTGATAGGCCTCGAAGTTGTTGAACGAGAAGATCAGCGTGCCGCGGCGCGGCCGCAGGTCGCGCGACAACAGCTCGTCGACCACGATCGCGCCCGACACCTCGTTGCCGTGGGTCAGCGACGCCACCATGACCGTCGGGCCGGGCTGGCCGCTCTCCCGGACGTGGATGTAGGGCGCATCGCCCTGCTCCCACCGCCTTATGTCGGGAAAGTCGTATTCGATGGGCGGATTATCGGACATGGACACTCGACCTCCGGAACCGCGCCTTATAGCGCGATTCCGGTCGGATGAGCGACCTCAGGCGTCGCGAAACCAGTTCGGCAGGTCCCAGGTGTTGTTGTCCCAGCCGCTGAGCTCGCAGACGAGCTTGCTGCTGGCGGCGGCGACGCCGAGGCGGGCCACCACCGGGATCACGACGACGTTGTTGATCGCGAGCTCGTTGCACTTGATCAACAGGGCGGCGCGCTTGACCGGGTCGAGCTCCACCTGGGCCGCCTTGTGGGTGTCGTCGTACTCCTTGTTCTGCCAGCGCGTGATGTTGCGGCCCTGCCACTTGTTCTCCTTGCTGGCCGCCTCCCACGACAGGAACTGCCGCAGGAAGATCTGCGGATCGGGCTGGCTGTTGTTGTTGTACATCTGCAGGTCGCAATAGAACTTGGTGTAGGTGTCCGGGTTGGCGACGTCGGACGAGAAGAACACCGACGCCGTCACCGATTTCAGCTCGATGTCGATGCCGGCCTTCTGGCAGGCCTGCTTGACGATCGCCTGGTTCTTCTGCCGCGGCTGGTTGATCGACGTCTGGTAGGCAAGCTTCAGCTTCTTGCCGTCCTTCTCGCGGATGCCGTCGGCGCCCTTCTTCCAGCCGGCCTTCTCGAGGATGTCGATCGCCTTGTCGACGTTGAACTCGTACTTCGTCGTCTTGGAACGGAAGCGTTCCGGGTTGTTGATGAAGTTGGCTGTCGCCACGCCGCCGCGGCCGTAGATGTGCTTCTCGACCGAATCCTTGTCGACCAGCAGGGCCAGTGCCCGGCGGACCTGGAAATCGCTCAGGATCGGATGCTTGGTCTTGAGGCTCGAGCGCTCGCCGTCGACCTCGGTCCAGGGATCGGTGTTGTTGAGCTGGATGTGCTCGATGCCGCCGCCCTTGCTGTAGATCAGGCGGCCCTTGCCGCCCTTCTCCAGCTTCTGGAGGATCTCGTCCTCGACCTGCAGGTTCCAGGCGAAGTCGAACTCGCCCGACTGCAGAACGGCGCGCGCCGCCGACACCGCATCGCCGCCGCCCTTCATCTCGATGGCGTCGAAGTGCGGCCGGTTCTCGACGTGATAGTTCGGATTGATCACGCCCGACACCAGGTCGCCCGGCTTGAACTCCTTGAACATGTAGGGGCCGGTGCCGACCGGCTTCAGGTTCGTCGGCGCTTCGCGCGACTTGGCGCCGATGTAGTCGGTGAAGAGGTGTCGCGGGATGATCATGCCCGGCGCGCCGACGAACGCGTCGGCCCAGAACGGCGTCGCCTCGTCGAACTTCACCGTGACGGTGTGGGAGTCGACCCTCTCGACCGTGACATCGCGATACGAGCCGCTGGTGACCGCGGCCGTCGCGGGATCGCGGGAATACTGCCAGGTGAAGACCACGTCGTCGGCGGTGAAGGGGCGGCCATCGTGCCAGGTGACACCCTTCTTCAGCTTCCAGGTCACCGACTTGCCGTCGGCGGCGAGCGTGCCGTCCTCGCGGCCCGGGATCGACTCGGCGAGGATCGGCCTGAGATTGCCCTCGCCGTCCCAGCCGGCCAGCGGCTCATAGAACAGCCGCGAGCCGTCCTGATCCTTGGTGCCGACGGCGAAGTGCGGATTCAGCAAGGTCGGCCCCTGCCACCACAGCACTTTCAGGAGGCCGCCGCCCCCGCGCCTGGTCGGCTTGTAGACCGGCGCCCTGGACTGCGCCATGGCCACGCCCGAAAGAGCAAGAAGCTGATTGGCGAAGGGCGCCGCGAGCCCCACGGCCGCCATGCGCCGTACGAAGCCGCGACGCGACAGCGCGCCCGCTTTCACCTGGCCTAAAAGACCACGCAACTCACGTTCGTCCATGGACGTCCTCCCATCCTGACATCGAAGCACCTGATCCCTGACGCTCCTGCTATCCTGCAAGATGCGTGCAGGGCGGATGGGAACAGGACGACGCGCCGTCGTCAACGGCCTCACCGCGGGCCGAGGCGGTGCGATCCCTCAGCTCTCGCGGTACCAATTCGCCAGATCGCCCGTGTTGTTGTCCCAGCCGCTCAGCTCGACGACGAGCCGGTTGGCCACGGCGGCGGCGCCCAGGCGGGCCATCAGCGGGATGACGACGTGATTGTTCACTACAAGCTCGTTCAGCTTGATCATCATGGCCGCGCGCTTGATCGGATCGAGCTCGACCTGCCCCGCCTGGTGGATGTCGTCGAATTCCTTGCTCCGCCAGCGCGTGGTGTTGCGACCCTGCCATTTGTTGTCCTTGGTCGACGCTTCCCATGACAGGAACCGGCGCAGGAAGACTTCCGGATCGGGCTGGGCCATGCCGGTGTTGTACATCTGCAGGTCGCAATAGAACTTGCTGTAGGTGTCCGGATTGCCGACGTCGGACGAGAAGAACACCGACGCCGTCACCGACTTCAACTCGAGATCGATGCCGGCCTTCTGGCAGGCCTGCTTGACGATCGCCTGGGTCTTCTGGCGCGGCTGGTTGATCGAGGTCTGGAAGACGAACTTGAGCTTCTTGCCGTCCTTCTCGCGGATGCCGTCGCCGCCTCTCGCCCAGCCGGCCTTGTCGAGGAGGGCGTTGGCCTTGTCGACATTGAACTCGGACTTGGTCGTCTTGGAGGCAAAGCGCTCGGGGTTGTAGACGAAGTTCGCCGTCGCCGAGCCGATGCGGCCGTAGATGTGCTTTTCGATCGAATCCTTGTCGATCAGCAGCGACAGCGCCTGGCGCACCACCGGATCCGACAGGGTCGGGTGCGTGGTCCTGAGACTGGAGCGCTCGCCGTCGACCTCGGTCCAGGGGTCGGTGAAATTGAGCTGGATGTGCTCGATGCCGCCGCCCCGGCTGATGACGACGCGGCCCTTGCCGCCCTTCTCGAGCTTCGTGAGGATTTCGTCCTCGACCTGCATGTTCCAGCCGAAGTCGAATTCGCCGGTCTGCAGCACCGCCCGCGCCGCCGACACCGCATCGCCGCCGCCCTTCATCTCGATGGCGTCGAAGTGAGGCCGGTTCTCCATGTGATAGTCGGTGTTGATGACGCCGCTCACCAGGTCGCCCGGCTTGAACTCCTTGAACTTGTAGGGCCCGGTGCCGACCGGCTTGAGGTTGGTCGGCGCCTCGCGCGACTTCGCGCCGATATAGTCGGCGAACAAGTGTCTCGGCATGATGCAACCGGCCGCGGCGACGAAAGCGTCGGCCCAGAACGGCGTCGCCTCCGAGAATTTCACGATGACGGTGTACGGGTCGATCTTCTCGACCGTGACGTCCTTGTAGGAGCCGCTGGTGAGCGTGGCGGTGGCGGGATCCCGGGCATACTCCCAGGTGAAGACGACGTCGTCGGCGGTCAGAGGCTGGCCGTCGTGCCAGCGCACGCCTTTTTTCAGCTTCCAGATCACGGATTTGCCGTCGGCGCCGAGCGTGCCGTCGTCGCGGCCCGGAATCGATTCGGCCAGCACCGGCCGGAGATTGCCGTCGCGATCCCAGCGCGCCAGCGGCTCATAGAACAGGCGCGAGCCGTCCTGGTCCTTGGTGCCGACGGCGAAATGCGGGTTCAGCAGGGTCGGGCCCTGCCACCACAGCACCTTCAGCAGCCCGCCGCCGCCGCGCTTGGTCGGCTTGTAGCCCGACTTGGGCTGCGCCATGGCCACGCCCGACAGGGCCAGAAGCTGGCTCGCCAGTGGCGCCGCAAGCCCCACCATCGTCAGTCGCCGCACAAAAGCACGCCGGCACATCCGGCCCGCCTTCACCTGGTCCAGAAGACCCGCCAGGTCGCGTTCGTCCATCGGATGCCTCCATCTTCAAGATGTCAGCGTCTCAACTTCTCCTCCTGTCAACGGGGACGACCGTTTGGGATCACGCCTCGCGGAACCAGTTGGCGAGGTCCCAGGTATTGTTGTCCCAGCCCGTGAGCTCGACCACGAGCTTGTTGCTGACGGCGCTGACGACCGGGCGCGCGACCACCGGGATGACGATGTGGTTGTTCACGACCATGTCGTTCATCTTGATCATCATGGCCGCACGCTTGACCGGATCGAGCTCGCCCTGCGAGGCCTTGTAGATCTCGTCGTATTCCTTGTTCTGCCAGCGCGTGATGTTGCGGCCCTGCCACTTGTTCTCCTTGGTGGCGGCCTCCCACGACAGGAACTGCTTCAGGAACACCGCCGGGTCCGGTTGCTGCGGACCGTTGTTGTACATCTGCAGGTCCGAATAGAAGTGCGGATAGGTGTCGGGATTGGAGACGTCGGAGGAGAAGAACACCGACGCCGTCACCGACTTCAGCTCGACGTCGATGCCAGCCTTCTGACAGGCCTGCTTGACGATCGCCTGCGTCTTCTGCCGCGGCTGGTTGATCGAGGTCTGATAGAGGAACTTCAGCTTCTTGCCGTCTTTCTCGCGGATGCCGTCGGCGCCCTTCTTCCAGCCGGCCTTCTCCAGGACCTCGTTGGCCTTGTCGACGTTGAACTCGTATTTGGTGTTCTTCGAGCGGAAGCGTTCCGGATTGTAGATGAAGTTGGCCGACGCCCGGCCGGTGCGGCCGTAGATGTGCTTCTCGACCGAATCCTTGTCGATCAGCAGGGCCAGCGCCTGGCGCACCGCCGGATCGCTGAGTGTCGGGTGCTTGGTCTTGAGGCTCGAGCGCTCGCCGTCGACCTCGGTCCACGGATCGGTGGTGTTGAGCTGAATATGCTCGATGAAGCCCGCGTCGTTGATGACGACGCGACCCTTCCCGCCCTTCTCCAGGCGCGTCAGGATCTCGTCCTCGACCTGCATGTTCCAGCCGAAGTCGAACTCGCCGGTCTGCAGCACCGCGCGCGCCGCGGAGACGGCGTCGCCGCCGCCCTTCATCTCGATGGCGTCGAAGTACGGCCGGTTGTCCTGGTGATAGTTGGGATTGATCACGCCCGACACCATGTCGCCAGGCTTGAACTCCTTGAACATGTAGGGGCCGGTGCCTACCGGCTTGAGATTGGTCGGCGCCTCGCGCGACTTGCCGCCGATATAGTCGGCGAACAGGTGCTTGGGGATGATCATGCCGGCTGCGCCGATGAAGGCCTCGGCCCAGAACGGCGTCGGCTCCTTGAACTTCACGGTGACGGTGTGGCTGTCGACCTTCTCGACCGTGATGTCGGTGTAGACACCGCTGGTGACGGCGGCGGTCGCGGGGTCGCGGGAATACTGCCAGTTGAAGACGACGTCGTCGGCGGTGAAAGGCTGGCCGTCGTGCCACTTGACGTTCTTCTTCAGCTTCCAGGTCACCGACTTGCCGTCGGCGGCGAGCGTGCCGTCCTCGCGACCGGGGATCGACTCGGCGAGCAGCGGCCGCAGGTTGCCATCCTGGTCCCAGCCGGCCAGCGGCTCGTAGAACAGGCGCGAGCCGTCCTGGTCCTTGGTGCCGGTCGCGAAGTGCGGATTGAGCAAGGTCGGCGCCTGCCACCACAGCACCTTGAGCACGCCACCACCGCCGCGCTTGGTCGGCTTGTAGACGGGCGCCTTGGACTGCGCCATGGCGACGCCCCCCAAGGCGAGGAGCTGGGTCGCCATCGGCGCCGTCAAACCCGCCGCCGCCATGCGGCGCAGGAATGCCCGACGGGACACCTTGCCTGATTTCACCTGGCCAATCAGATGGCGCAAACGACCTTCGTTCATCGCATATCCTCCCGACCCAGAACGCCCCCCGCTATCCTGCAAGATGCGTGCAAACGAGATGGGAACAGGCTGGGGCGCCGCCGTCAAATGGTCCTGCAGGAAGCCGAAAGCATGCCGAACCGTCATGCAGGGTTGCTTGCGCCCATCGCCGCTGCGTGCCGCCCAACCCCACCTTGATTCCCGCGATGAGCTGAGCCATACCGCCCTCCCCTCGCCTTCCACCGGCGGGGTGCGCGGAGGTCCAAACCCCGCGCCCTTCCACAGTGAGCGGAGTCCACATCCCATGCCCGACGTCACGACGACGGCGCCCAACACGCATCTGGCGCCCTACGCCGCCCGGGGCCTGAAAGGCCGCATCCTCTCGGGTGTGCAGCCGACCGGCAACCTCCATCTCGGCAACTATCTCGGCGCGATCCGCAACTTCGCGCGCCTGCAGGGCGACTTCGAGTGCCTGTACTGCGTGGTCGACATGCACGCGATCACCCAGCCGCAGGATCCCAAGCTGCTGGCGGCGCAGACGCGCGAGATCGCGGCAGCGTTCCTGGCCGCGGGCGTCGACGGCGGCAAGCAGATCATCTTCAACCAGTCGATGGTGCCCGAGCACGCCCAGCTCGCCTGGGTGTTCAACTGCGTGGCCCGGGTCGGCTGGATGAACCGCATGACCCAGTTCAAGGAGAAGGCCGGCAAGGATCGCGAGAACGCCTCGCTCGGCCTCTACGCCTATCCGGCGCTGATGGCGGCCGACATCCTGATCTACAAGGCCACCCACGTGCCGGTCGGCGAGGACCAGAAGCAGCACCTCGAGCTGACGCGCGACATCGCCCAGAAGTTCAACAACGACTTCAACGCGCCGGATTTCTTCCCGCTGACCGAGCCGTTGATCTTCGGCGAGGCGACGCGCGTCATGAGCCTGCGCGACGGCACCAAGAAGATGAGCAAGTCCGATCCGTCGGACCAGTCGCGCATCAACCTCACCGACGATGCCGACGCCATCGCGCTGAAGATCCGCCGCGCCAAGACCGATCCGCTGCCGATGCCGGAAAGCGTGGCCGACGCCGAGAAGCGGCCCGATGCCGACAACCTTCTAGGCATCTTCGCGGCGCTGGCCGACCGCGAGAAGGCCGACGTCGTCCGCGAGTTCGCCGGCAAGCAGTTCTCGGAGTTCAAGGCGGCATTGACCGAACTCGCCGTGGCGAAGCTGGGCCCGGTCGGGGCGGAGATGCAGCGGCTGATGAAGGACCCCGGCCACGTCGATGGCGTGCTGCGCAGCGGCGCCGAGCGCGCCCGCGCGATCGCCGATCCGATCCTGACGGACGTCTATCGCACGGTGGGCTTCCTCAAGCCTTGAGGGCGCGCGGACCTCCAGGTCCGCTCATGTCATCCTGAGCGTAACGAAGGATCTCATGTCGATTGCAAGCGGCGATGAGGTCCTTCGCTTCGCTCAGGACGCCACAGAACAGTCAGCCTTCCATCCGGGTCAGCGCCCACTTCACGGTGCTGCCTTCGGCCGGCACCTGGCCGACCAGCACGATCTGCTCGGTGCGGCGCACCCGGCCCTCTTCGCCGAGATAGATGCTCTCGGCGAGACCGATGCCCGCGCCCGAGGCGCGCAGGCGCCAGCCGCGGCCGCTCGGCAGGCGCATCAGCACCGCCTGGCCGCTTTGCGCCAGGGTCGCCTTGACCGCCGGGTGCAGATGGAAGCGCACGATGAAGCGCTTGTCCGGCACCGTGACCGGCTTGCCGTCGTAGCCGACGAAGGTGTCCTCGCCGCGCAGGTCGCCACCGTCGGCCGACAGCCAGAGGCGGCGGCGATGGATGATGCCGTACAGCGAGCGGTAGCCGTCATGCATCATGTCGAGCCACTGCGCGCCGTCATTGTCGGCGCGGTCGACCACGACGTTGCCGGCGCGATATTCGAGCGCGCCATGGTCGGTGATCTCGCTGGAATTGGTGTCGTCGACCACCGCCGTCGAATGCGCCGCGGTGTAGCGCATGAAATGCCGCCAGTCGCGCGGCGCGCCGGGGAAGGTGCCGCAATTGACGATCAGGCGCTCGTGCGCGGCGCTCATCTCGAAGCTGAGCGTGCCGGCATGGGCGATGCCGTCCATGCCGCGGCCGGGCGGACTGCCGGCGTCGGCGATCACCAGCGACGTGCCGGCGGCCAGCCGCTGGAAACCGCTGGCCAGCGCCATGCTGGGCGCGCTTTCGCTCGAGCCCGAGCGCGCCAGCACGAGGTCGATCAGCGCGCGATCGGACTCCCAGGCGCCGTTGAACAGGGCGAGCCCGCCATCGCCGTGGCGGAAGAAGCGCAGCAGGGGCGCCATGCGGTCGATGGCGGCGACGATCTCGGCCGGGGCGCGGCGTTCGGCCGAGCCGAGCGCCGAACGCACGTCGATCAGATGGCGCAGCACGGCGAGCTGCAGATGCGGAGCGCGCTCGGCGACGATGCCGTCGTGCAGCACGTGGCGCTTCACGAACCTGGCGAGCCGCGACAGCGTCTGGTCGAGGCTCTTCTCGAAGTGCTTGCCGTCGCGCAGGAAGGCGAGATCGACGAAGATCAGCGCCTTGAGCGCCGCGATCGCCTCGTGACCGACCAGGCCGGTGCGCAGCGCCCGCCTGAGATGCGTGCGCTGGCGCGCCAGCGAGAACACGAAGCGGGCGGGGAAGTCCGGATCGGCGGCGGTCGCCAGCCAATCGTAGTGACGGATCCAGGAGACCATGCGCTCGGCCAGCACCTCGCGCTTCCAGGTGATGGGCGACCAGCGGCCCTCGCGGTTCGACCAGTCGTCGACCAGGCGCACGGCCAGCGCCGCCGCCGACGGATCGCCGCAGTCGCGCAGGTCGCGCAGCCAGGCGAAGCCGTTCAGGGCGCCCAGCCATAGCGCGCCGGCGCCCATCCGCCGCCACGGCGGATCCTCGCTCCGGGGCATCACGGCGC
>JAEWIV010000361.1 GCA_023386865.1 Pseudomonadota bacterium
TGACGTTCGCCGTCTCGACGCCCGTGTTGTCGGCCTTGACCCGGATCTTGACGTTGTAGTCGATGACCCGCTTGACCGCGACCAGCACTTTCATCGCGTTGCGCCTATAGGTGAGTTGCCGCCGGACGACGTCCGGCGAAGGGGATTTCGTGTAGGGGTGTTCAGCCGATCATGTCAAGGCTATGGCGCACTGCACAAAATCGCAGGGCGGGACGTTTTTTGCCGGTTTTTCAACAGCTTGTGGCAGCCAGTCGGCTCTAGCCGGCAACCGGAGGATGCGCCTGCGGCGTCACGGCAGCGCGATGTCGTAGCGGACGTCGTTCACCGGCCTCCACCGGGCACCCAGAGCACGTCGCCGGCGCCATTGTCGTTCAGCCGCCGCGCCAGCACGAACAGATGGTCGGACAGGCGGTTGATGTACTTGATCGCCTCGGGATTGATCGCCTGCTCGGCGGCGAGCTGCGTCATGCGCCGCTCGGCGCGCCGCGCCACCGTGCGGGCGAGGTGCAGCCAGGCCGCGGCCGCGCTGCCCCCGGGCAGGATGAAGGATTTCAGCGGCGCGAGCTCGGCGTTCATGGCGTCGATCTCGCGCTCCAGGCGCTCGACCTGCGGCGCCACGATGCGCAGCGCCGGCTCGCCACGCCTGGCCTCGCCCTCGGGCGTGCAGAGGTCGGCGCCGAGATCGAACAGGTCGTTCTGGATGCGCGCCAGCATGGCGTCGGCCTCGCCGTAGCGCGGGCCGCCCGACGCCGTGGCGGCGATGGCGCTGCGCGCCAGGCCGATCACCGAGTTGGCCTCGTCGACGGTGCCGTAGGCTTCGACCCGCGGATCGTGCTTGGCCACGCGCTCGCCGCGGCCGAGCGAGGTCTGGCCGCTGTCGCCGCCGCGGGTATAGATGCGGGTCAAGGTGACCATCGGCTCAGCTCCGGCTGGCAAGATACCAGAGAACGATCAGGATGATGGTGAGCAGCTGCAGCCGCACGCGCCACCACATGAAGCGGTTGCTGCGCCTGCCGCCCTCGACGTTCGAGTCGGTGTTGCGCGCCATGTTGAAGAGCCCGACGAACAGCATGGCGAGCGTCGCCAGGCCGGAGACGAGCACCAGGACGAACAGGATGTTGGCGAGAGTCATGGGTCAAAGTCCTTCGTTGTGCCGTCCGGCGCCCGTGCGTGCGCCCGACCATGGCCGTGCATCCGTCCTGGCGTCCGTCCCGGTCGCCATCCTGAAGATCGCTTCCGCCGCCTGCTCGCCCGACCACAAGGCCGCGTGCACCGTGCCGTACTCGACCGGCTCGGTCGCCTCGCCGGCGAAGAAGACTCGGCGCCCCAGCGGCCGGGCATGCGCCTCGCGATCCTCGGGCGCGCTGCCGACGCCGGGATAGGAATAGCCGCCGCGCGACCAGGGATCGCTCAGCCACCTTGGATAGACCATCGCCTCGGGCTCGACGACGGCAGCGCCGAACATCTTGCGCAGCGAGGACATCGCAACTTCCTTCACTTCGGCATCGCTTGCCTGCCGGTCAAGGCGTGCGGCGGTCGCACCGTTGGTGAAGCTGAGCAGGATCGGGCGGCCCGTCTCCTGTTCGTGGCTGACCCACGTGTTGAAGGTGCCGCGGCGATCCGGGGCGTCGGGCAGGCGGCCGAACCATTTCGGACGATCGGGCCAGAAGCGCCTGGGAAACCTCAGGTAGATCTTGCCCAGGGTGCCGGCGCCGTAGCCCAGCCGGCCGATCGCCCGCTGCTGGTCCTCGGGCGGCGGCGGATCGAGAGCCGGCAGGCCGGCACGCAGCAGGCCGAGCGGCACGGTGACCAGGGCGCGGTCGGCCTCGACCTTCTCGCCGCTCGCCAGGATCGCGGTCACGCCGGCATCGCTCCAGGCGATGCGCCGCACGGCGGCATCGAGGCGGATCGCCATGTTGCGGGCGGCATCGTCGAGCAGCATGCGAAAGCCGCCCTTCGGCTGCGCATTGCGCTCCAGCCCTTCGGTGGGGAACCACTCCTCGGCGGAGACGGCGTCGTAGGGCGCGCCCTGCACGCCCTCGCACATCTCGATGAAGGTGCCGACGACCAGCTTGTCGACCTCGGGCAGCCAAGAAGCATGCAACAGCGGATCGACCGCCTGCTTGACCGAGATCGACCGCGGCCCCCGCACGCGCGCCATCGCCTTGCTGCGCCAGCTCGCCCATTCGATGGCGGCCTTGAAGGCCATGCGGCCCGCGACCGCCCGCTTGCGCTGGCCCTCGCGCGTGGGCGCCGTCGCGCGATCGTCGATCAGCAGCCGGTCACCCTGCGATTCGACCAGCGCGATTCCCAGCTTGTCGCACCACAGCGCCAGCGGATTGCCGTCGACGCCGTGCACCCACGAGCCGCCGAGATCGAGCGGCGCGCCCAGCGAATCGTCCGTCCAGGTTCGTCCCCCCACGCGCTTGCGCGCCTCGAGCACGGTGACGGCGAAGCCGGAGTCGTGCAGCAGCCGCGCCGCCACCAGGCCCGACATGCCGGCACCCACCACGACGATGCGCTCGGGCCGGGCGTCGCCCATGGACCATGAGCCGCTCACGCGAGCAGGCCCGGCAGCTGCTTCATGTCGTCGAACACCTGCCCGCCCGCCCCGCGCAGGGCCTCCCGGTCGGCGTAGGGCTCGCCGGCATAGGCCAGCGCCCTCATGCCGGCCGCGCGGGCGGCCTGCACGCCGGGGAGCGAATCCTCGACGACGACGCAGTCGAACGGCTGCACGTTCATGCTGACGGCGGCATGCAGGAAGAGATCGGGGAACGGTTTGCCCCGCGGCACCTGGCTGGCGCTGAAGATGCGGCCGTGGAAAAGGTCCCACAGGCCGGTGAGGCCGAGCGTGAAGCGCATCTTCTCCGGCGTGCCCGAGCTCGCCACGCAGGTGTCGAAGCCGGCCGCCTGCAGCGTCGCCACGGCGTCCTTGACGCCCGCCACCGGCTGCAGCGGTGCGTCGCGAAAGGTCTGGTAGGTCACCGCCTGCATCTTCTCGACGAAGTCGCCCGGCAGCTTGCGGCCGAGCTCGGCCTCGCAGATCTCGACCCCGGTCTTGAGCGACAAGCCCATGAGGCGACGCATCGTCTCCTCGACCGACCAGTCGAGACCCTGGGCGTTGATCGCCCGGGAAAAGCTTGCGCAAGCGAGCGGCTCGCTGTCGACCAGCACGCCGTCGCAATCGAAGATCACCAGCAAGAAACGGCCTTCTTCGGGTAGTCGACTCCCGAAGGGAGCCGATATCAGTAGGGTTTGTCGCCCGCCACTGTAACCCGGTTTCCGCTGCGCGTATGCGGCCAGTAGTCCCACATCGCGCGATGGTGGACGGAGCGGTTGTCCCAGAAGGCGATCGAGTTCTCCCGCCAGCGGAAACGGCACTGGAACAGCGGGTGCTCGATGTGCTCGTTGAGATAGCGCAGGATGGCGTCGCCCTCGTCGCGCGGCACGCCGACCAGGGCGCGGGTGAAGCCGCGATTGACGTACAGCGCCTTCTTGCCCGTCACCGGATGGGTGCGGATGACCGGATGCTCGGCGCGCGGATACTGCGGCTTGTCGGCGACTCCGTAGTTCCTGTAGAGGCCGCGATAGACCTGCTCGCCGTCGTGGATGGCAGTCATGCCCGCGAGATACGTCTTCATGCGGTCGGACAGCGCCTCGTAGGCGGCGTACATCGAGGCGAACAGCGTGTCGCCGCCCTTGGGCGGGCACTGCTTGATGTAGAGGATGCTGCCCATCGGCGGCTCGGGATCGCAGCTCACGTCGGTATGCCAGCCCTCGCCGTTGGCGCGCGGCGAGTCCTTGTCGGCGTGGATGATCATCAGCTCGGGCTTGCCGGGCTCGTGCGGCGCCGCCGGATGGACGTGCAGGTCGCCGAACATGCGGCCGAACGCCAGATGCTGGTCGGGGCTGATGTGCTGGTCGCGGAAGAAGATGACCAGGTTCTCGGCCAGCGCCCGATGCAGCTCGTCGTGCTGCCGGTTCGACAGCGGCTGGCTCAAGTCGATGCCGCCGATCTCGGCGCCGATGATCGGCGTCGTCTTGTCGACGGTGATGGTCTCGTAAGGCGCGCTTTCGTCCGCGGCGTGGCGGTAGCGCGGTCCCTTGTTGCCGATGAGCGATCCTTGCATGGCCACCTCCTATTCCAATCTGATGTTGGCCTGGCGGATGATCCCGCCCCAGCGGTCCTTCTCCGAACGGGTGAAGGCAGCGAACTCGTCCGGACTCATGAGCTTGGGCGTCCCGCCCAGGGCCTCGAGCCGCGCCAGCACCTCGGGCTGCGCCGCCACGGCGCGGATGTCGGCGTTGATCTTGTCGACGATCTCGCGCGGCGTGCCCCGCGGAGCATAGTAACCGGTCCAGGTGGTCAGCAAGACGTCGGGCAGGCCTGCCTCGGCCGCCGTCGGGACGTCGGGCAGCAGGGGATAACGCTCGGTGTCGGTCAACAGCAGGCCCTTGAGCGCGCCGCGCTCGATGGCGATCTTGGCGTTGACCGTGTCGATCATCATGAAGGTCAGCAGGCCGCCCTGCACGTCGGGGATCGCCTGCGGGTTGCTCTTGTAGCCGACATAGACCGCCTCGACGCCGGCCGCGAGCTTGTAGAGCTCGGAGGCGACGCGCGCCGGCAGCGCCCCCGCCCCGAAATTGTGCTTGCCCGGCTCGGCCTTCAGCCTGGCCGTGAGCTCGGCCGCGGTCCCGATCGGGCTCTTGGCGTCGACCAGCAACACGAAGGGCGAGGTTCCCATGCGCGTGATCGGCGCGAAATCCTCGACCGGGTCGTAGCTCAGCTTGTCGTACAGGGCGGGGTTGACGGCCTGGGTCATGGCCGAGGTGGCGAACAGCGTCAGCCCGTCCGGCCTGGCGCGCGCCACCAGCTCGGCGGCCGGGATGCCGTTGCCGCCGCCCTTGTTGTCGATCACCACCGGCTGGCCCCACAGGGCCGACAGGCGCTCGGCGTAGATGCGGGCGCTGATGTCCGTCGCCGCGCCGGCAGGAAAGGGGATGACGATGGTGACGCGGCCCGAGGGAAACCGGGCGGGCTGGGCGCGGGCCGTCGACGATATCGCCGCTGCGCCCAGCAGCGCGGGGAACTGCCGTCTGGTGATCATCGGGTGCAGGCTATCCGCAATGTCGATCGATCACCGTCTTAAAAGTCGCAAAAGTCCGTAATGCGGACTATGATTCCGGGGCATGCTGCAGCCGGTCATAGAACCCATCCGTCGCAGTTTCGCCATTCTCGAGGCGCTGAGCCGGCGTCCGCACGGCACGATCTCGGAGCTGACCGCCGAGACAGGCCTGCCGCGGCCGACGGTGGTGCGCCTGCTGCGGACCCTGATCGAGCTGGGCTACGCCACCCACATATCGCGCGAGGTCGGCTATCGCCTGACCGATCGCGTGCTCGGACTGGCGCAGGGCATCCGCTTCATCGATCATCTGGTCGACGCGGCGGCGCCGCACATGCGCCGTTTCACCCGGCTGTACGGCTGGCCGCTCTATCTCGGGGCGATCCGCCTTCGCGCCATCACCATCCGCTATTCGACGGCGCCGGAAAGCCCGTTGTCCTTCGAGCGCGGCGCCCTGCAACGGCGCAGCCCGATCCTCACCGGCGCGCTCGGCCGTGCCTGGCTCGCCTTCTGCACCGAAGAAGAACGGCGGGCGATGCTGCACGAGCTCGGCGTGCACCAGGATGCGGCGCTTTCGGCGGCCCTCGCGCGCATCCGCCGCGACGGCCATGCCTTCACCGTCCTGCCGCCCTCGGCCAAGCTCCAGGGCATCGCCGTTCCCATCCGCAAGCGCGGTCGGGTGCTCGGATGCATCACCATGCGCTACACGCGCTCGACCATGAACGAGGCCGAGGCCGGCGCGCGCTTCGGCCCGCTGCTGCGCACCCTGGCGGCGGCCATTGCCGCCGATGCGCGGGCATAGCGTCCGCCCGGCCCCATCGTGCCCGTTGAACGGGCGCCGCCAGCGCCCTAGTTCCTGCCCTCGATCAAGCCGCGGCAGACGACCTGCGCCTGGATCTCCGCCGCGCCCTCGAAGATGTTGAGGATGCGGGCGTCGCACAGGACGCGGCTCACCGGGTACTCCATGGCGTAGCCGTTGCCGCCATGGATCTGCAGCGCATTGTCGGCGTTGCTCCAGGCGACCCGGGCGGCGAGCAGCTTGGCCATGCCGGCCTCGATGTCGCAGCGGCGGTCGCTGTCCTTCTCGCGCGCGGCAAAGTAGGTCAGCTGGCGGGCGATCATGGTCTCGACCGCCATCCAGGCGATCTTGCCGGCGACGCGCGGGAACGAATAAAGCGGCTTGGCGAACTGGATGCGCTCCCTGGCGTAGCGCAGGCCGAGCTCCAGCGCGTTCTGCGCCACGCCGACGGCGCGCGCCGCGGTCTGGATGCGGGCGCTCTCGAAGGTCGCCATCAGCTGCTTGAAGCCCTGGCCCTCCTTCTCGCCTAAGAGGTTGGCGGCCGGCACCTCGAAGCCGTCGAAGCCGATCTCGTATTCCTTCATGCCGCGATAGCCCAGCACGCGGATCTCGCCGCCCGACATGCCCTTGGCCGGGAACGGATCGCCGTCGGTGCCGCGCGGCTTCTCGGCCAGGAACATCGACAGGCCCTGGTAGCCGGGCTTCGACGCGTCGCTCCTCGCCAGCAGGGTCATGATGTCGGCGCGGGCGGCGTGGGTGATCCAGGTCTTGTTGCCCTGGATCTTGTAGACGTCGCCTTCCAGCACGGCACGCGTCCTGAGGCTCGCCAGGTCGGAGCCGGTGTTGGGCTCCGTGAACACCGCGGTCGGCAAGAGCTCGCCCGAGGCGATGCGCGCCAGATACTTCTTCTTCTGCGCCTCGGTGCCGCCCGAGCGTATCAACTCGGCGGCGATCTCCGAGCGCGTGCCGAGCGAGCCGACGCCGATATAGCCGCGCGACAGCTCCTCGGTGACCACGCACATGGCGAGCTTGCCCATGCCGAGGCCGCCCCACTCCTCGGGCACGGTCAGGCCGAACACGCCGAGTTCGGCCATCTTCTCGACGACGGGCAGCGGGATCAGTTCGTCCTTGAGGTGCCACTCGTGGGCATGGGGCGCCACCTCGCCGTCGACGAAGCGGCGGAACTGACGGCGGACCTCTTCCAGCGCCGCGTCATCGAGGCCGAGCGCGCCGAAGTTGCCGGTCTCGAGGCCGTCGGTGATCAGCTCGGCGATGCGCATGCGCACCGCGGCCGTGTTGCCGGCGATCAGCTTGCGGACAGCGGCCGTGTCGAGCGCAGCGGCGTCGAGGCCAAGATCGGCGGGCCGTACGATCTCGACCTGGCTGATGGCGATCCCGCCGGAAAGCTGAGCGAGGTACTCGCCGAACGCCGACTGCAGCATCAAGAGCTCGAGCTCGCCTTTCGCCCCCTGCTCCGCCCAGCGCCGCATCTGCCGCAGGGCGGCGACATAGGTCGCGATCCAGGCGAAGCCGTGCGCGGCGAACTGCTCGCGCTCGAGGATCTTCGGATCGACCTTGCCCTTCGGCGCCACCAGGCCGCGCACCGCCTCGCGCGCGGCGACCTCGTACGCCTCGGCGTCGCTCTCCGCTTCGGAAGCGAGGCCGAGCAGATTGTCGAGAAGCATCAGTCGTCCAGCGCGTCTTCGAGGGTGCGCAGGCCGGGCCGCTTGGCCGAGACCAGCACGGCCATGTTCCCGGGCTTGTGCTGGTTCTTCCACATCTTGGTGTGGGCCTTGGGGATGTCGGCCCAGTCGAAGACCTCGCTCATGCAGGGATCGATACGTCGCTCGATCACCAGCTGGTTGGCCTGGCTCGCCTGCAGCAGGTTGGCGAAGTGGCTGCCCTGGATGCGCTTCTGGCGCATCCACACGAAGCGGGCGTCCATGGTGAGGTTGTAGCCGGTGGTGCCGGCGCAGAAGACCACCATGCCGCCGCGCTTCACGATGAAGCAGGAGACCGGGAATGTCTGCTCGCCGGGATGCTCGAACACGAAGTCGACGTCGTTGCCCTTGCCGGTGTGCTCCCAGATCGCCGCGCCGAACTTGCGGCACTTCTTCATGTACTCGGCATAGCCCTTCTGGTCGTCGACGTCGGGGAGCTGGCCCCAGCAGTCGAAGTCGTTGCGGTTGATGACGCCCTTGGCGCCGAGCGACATCACGAAATCGGTCTTGGACGGATCGGAGATCACGCCGATCGCATTGGCGCCGGCGGTGGCGATGAGCTGCACCGCCATCGAACCGATGCCGCCCGCCGCGCCCCACACCAGGACGTTGTGGCCCGGACGCAGGATGTGCGGACGATGGCCGAACAGCATGCGGTAGGCGGTGGCGAGGGTCAGCGTGTAGGAGGCGCTCTCCTCCCAGGTGAGATGCTGGGCGCGCTTCATCAGCTGGCGCGCCTGCACCTTGCAGAACTGGGCGAACGAGCCGTCCGGCGTCTCGTAGCCCCAGATGCGCTGGCTGGTGGAGAACATCGGATCGCCGCCGTTGCACTCCTCGTCGTCGCCGTCATCCTGGTTGCAGTGGATGACGACCTCGTCGCCGACCTTCCAGCGCTTCACCTTGGCGCCGACCGCCCAGACGATGCCCGAGGCATCCGAACCCGCGATGTGGAACGGTTGCTTGTGCACGTCGAAGGGAGAGATGGGCAGGCCGAGCCCGGCCCAGACGCCGTTGTAGTTGACGCCGGCGGCCATCACGAGGACCAACACCTCGTCCTCGCCGATCGTGTGGGTCGGCACCACCTCGAGCTGCATGGACTGCTCGGGCGGCCCATGGCGCTCGCGCCGGATCACCCACGCATACATGTTCTTCGGCACGTGGCCGAGCGGCGGGATCTCGCCGACCTCGTAGAGGTCCTTCTTCGGCTGGTTGGCCGTCGGATGCTCGCGCACCGGGAAGGCGACAACGGACATGGCAATGACTCCTCTCGCAGTGCGGCGAACGTATTGCTGCGCCCGCGAGAGTGCAACGCACAAATTACAAAAGGTTCCAAACCACCAAAGGGAAAAACAATAAAATTACCCCCACCTTGCGGAAGTCACACATTGCGCATGGCAGTCGGCGGGGGCACTTTCGCCCGGTAAACGGTCGTTTACTCGCTGACGGTCCGAGTCAAAGGGAGGACTGGAATGAAGCTCATGTGGTTCCACCTGATGCCCTACACGGAGCTTCCCGACGACTTCAACAAGAAGCATCCCTCGGTGTGGGTCGACATCCATTCGTCGCTGTTCGACCCACGCCGGGCGCATCACATGTACAACGACTTCATGGACGAGCTCGAATACGCGGCCGAGGTCGGCTTCGACGCCGTCTGCGTGAACGAGCACCATTCCAACGGCTACGGGCTGATGCCCTCGCCCAACCTGATCGCAAGCTCGCTGGCGCGCCGCACCACCGACACCGCGCTCTGCGTCATGGGCAACTCGCTGGCGCTCTACAATCCGCCGACGCGCGTGGCCGAAGAGTTCGCCATGATCGACTGCATCTCGGGCGGACGGCTGATCGCGGGCTTCCCGGTCGGCTCGCCGATGGACACCTGCTACGCCTACGGCCAGAACCCGAGCCTGCTGCGCGAGCGCTACTACGAGGCGCACGACCTGGTGAAGAAGGCATGGACCGAGAAGGAGACCTTCGCCTTCTCCGGCCGCTACAACCAGCAGCGCTACGTCAACATCTGGCCGCGGCCGATCCAGAACGACCCGCATCCGCCGATCTGGATCCCGGGCGGCGGCTCGATCGAGACGTGGCGGTGGTGCGCGGAGATGGACTACGTCTACTGCTACCTCTCTTACTACGGCTACAAGGCCGGGCTCACGACCATGCAGGGCTTCTGGAACGAGATGGCCAAGCTCGGCAAGGACCGCAATCCCTACCGTGCGGGCTTCCTGCAGTTCGTCGGCGTCGCCGAAAGCCGCCAGCAGGCGCTCGACCTCTACACCGAGCCCGCCGAATATTTTTATGGCCGCTGCCTGCATGTCGACCCGCGCTTCGCATTGCCGCCGGGCTACACGACCGAGGCGACTCAGCGCGCCGGCATCGAAGGCATGATGACCAAGGCGGCCAACCTCGCCAGTCCGTCGACCAAGGCGGCGCTGAAGGCCACCAACATGAAGGACATCGTCGACGGCGGCTACGTCCTGATCGGCTCGCCGGACGAGGTGGTCGAGCAGATCCGCCACGTCGGCACCAGCCTCAACGTCGGCCACCTCATGCTGCTGCTGCAGTACGGCAACATGAGCAAGGACGTCACCAAGTACAACACGCGCCTGTTCGCCGAGAAGGTGATGCCCAAGGTCAAGGACCTGTTCTCCGGGTGGGAGGACAAGTGGTGGCCCAAGCCCATGGCGAAGAACCAGCGCGCCGCCGTGCCCGCCTTCAACGCGCTCGCCGCCGCGGAGTAGCCGCCCGTGTCACAGCCGCAGACGAGCACCGTCGAGATCAACGGCTTCCCTTGCCGCGTCTGGACGAAGGGAAGCGGCCCCAAGCTCGGCTTCCTGGCCGGCCTCGGAGGCCTGCCGCGCTGGCTTCCCTTTCTCGACCGCCTGGCCGAGAAGCGCACCGTCATCGCGCCGTCGCTGCCCGGTTATCCCGGCGCCACCGGCCACACCGAGCTCGACAGCCATCTCGATTGGGTCCTGGCGGTGCGTCAGCTCATCGACAAGACCGGCCTCGCCGGCGCCGATCTCTTGGGCGCCTCGGTGGGCGGTGCGTTCGCGGCCGAAATGGCGGCGATCTTTCCCGCGCATGTGCGCAAGCTCTGCCTGATCGCGCCGTTCGGGCTGTTCGACGAGAAGGAGCCTGCCGCCGACCCGTGGGCGCAGCGCCGGGACGACCTGCCCGGCCTGATGTGCGCCGACGCGGCGAACTGGACGGCGCTGGTGGCGCCGCCCGAGGGCGCCAACTCGATCGAATGGCCGATCGAGATGACGCGCGCCTCCGAAGCCGCGGCCCGCGCCTTCTGGCCGCTCGGCAACACGCGGCTGGAAAAGCGGCTCGGCCTGATCGCCGCGCCGACCCTGATCCTGTGGGGCGAGCGCGACGCGGTGCTGCCGCCTGCCTATGCGAAGAAGTTCGCGGCCGGCATCAACGGTGCAACCAGGGTGCAGACGGTGGCCGATGCCGGCCATCTCGCCTACCTCGACCAGCCCGACGCGGTGGCGCGAGCCGTCCTGGCGCATCTTGCCTGATCACGTTCGTTTTGGGCGGCGGCTTCGAGGTTGCGTCGCCGCTTCGGATCGCTATTGTCCGGCCCGTTAGGGTTTTGCGAGGTAGAAGGCGATGAAAATCCGTTCGATGAGCGTTTCGCTGGTCGCGGCAGTACTGACGGCGGGGACGATCCTGCCCGCGTCGGCGCAGGTGACGGCCGTGCCGCGCGAGGGCGTGGCCTTCAACGACAGCGTCACCCAGCGGGTCAAGATCGAGACGGTCGATCCCGACGATCGGACGATCGCCTTCACCACGCCCGACGGACAGGTGCTGGTCCTCCCGGTCAGCTCCAATGCCGGCAACCTCGCCAACCTCGCCGACGGCTCGACGGCAAACGTGACCTACACCCAGGTCGTGACCATGCTGAACCTGCGCCAGAAGGGCCCGGGCTCGCGGGAGGCGCGTCGCGACCAGATGAACGTCAAGCCCAACAAGACCGACATCGAAGCCGGCCGCTTCACGCTGACCGTGACGGCGGTCGACCTGCCCAACAACAGCGTATCGGTGATCGAGGGCCCGGGCGGCCCGGTGCGCACCTACAAGGCCAACACCATCGCCAAGCAGGACATGCTGAAGAAGATCAAGGTCGGCGACGTCGTGATCGGCCTGACGACGCCCCTCATGGTGACGGCGATCTCGCCGGCGAACTGAATCGCGGCGCACGAATCCGGCCGGGTGAACCGCGCGCGGTTCCACCCGGGCGCATTCCCCTCTATCTGACTTCGACGTCTTCCCAGAAGCCGATCCAATGATCGACCGGCTTCATCTTGGCCTGCGGCGCCTCGTAGGACCACGCCGCGCGCGGGCTTTTCGCGTCGCCGTCGACCACGTCATAGAACTGAACGCCGTGGGGGCATTTGAGGTCGTTCGCCGTCTTGGGCGTGCTCGCGAGCAGTTCCATGCGCACCGTCTCGCGCGGGAAGTAGACGTAGCCGCCGACTTCCACCGTGCGGTCGCTCTCGGCGATCGTCTTGCCGCGCCATATCGCTGTGTGGGCCATGACCGCGTCTCCCGATGGTGACATGCCCATTAGGTGATGACGCGGCGCGGTCATTCAAGCGGCATCTGCGCTCAGCGGCTCGGGTTCGGTCGCCTTCATGCTCGGCCGGCCCGCCATGTCCCGCATCCAGCGGCCGAGGTTGGGGGCGGCCTCGCCGATCTCCTTCAGCCCGGGAACGGCCGGGAAGCCGAACGCCACCGGCGCCAGGAACAGGTCCGCCGCGGTGACGCTGTCGCCGACGAGATAACGGGTCCTACCGAGCTGGCGATCGAACACCGGAACCACGTCGCGAGCCTTGGCGAGGTACATCTCGGCCATTTCCTGCGGCACCCGCAGGTAGCCGAGGTGATGGATCGTGAGCCGCAGGGCCGAATTGACCAGCGAGTCGTTCACCGCGCTCACCCACTGGTCGCACAATGCCAGAGGCTGCGAGTCCTGCGGCCACAGCTTGGGGCCGGGGAAGGTGCGATCGAGGTAGCGCAGGATCGCGGTCGATTCGAAAAGCACCACCTCACCGTGGGCGATCGCGGGAACCTTCTCGAACGGATTGAGGGCGCCCATGCGGCCCGGCATCATCGGCACCAGTTCGTAGTCGACGCCCTTTTCGTGACAGGCCAGCCGCACCGTGCGCGTGAAGGTGCTGGCCGGGATACCGTAGATCTTCAAGTCAGCCATAGTCCTCTCCGTTGAAAGACTCTTCAGGCAGCCCGGTGCAGGAAAGCGTCCAGCTTCTCGAACGAGCCGGTCCAGCCCCAGCGGTGGTTGTCGGCACCCGTGCTGTCGCGGAAGCGTGACTGGGTCAGCGTCATCTCGGTGCGCCGGCCGACGGGCTTGAATTGCAGCGTAACGGTGGTCTCGTGCTCGCGCGGGTCGTCGAGACTGCCGCTCGCGTGCCACGCCCAAGTGAAGGAAAGCAGGCGCGGTGGGTCGATCGCCACGTACCTGCCCGAGATGGCGCGACGCGCGCCCCACCCCACGCCGGCCAGTTCCCAGGCGCCGCCGACACGCAGGTCGAAGCGACAATGCGTGCTCTCCATGCCGTGCGGTCCGAACCATTCGGCGAACTGCGCCGGATCGGTCCAGGCCGCGAACACGCGCGTCGGCGAGGCATCGAAGGTGTGGACCATGACCAGCGTGCGGTCGTCAGGGACGGCGCTTGCGACCATCTCTCCGTCTCTTCGGCTGCGGTGCGGTGCGCTCGAGGTAGGCCTCGAGCCTGTCGAACTGCTGCTCCCAGAAGCGGCGATACTCCTCGATCCAGTCGGCGGCGGCACGCAGGCCCTCGGCGCGCAATTCGCAGCGCCGCCACTGCGCCTCGGTGTGGCGCTCGATCAGGCCGGCATCGGTCAGCACCCTGAGATGCCGCGACACGGCGGGCAGCGACATGTCGAACGGCGCGGCGAGCTCGCCCACCGTGGCCGCGCCCGTGGCCAGCCTGGTCAGGATGGCGCGCCGGGTGGGATCGGCGAGGGCCGAGAAGGTCTGGGAGAGCGTATCCATATTTAACATATCTGTTAAATACAGAATCGCCTCTCGTCAAGTCATTGCCGGCGGCGTCATTGCCGTTGCCCGGCGGGAACCCTATGAAGGCCGCGCCGCCCAGATGGAGTTGTTGGAATGGAGCCGATCTACCGCGTCGACGGCGCGACCGCCGAGACCAGCGCCTTCGCGGGCGGACCGTGGGATCCCAAGCTGCAGCACGGCGCGGCGCCGTCGTCGCTGATCTGCTGGGCGGTCGAGCGCCTGCCCTCACCCGCGCCGATGCGCGTGGCGCGCCTCACCGTCGATCTGATGCGGCCGGTGCCAGTGGCGCCGCTCACCATCGAGACCGAACTCCTGCGCGAGGGTCGCAAGATCCAGCTCGTGTCGGTGCGATTGCTGGCGTCGGGCACCGAGGTGGTGCGTGCCACCGTGCTGCGCGTGCGGCGCCTGACGCAGGTCCTTCCGGTCGAGGCGCCGTGGCCGCCGATCGACATCAGGAGCCCCGAGGAAAGCCACGATCCGACGGAGAACGGTCTGTCGCACACGCCCTTCCTGAGTGGCCTGGAGATGCGCGTGGCCAAGGGCTCGTTCCGCACGCCCGGACCGGCGGCGATTTGGTATCGCGCGACTCGGCCGATCGTCGGCGGCGCGCCGCTGTCGCCCTTGATGCGCGCCGCCATCGCCGCGGATTTCTGCAACGGCACATCGGCCGTGCTCGACTTCACCAAATGGACCTTCATCAACGGCGACCTTACGGTCAGCCTGGCACGCGAGCCGGTGGGCGAATGGGTGCTTCTGGACGCCGAGACCTGGGCAGGTCCCGATTCGATCGGCATCGCCGCGGCGCGGCTCGCCGATCGCGACGGCTATTTCGGTCGCGCCGTGCAGAGCGTGTTGTTCGAGAAGCGCTGAAAGACTCTACAATCAGCCGCGCTTCCAGGTCGTGCCTTTCGGCCCGTCCTCCAGGATCACACCTTTGGCCTTGAGCTCGTCGCGGATGCGATCGGACTCCTTGAAGTCCTTGGCCTTGCGCGCCGCCTGACGGGCGGCGATCGCCGCCTCGATCTCCGCTTCGGGCGGCCCCGACGATCCCGCCGGCGTCCAGCGGAACCATGCTTCGGCGTCCTGCTGCAGGAGGCCGAGCGCATTGGCGCCGGCGCGAAGCTCGGCGGGATCGCCGAGCTGATGGATGGCGCTGATGGCGAGCGGCGTGTTGAGGTCGTCGGACAAGGCTTCCTCGACCGGGCGTGGCACGGTGGCCCCCGCCCGCACTTCCTTGCCGCGCAGCGCGCCGTACCAGCGATCGAGCGTCGCCTTGGCCTGGACCAGCCCCTCGTGGGTGAAGTCGAGCGGCTGGCGGTAATGCGCCGACAGCAGCAGCAGGCGGATCACCTCACCGGGATACTGGTCCAGCAGCTCGTGCACGGTGAAGAAGTTGCCGAGCGATTTGCTCATCTTCTCGCCGGAGATGTTCAGGAAGCCGTTGTGCATCCAGTACTTCGCCATGACGGCGTGACCGAAGGCGCTGCGGCTCTGCGCGATCTCGTTCTCGTGGTGCGGGAAGATGAGGTCGAGGCCGCCGGCGTGGATGTCGAAGGTCTCGCCCAGAAGCTTGCCGCTCATCGCCGAGCACTCGATGTGCCAGCCCGGCCGGCCGCGGCCCCACGGGCTGTCCCATCCGGGCTGCTGCGGCGTCGACGGCTTCCACAGCACGAAGTCGGCGGGATCCTTCTTGTAGGGCGCCACGTCGACTCGGGCGCCCGCCACCAGCTCGTCGCGCGTGTGGCGCGACAGCCGGCCGTAGTCGCTCATGCTCGGCACGCTGAACAGCACATGGCCTTCGGCGGCATAGGCATGGCCCCTGGCGATCAGGCGCTCGATCATGTCGATCATCGGCCCGACATACTCGGTGGCGCGCGGCTCGTAATCGGGCGCCAGCGCGCCCAGCCGGCGCATGTCGCTCTTGTAGGCGTTGCCGGTGCGCGCGGTCAGCGCCTCGATGCTTTCCTTGTTGTCGGCCGCCCGTACCATGATGCGGTCGTCGATGTCGGTGATGTTGCGAACGTAGGTGACGCGCGGATAGCGCCGCTTCAGCAGACGATAGAGCACGTCGAATGCCACGACCGGCCGCGCATTGCCGATATGGACGTAGTCGTAGACCGTCGGGCCGCAGACATACATCCGCACATGCCCTGCATCGATGGGTGCGAACGCTTCTTTTTCGCGCGACAGCGTGTTGTAGACGACGAGGGACATGGTCCCTACTCCCCGATCAGAATCAATTGAAGCCGGCATCCGCCCGAAGCGGAGGCTTCAGTTACATCGTGCGAATGAGGCGCCGGGGAGCGAAAGAAGCGACATCGGGCCAGTTTATCCGATGGGTTCTTTTCGTGCAAATGCGCGTCCATGGAAGCGTTTTCTTGTCTCCACGGCCGTCGTTGCCATCGCCGAGGTCGGTGACAAGACGCAGATCGCCACGGTGGCGCTGGCGGCCCGTTTCCATTCGCTGACGCTCGTCACGCTCGCCACCACGTTCGGCATGCTGATCGCCAACGCGCCCGTCGTACTGTTCCGCGACGCCATCGCCAAGCGACTGCCCCTCCGGATCGTGCGCATCGTGGCGGCGCTGCTGTTCGTGGCGCTGGGCGTGGCCGCGATCCTCATGCCCGCCGGCCGCTGAGCCGCACCGCCATCCTGGCGCGGCAGACCGGCGGCCTTTCCTGCGCTAGCGAGCGCTTGCACTTGAGCCAGAGCCTCGGGCGTCTCGTAGCAGGGATAGTGTCGGCCGGCCGGATTTGATGCGATGCCGGGCCGACTTGTGGCGATGGGGCGTTGGCGGGTCGAGCCGTTCTCAGTTAGGGTCGCCACGGGGGCGAAGGAAACGACGGGATGCGCACGCAGGACATCGAGTACCGGGCCGACGGCATTCGCATGGTCGGCCAGTACGCGGTCGACGATGGCTCGACCGCGCGCCGGCCCGGCGTGCTGGTCATCCACGAGGGCCCGGGCCTCACCGAGCACACCAAGAAGATCGCGGCGCGCCTTGCCGGCCTCGGCTACGCCGCCTTCGCCATGGACTACCACGGCGACGGCAGGCCGCATCCCGACATGGCCGCGGTGCGGCCGCAGATCGCGGCCTGGATTGCCGACCCGACCGGCATCATGGCCCGCGCGACGGCGGCACTGGAGGTGCTGAAGGCGCAGAAGGAAGTCGACACCGGCCGGCTGGCGGCGATCGGCTACTGCTTCGGCGGCACGACCGCGCTCGAGCTCGGCCGCCAGGGCTGCGATCTCCGGGCGATCGTCGGCTTCCATTCCGGCCTGTCGACATCGCGTCCGCAGGCGGCGAGGAACATCAAGGGCAAGGTGCTGGTCAATATCGGCGCCGAGGATCCGATCATACCGCCCGAGCAGCGCGCCGCCTTCGAGAGCGAGATGAGGGCGGCCGGGCTCGACTGGCGCCTGCTGCTTTATGGCGGTGCCGGCCACAGTTTCACCAACCCGGCGGCCGATTCCCGCGGACTATCACGAGGCCACCGACAGACGGTCGTGGAACGCCATGATCGAGCTGTTCAATGAAACGCTGAACTAACGTCGTCAGGGAGGAAACAAGAAATGAGACGTCGCCATCTACTGGCCGTGGGCGCGGGTGCGCTTGCGGCGCCCTCGCTCGCCCGTGCGCAGGACAAGTATCCCGAGCGTACCGTGCGACTGGTCGTGCCCTTCGCTCCGGCCGGCCCGACCGACATCATCGGCCGAATGATCGCCGAGAAGATGACCCCCGTGCTCGGCCAGACGATGATCGTCGAGAACAAGGCGGGCGGTGCGGGCGTCATCGGCGCCAACGAAATCAAGACGGCCAAGCCCGACGGCTACAGCCTGCTGTTCGCGACCTCGTCGACGCACGCCATCCTGCCGACGGCGATGACCAAGGTGCCCTACGATCCGATCAAGGACTTCACGCCGATCTCGTCGGTCTGCGTCAATCCGCTGGTGCTGGTCGTCCATCCGTCGATGCCCGACACGGTGCAAGGACTGGTCGAGCTGATGAAGAAGAACCCCGGCAAGTATTCCTACGCGACGTCGGGCACCGGCAGCATCCTTCACCTCACCTCCGAGTACTTCAAGCGCGAGGTCGGCAACATCGACGTCGTGCACGTGCCCTATCGCGGCTCGGGGCCCGCGATCCCCGACCTGCTGGCCGGCAACGTGGCGTGGATGTTCGAGACCTTCAGCACGATGATGCAGCATCACAAGGCCGGCAAGGTGCGCATCCTCGGCTTCGCCCACCAGAAGCGGGCCGCGATCGCGCCGGAAATCCCCACCATGATCGAGGCCGGTGTGCCGGGTTTCGAGGCCTACACCTTCAACCTGTTCCTCGGCCCGGCCGGCACGCCGAAGACCGTCGTCGACACGGTCGACCAGGCCACGCGCAAGGTCATGGCCGATCCGAGCACCATCAAGTTCCTGGAAGGCATCGCAGCCGTACCGACGCCCGACACCACGCCCGAGCGCACGGCCAAGTTCATCCAGGACGAGCTCAACAAATGGGCGCCGGTGATCAAGGCCGCCGGCATCAAGCTGGAGTAGTCGAGCGTGAACCGCGGGCGGCGACGCCCGCGGGACTGACCCGAACGATCAGCGATAGCCCGGCGGCGGCGGCACGTTGCCGGGCGACGGGGCGATCGGCGCCTGCTGCGGCATCTGGCTGGGTGTCGGCAGGTTGGACGGATTGGGCATCGCCGTGACGTCGCTGGTCGACGCCACGCGGCCCGGCGCCACTGCACCGGTGGTGCTGATGTAGTAGCCGGCGACGGCGTTGGACTTGTCGCCCTCGGTCTTGGCCGGCACGTCGACCATGCCGATGCGCTCGCCGTCCTGGTTGATGCGATAGCCCTGGTTGTCGAGCTTGTAGTCGGCGTTGTCGACCCGCACCCCGCCCGCCTGCGTGCGATACGAAGCCGGCTGGGGGACGTCGACATAGTCAGGCCGCGGCAGCGGATTACATCCTGCAAGCGCCATGCCCAGCGTTGCAGCCATCAACCATCTCGCAGCCATCGCGCCCCCTTGCCTAGGGCTGGGTCGACTGCGGGCTGATGATGTTGCCGCGAGCGTCGATCCGGTTCCCCTGTCCATCATAGCGGAAACCGTATTCGTCACGGAAGGCCTGAACGCCGGCCGGCGGGGTTGTTGCAGCCGGCACATAAGTGGTAGTCGAGGCCGGCGCAGTCGTCGTGTAGACCGTGGTGCCCGGGGTCGGCGCGTAGTAGGTCGCCGTCGCCGGCGCCGAATATGTGGTGACCGTGGCCTCCTGGCGGTAGCGCCGGGCATCGATCTCGCGGCTGACGCAGCGGTCGTAGCGCATGGAGCCCCGGGACAGGCCGTAGGACGAGCAGGCCGTCTGGGCATCGGCGGCGAGGTTCGCCTGGCTGTAGGTGATCGAGGCGCGGCCGCGCGCCCGGGCGTCCGCCTCGAGCCGCACGCAACGATCGTACGACGCCGTGCCTGGCGTGAAGCCGTAGTCGACGCAGGCCTGCTGCGAGCTGTTGTTCACGATGACGGTGCCGGCCGGCACGGCCACCGCCGGCGGAGGCGGCGCGCTCGCCGTCGTGGTGTTGGAATAGCTGCAGGCGGCGGCCGACAGACCGACGGTCGCTACCGCAAGAAGCTTTGCTGGTGTCATCGCACCCTCCTCCCGGAATGTCGCTCCGGTGGAACGTGCCGCGACGGAAGAGGTTGCAGGGGGGCTGCCTAAATCACGCGGCCTTTTTCAGCATGCTGTCGCGCAACTCGCGGCGCAGGATCTTGCCCACGTTGGTCTTGGGCAGCTCGTCGCGGAACTCGATGTACTTCGGCCGCTTGTAGCCGGTGAACTGCTGGGCACACCAGGCCTGCAGCGCCTCCTTGGTGAGCGCGGGATCCTTCTTCACCACGAACAGCATGACGACCTCGCCCGAGCCCGCGTCGGGCACGCCGATGGCCGCACATTCCAGGACACCCGGGTGGCTTGCCACCACGCCTTCGATCTCGTTGGGGAAGACCTTGAAGCCCGAGACCACGATCATGTCCTTCTTGCGATCCACGATCTTGATGTAGCCGCGCGCGTCCATCTCGCCGACGTCGCCCGACTTGAAGAATCCGTCGGGCGTCATGACCAGCGCCGTCTCGTCGGGCCTCTGCCAGTAGCCTTGCATCACCTGCGGGCCCTTGATGGCGATCTCGCCCGCCTCCCCCAGCGCGACCTCCTTTCCCTGATCATCGAGGATCTTGATCTCGACGTTGGGCAGCGGCAGGCCGATCGTGCCGGTGTACTCCTCCGAATCGGTCGGATTGCAGGTGACGCCGGCCGAGGTTTCGCTCAGCCCATAGCCTTCGACGATCGGGCAGCCGGTGATGGCGAGCCACTTCCTGGCGACGGCCTCCTGCACCGCCATGCCGCCGCCGTTCGTGATGGCGAGCTGCGAGAAGTCGAGCTTGGCGAAATCGGGCTGGTTGGCGAGGCCGTTGAACAGCGTGTTCACGCCCGGGAAGATGTTGATCTTGTACTTGGCGAGCTCGGCGATGGTGCCCTTCATGTCGCGCGGATTGGGGATCAGGATGTTGAGCGCGCCGGTCCGCATGCCGAGCAGGCCGCAGGCGATGAAGGCGAACACGTGATAGAGCGGCAGGGCGCAGACGATGGTGAACTGGCCGGTGAGGTTCTTGCGCCTCAGCCCCGGCTGCATCCAGGCTTCCGACGCCAGGAGGTTGGCGACGATGGTGCGATGCAGGAGTGTGGCGCCCTTGGCCACCCCTGTCGTGCCGCCGGTATATTGCAGCACCGCCACGTCTCCCGGTCCGATGTCGGGACGCGCGAAGCTCATCGAGCGGCCGGCCGATACCGCATCGTTGAACCTGGCATGGCCGGGCAGCGACCAGGCCGGCACCATCTTGCGGACGGTGCGCACGACGAAGTTCACGATCAGGCCCTTGGGGAAGCCGAGAAGGTCGCCCATCGAGGCGACGACGACGTGCTTCACCGCGGTGCCGCCGATCGCCTGCTGCAGGGTCGCGGCGAAGTTCTCCAGCACGATCACGGCTTCCGCAGCCGAATCCTTCAGCTGATGCTCGAGCTCGCGGGCGGTGTAGAGCGGATTGACGTTGACGGCGATCAGACCGGCGCGCAGCACGGCGGCCAGGGCCACCGGATACTGCAGAACGTTGGGCATCATGATCGCCACACGCGTGCCCTTCTTCAGGCCCTTGCCCTGCAGCCAGGCGGCGAGCGCCATCGACAGCGTGTCGACGTCGCCGAAGGTGATGGCCTTGTCCATGCAGACATAGGCGCGCTGGTCGCGGAACTTGGCGAAGCTCTCCTCGAGCAAGGCGACGAGGCTGGGATAGACCGACGGGTCGATATCCGACGGCACTCCCGGCGGATAGCTTTTCAACCAGAACCGATCCATGCGTTCCCCCGCAAATGCCTGAACCCACTATAGCCATGTCCGACTGCGAACGCTTTCATGTCATCACCGGCGGTCCCGGATCGGGCAAGACCAGCCTGATCGACGCCTTGGCGCATGCCGGTTACGCGCGCACCGTCGAAGCCGGCCGCGCCATCATCCAGGATCAGCTTGCGATCGACGGTTCCGCCCTGCCATGGCGCGATCCGTCGGCCTTTGCCGAGCTGATGCTGAGCTGGGACATGCGCTCGTACCGCATCGCCGAGGCGACGGCCGGCCCGGTCTTCTTCGACCGCGGTGTGACCGATCTCGCAGGGTACCTGACGCTCGTCGGCCGGCCGGTGCCGCCGCACGTCGCGCGGGCGGCCGAGCGCTTCCGCTACAATCGCCGGGTCTTCATCGCCCCGCCCTGGCCCGCGATCTACACCCAAGATGCCGAGCGCAGGCAGACGCAGGAGGAAGCTGTGCGCACCTACGAAGCGCTCGTCGGCGCCTACACGGCTTTCGGCTACGAGCTGGTGAGCCTGCCGCTGAAGTCGGTCGAGGAGCGCGTGCGTTTCGTGCTGGACGCGATCGGCGCATGAAAAAGGCCCGTTCTCGCGAACGGGCCTCGATCGTCTCTCTTCGCCATCCTGAGCGCAGCGAAGGATCCCACGCCGGTCGCACTCGGCGACGAGGTCCTTCGCTTACGCTCGGGACGACAGGACCTCAGGCGGCCTTCGTGAACTTCTCGATGCGCTCCTGCACGGGGCGGACCGTGTCGTCCGCGACCTTGCGGGCGAAGGCGCCGAGGTCCTGGGCCTGCGCGATGCGGGTCTCCAGGCGGCCGCGCCAGTACCTGGCGGTCACGTCGAAGGCCTCGACCGGCGACTTGGCCGACAGGAAGTCGCGCCAGGCAGCGAAGCCGGCATCGGCGTCTTCCTTGGCGACCTCGAGCAGCTTCAGCCCGGCCTTGGTCGCGCCCTCGTGCGCCTGCACGAACTGGGTGTTCAGCTCGACCGAAGCGGTCTGGGCAGCCTTGCTGATGTGCTCGAAGCCCTCGGCGGCCTTGCGCACGCCGATCTGGGCGAACTCGCGGACGCGCTCGTTGGCGGCCTTGGTGGTCTCGGTGGCATGCTCGATCACGTTGTCGAGCGGAGTGCTGTTGGTTGTCATGGCGATGATCCCTGGCGGTTGTGTCTGGAAAATCGTTGCTCGGTGACGGGGCGTATATGGGATCGACATTGTGCGTTGCAACATAAATTGTTGCGCCGCGAGAACAAAAGTCAAAAATACATATATTTCAATTGATTAGGCCGCCATTCCGAGAGCTAATTGGCGACCAAATGGGAGAGCGCCATGGAACAGCAGCAGCTGTCGGGCATCGATGCGTCATTCCTCTATCTGGAGACGCCCGAGACGCCGATGCATGTGGCGGGGCTGACCTATTTCGAGCCGCCGCCTGGTTTCGAGGGCAGCTTCTACCAGCATTTCCGCCGCTTCTTCGAAAGCCGCCTGCACACCATCCCGATCTTCTCCAAGCGGCTCGCCCCGTCACTCTACGACCTCGATCATCCCGGCTGGGTCGACGCCGACGATCTCGATCTCGACTACCACCTGCGCGAGACGGCATTGCCCGCCCCCGGCACCGAGCAGCAGCTCGAGGAAGTGATCGGCCGCCTGCACGCCAACACGCTCGATCGCAGCCGTCCGCTCTGGCAGTTCTACGTCATCACCGGCCTGGAGAACGGCCAGGGCGTGCTCTATTCCAAGGTCCACCACGCCGCGATCGATGGCGGCGCCGGCATGGCAATCAACAAGGCGCTCTACGACGTCTCGGCGACGCCGCGCGACGTGCCGCCGCCAGCGCCGAAAGCGGCTTCGGCGAACGCCGCACCCAGCTCACCGACGGCTGTCGATCCGGTGAAGGGCATCTCCGACATCATGGGCAACATGATGCGCCAGCAGCTGCGCATGTGGCAGACGGCGTCGGAGATCGGCACGGCCATGACCAATGCCTTCCTCGCCAAGCCCGGCGAGGCGGGCCCCAAGGCGCTGGCGACGTTGCAGAGCATGGTCAACCAGCTGCCGACGCTCAATGCGCCCAAGACTCCGTTCAACGCCACGATCACGCGCGAACGGAGCTATGCCGCGCGCACCGTGTCGCTGCCCGATGCCAAGGCGATCGCCAAGGCAAGCGGCACCAAGCTCAACGACGTGGTGATGGCGATCTGCTCCGGCGCGTTGCGTCGCTACCTGCAGGAGAAGGGTCAACTGCCGGACAAGCCGTTGATCGCGGGCGTGCCGATCAGCCTGCGCGATCCCGGCGACACGCGGCAGAACAACCAGGTCTCGGGCATGCTGTGCTCGATCGCCACCGACGTCGCCGATCCCGTCGAGCGGCTGAAGGCGATCCTGAAATCGTCGTCGGAGTCCAAGCAGATCGCCGGCACCTTCCGCGACGCCGTCCCGCAGGACTTCGCCTTCGTCGGCGCGCCGATCCTGCTGCAGCTCATCATGCTGGTCTATGGCCGGTCGGGCTTGGCCGACAAGCTGCCCATGCCGATGAACGTCACGATCTCCAACGTTCCGGGCCCGCCGATGCCGCTCTACTGCGCGGGCGCCAAGGTCACGGCGCTGCATCCGGTGTCGATTCCCGCTCACGGCGCGGCGCTCAACATCACCGTCCAGAGCTACATGGATGCGCTGAACTTCGGCCTTACGGCCGACCGGCGCGCGGTTCCCGACGTCGGCAAGCTCGGTGACTATCTGGTGGACGCGGCAAACGAACTGAAGAAAGCCGTCCTCCCCAGTTGAAACACTTTTGTGCCATTCCGATATGTGAGACTCTTCCTGGAACGATGAAGGAGTCCCGATGACGGTTGCCCCGGCGTTGCGTCCCCCGTCACGAACCCTGCTGCTGCTGGAAGGCCGCGCGGTTCAGGAGCTGGGGGCATTCATGCTCCTGCGGCCGTGGCTGGCCGCGGCGCCGCGCGGCGACGGCCATCCGGTTCTGGTATTGCCCGGCCTTCTCGCGAGCGACCTCTCGACGCAACCGCTGCGCGGCTTCCTCAAGGCGCAGGGCTATGCGGCGCACGGCTGGAAGCAGGGCCGCAACCTCGGCCTGCGGCCGGGAGTCGAGCCCGACATGCTCGACCGCATCGAGGAGCTCTACGAGCGTCACGGCCGGCGCAAGCTCAGCCTGGTCGGCTGGAGCCTGGGTGGCATCTACGCCCGCCAGCTCGCCAAGCGCGTTCCCGACAAGGTCCGGTGCGTGGTCAGCCTGGGCAGCCCCTTCACCGGCAGCCCCAAGGCGACCAACGCCTGGCGGGTCTACGAGTTCGCTTCCGGCCAACGGGTCGACGATGGCGACCATCACATCGCCGGGCCGTTGTCGGATCCGCCGCCGGTGCCGACCACTTCGATCTTCAGCCGCAGCGACGGCATCTGCGCCTGGCAGACCTGCGTCAACCAGGACGGCCCGCTGGTCGAGAACATCGAGGTCTACGGCAGCCACTGCGGCCTCGGCCACCATCCGGCAGCGGTCTATGCCGTTGCCGACCGGCTGGCTCAATCCGAGGGCCAGTGGACTAAATTCGATCGCTCCGGCTGGAAGAGCCTGGTCTATCCGGACTGGCGGCGTTCATAGCCGGACCGCGCGGGCCTCGTGGTCCGCATCATGATCATGAGCGGGCCTGGAGGCCCGCGGTCCGCCGAGATCACTTCTTGTCGATGCTCGCCTTGATCTCCTCGTAGGACTCCTTCATGCGGTCCTGGACGATCTTGAAGGCTTCGCTGCTCGACTTCTGAACCAGCTCGGCGATGTCGCGCGTGTTGGCGATGGTCGCTTCCATCGCCTTCTTCGCGAACTCGGCCTGCTTGGCCATGATCTCCTGCGGGCTGCCGCCGGGCTTGTACTCCTTCGCCATCTCGGTGACGTCCTTGACCGCCTCCTCGAAAACGGCGCGCTGCTTGCGGGCGACCTCGCCCGCCCCGGTCGCCACCGCCTGCCATGACCGCGCCATGGCATCGAGGTTCTTCTGGTGGTGCTCCATGATCTTGCTCACGTCGACTTGCGGCAGTTTCAGCTGCTCGCCCAGGTTCTTGAACATGTCGGTGAAGCTCTGGGGTGCTTGGGCCATGTGAACCTCCTTCGAGTCAGGAAACGAGCTTCAACCCCTGCTCCAGCGCATGCAAGGTCAAACCGGCGAGGCCGCCGATTATGGCACCGTTGAAGCGGATGTATTGCAGGTCGCGACCGACCGTGAGCTCGATGCGGCCGATCAACATGTCGATGTCCCAGGATTTCACCTGATCGGCGATGAAACGGCCGACACCGCTCTTCTGGCTTTGCACGAAGTCGGCAAGAACCCGGACCACGCCGCGATTGATCTCGCCGCGGATGGCGGGATCGCGCGCGAGCTGACCGCCGATCTCGACCAGCATGGCCTCGAGCTGGCGGCGCACCTGGCTGTCGGACGCTCGCGAGTCCTGCTCGAGGAAGCTTCTGAGGCTCTCCCAGGCGCCCTCGGCCAAGGTCGTGATCTCAGGCCGCGCCAGCAGGTCGCGCTTCAACCCCTCGGCACGGCGGGCGAAGGCCTGCGAGTTGCGCAGCCGATCGATGAAGCCTGTCACGAAACTGTCGAACTCGCGGCGCAGCGGATGGGCGGCATCGCCGCGTGCATCCTGGATGAAGGCGCTGGTCGAGGCGACGATCTTGCGCAGCAGGTAGGCGTCGGCGCGGTAGAGGTTGAACAGGGCCGGCAGCTCCTTGCGGATCTTCTCGCGCAACGCCGCCAGCGTCTCCTCGTTGGTCAGCACCTTCTCGAGCGCGGCCAAGAGCTCGTCGAGCAGGCGCTGGTGGCGGCCCTTCTCGGTGACGGCGCTGAGCAGGCCGGCGGCCAAGGGCGCGAGCTCGACGCGCTCGAGCTCGGTCATGATCCGCTTGCCGATGAAATCCTTCAGGCCCGACTGCTCGATGGCGCCGAGCGATTGCGGCACGAGGCGCAGCACGAAGTCCGCCAGGGAGGCACTGCGCTCGCGATCCGACAGCCACTCGGCGACCAGGCCGGCGAAGTCGACCTCGCGCAGGCGCGCCTCGACCGGCTCGGGCGCCAGGAAGTTGGTTTCGATGAACTCGCCCAGCGTGTCGGCGATGCGCAGATGATTGCGCGGAATGATGGCGGTGTGCGGGATCGGCAGGCCGAGCGGCCGGCGGAACAGGGCGACCACGGCATACCAGTCGGCCAGCCCGCCGACGGT
>JAEWIV010000395.1 GCA_023386865.1 Pseudomonadota bacterium
ACCGTCGCCTGCGGCGCGCCGGGCGTGGGTGCCGCCGCCGCCGTGAAGCGCAGGGCCAGCAGGATCGACAGGGCGTCACAGAACGTCGCGAGGCCCGCCGCGCGGTCGCCACGCTGCGGATCCTCGATCGACATCATGCCCATCAACCGCCCGGCCATCATGATGGGGGCGATATAGACGCTGCTGATCTCGAGCGGCTGCAAATAGCTTGCAAACAACTGCGAGGTGCGGCGGTCGCGACCGGCGTCGGCGGTGTCGATGGCTTCGCCTTTGGCCAGGGCGGCGAACAGGTTGGGCATCTCGTCGCTATGGAGCGTGAGGCCCATCGTATGGTCGTTCACGGTGCTGTCGAAGCAGTCTTCGCAGGTGAGCGTGCGCCCGTCGCGGCTCAGGCGCCAGATCGCGACGCGCTTGGCGGCACAGGCGTTGGCGGCGCTCTCCGTCGCCCTGGCGAGACCGGCTTCCTCGGCGTCGGCGGCCACGGCGTCGTGCGCCAGGTCGATGAAGGTCTGCGTGCGGACCTCCAATGCCTGCTGGCGAGTGTCCGCGGCGGTGGCGCGCCGTTCGGCCTGGACATTGCGCCAAGCGAGCAGGCCGGTGAGGGCGGCGACGATCAGGACGACGCCGATCGACATGACGAGGGCGGTGATGCCGCTGTCGGCGACGAAGCCCGTGAAGTCGGTCTCCGGCACGACGATCAGCACGACCCAGTCGCGGCTGGTCAGCCGCCGCACCGGCTCGGCTGAAACGATGATGCGCTCGTCCCCGAAATCCAGGATCTTGCGGCCATAGCCTTCGATCCGCAGAAGGTCGTAGGCGCGCGTGAGCACCGGATCGCCAACCTCGTCGAGGCGGGGCGACTTCGCCTCGGGATCGTTCGCCGGCACCCACTTGTCGTCGGGATAGGCGATGATGCGGCCTTGGGCATCGACGATCATCGCCCGGCCGCGGCTGCCGATGTGGAGCTGTTCGAGGTAGTTGCAGAGGGTGGCAAGCTCGATGTCGACGGCGACCACCGTCTGCAGCTTGCCGTCGCCATCGAAGTGCGGCAAGGCCACCGTGAGGCCGGGCTTCTTCATCGTGTAGAAGAGATAGGTATCGGTCCAGAATACCTTGCGAGTGCTTTCGGCGCCCTGATACCAGGGCCGCGTCCGCGGATCGAACGTGTCGCCCGGATCTTCCTCCGTGGCGATCGTCTTGTTCGTGCCGTCCCGCCGCTCCCAGGTGACCCGCCGACCGTCGCGACGGTCGATCGTCTTGGTGTCGAACCCGCCCTTGTCGTTGCGCACGACGAAGAGATAGTTGCCCTGCGCGTCGGCGTAGCTGAAGCCCGAAACCGACGGGATGTTGGCGATGGCGTGGCGCGCGAACCGTTCCATTTCGGTTGCCGCCTCGATGACGTTGCGCCCGGCCGCCGCGGCGTCTGCCAGCACCAGGAATTGCTGCGGCGGCGTGAGGTACGAGCGCATCTGGGCGCCGACCCGCCGGTCGATCGCGATGACCAGATCATTGCTGAGGGTAGCCGCGCCCTGGCGGTTGGCGCTGTAGACGACATAGGCGATGGCCGCGACCAGCACCACGACCACCACCACGCCCAGCACCGGCAGGCCGTGACGCAGCGTCGTGCGCAGGCGTGATGCGGCGCGGGCACGCGCCGCCGCATTCGACGGGGCCGTCAATGCCGGCGTGGCGGCCGGCTGCAGCGCAGGTGTAGGCGAACGCGCCATATCGTCGCCAGTTTAGCGCATTGCTTGCGTGCCGTAGAGGCTGTCGACGGACCTTCTAGCGGATGTTCCTGGGCTCACCGGGCCGGCGCGGGAGGAAGGCCGTCAAGCCTCCCAGCAACAGGAGGAACGGCGTGACCTTGTATACCGTCTCGATGCTGGTCCAGTCGGCCAGCTCGCCGAGCGCGGCGGCGCCCAGCCCGCCCAGGCCGAAGGAAAAGCCGAAGAACATGCCGGCCACCAAGCCGACGCGGCCCGGCATGAGCTCCTGGGCATAGACCAGGATGGCGGAGAACGCCGACGCCATGATCATCGCCACCACGACGGCCAGCACACCCGTCCAGAAGAGATTGGCGTAAGGCAGCATCAGCGCGAAGGGCAGGGCGCCCAGGATCGAGAACCACATGACCGGGATGCGGCCGACCTTGTCGCCCACCGCGCCGCCGGCGATGGTCCCACCGACGATGCCGACCAGGAAGGCGAACAGGTAGAACTGCGCCGTCGCCACGTCGATGCCGAACTTCGCCATCAGATAGAGCGTGAAGTACGAGCCGAGGCTCGCGCTGTAGACGTTCTTCGAGAACAGCAGCGCCACCAGGATGGCGACAGCGACCGAGACGCGGCGGCGCGACAGCGCTGGCGCAGCAGCCGTGGTGGCCTTGCGCGCGGCGGGTTTCTGCTCGGCGCGCCGGCGTGCGTACCAGCCGCCGACCTGGAACAGCACGAGCATCGCCACCAGGGCGGCTGCGGAGAACCACACGATGCTGTGCTGGCCGTGCGGCACGACGATGAACGCTGCGAGCAACGGGCCGGCCGCGGACCCCATGTTGCCGCCGACCTGGAACAGCGACTGAGCCAGGCCGTAGCGGCCGCCCGACGCCATGCGCGCCACCCGCGAGGCCTCGGGGTGGAACACCGACGAGCCCATGCCGATGAGCGCCGCGGCGATCAGGATCATGGGATAGGAGTCGGCGCGCGACATCAGCAGCAGGCCGACGAGGGTGAATCCCATGCCGATCATGAGGGAATACGGCTGGGGCTTCTTGTCGGTGTAGAGGCCGACCAGCGGCTGCAGCATCGAAGCGGTGCACTGGAAGGCGAGCGTGATCAGGCCGACCTGGCCGAAGCTCAGCGCATAGTTGTCCTTGAGGATGGGATAGAGCGCCGGCACCAGCGACTGCATCATGTCGTTGAGCAGGTGGCAGAAGCTCAGGGAAAGGATGACCGCGAAGGTCGTGTTGTTTGCCGAAACCGTCGATGCCGGGGAAACTGCAGGCGTGGCGGCGGGAGTCGTCCCCGCCGACAAGGTACTATCGCTCATCCTCGCACAATAGCAGACGATGGTTTCGTCACTACAGCTGCCGCGGCAAGCCAGCGTTGCAGCGGCCCGCCAACGGAACCTTCGGTGCAGTCAGGGTGTTATTTGCCATCCGATGGCTCCCGACCGCCCCATCCGCGGCACGCATACCGACGTGCCGGCCAGACTCGACCGGCTTCCGTGGAGCCGATTCCATCGGCTTGTGGTGGTGGCGCTCGGCATCACCTGGATTCTCGACGGGCTGGAGGTCACCCTCGCCGGATCGGTCGCGGCGGCGCTGCAGACCAGCCCGCGCCTGCAGCTCACTGCCGAGCAGGTCGGGCTGACCGGCAGTGCCTATCTCGCCGGCGCCGTGCTTGGCGCGTTGTTCTTCGGCCATCTCACCGACCGGCTGGGCCGCAAGAAACTGTTCAACGTCACGCTCGGTGTCTATCTGGTGGCCACCGCGCTGACCGCTTTCTCATGGGACTTCTGGAGCTTCCTGGTGTTCCGCTTCCTCACGGGCGCGGGCATCGGCGGCGAGTACTCGGCGATCAATTCGGCGATCCAGGAACTGATTCCGGCCCGCCTGCGCGGCCGCGTCGATCTCGCCATCAACGGCAGCTTCTGGGTCGGTGCGGCGGGCGGTGCGCTGCTCTCCGTGTGGCTGCTCGATCCGGCCGCGCTCGGCCCCGACATGGGTTGGCGGCTCGCCTTCGGCAGCGGCGCCGTTCTGGGGCTGGTCATCCTCTACCTGCGTCGCTTCCTGCCCGAAAGTCCACGCTGGCTGATGCTGCACGGACAGCCGGGCGAGGCGGCACGTGTCGTCGACGACATCGAGGCGCGGGTCGTTGCCAGCGAACGGGTGACCCTGGCGCCCGTGACAGCGCGGCTTGCGCTTGGCGACACGCATCGCACGACCATGCTGTCGGTCGCGCGCACGCTGCTGTCGGACTATCCGGGTCGCACGACGCTCGGCTTGGTGCTGATGGCGGCGCAGGCCTTCGTCTACAACGCCATCTTCTTCACCTATGCGCTGGTGCTGACGCGCTTCTACGGCATCGAGGCCGACAAGGTCGGGCTCTACATCCTGCCCTTCGCGCTTGGCAATTTCCTGGGCCCGTTGCTGCTCGGACCGCTGTTCGATTCGGTCGGCCGCAAGACCATGATCTTCGCGACCTACGGCCTGTCGGGCCTGCTGCTGGCCCTCACCGGCTGGTTGTTCGCCCAAGGCGTGCTCACGGCGACCACGCAGACCGCAATGTGGAGCGTCGTGTTCTTCTTCGCCTCGGCGGCGGCGAGCGCCGCCTACCTGACGGTCGGTGAATGCTTTCCGCTGGAAATTCGCGCACTCACCATCGCGTTGTTTTATGCCTTCGGCACCCTTCTGGGCGGTGTCGGGGGACCGTGGCTGTTCGGCGTGCTGATTGCCAGCGAAAGCCCGAACGAAATCGTCATCGGCTACATGCTGGGGGCACTTCTGATGATCGTGGCCGCCCTGGTGACCTTGCGCCTGGGAGTCAAGGCCGAATGCCGACCGCTCGAGGAGGTGGCGCCGCCCCTCTCGGCGCGCACGGAGCTTGCCGACCCGCCGGAAAAGCGGTGATAATTGCCCATCCTCCGTCCTCCCGCCGACGAGGTGATGGAATGACTCCTGACGAGCTTACGACCGCTTTGGGGCAGGCGGCCGCCAAGGTTTGGGGCCAGTTGCCGGCGTACATACAGCACGACCTGTTCGAAGCAGCAGTACGATCGGCTGGGAAGGGCGCGCGCGAGGAGCTGGCCGTATTCCTCCATCGCCGGCATCCGCGTACCACCGACGGCGATGATTCCGGCAGAAGAGTGCCCGAGCCGGACAGCCTCGGCGGCTGAGTCGGGGCGGCTCGCCCCCGGGTCGGTCAATCGATCCCGTGGGTCCACCAGATCAGCACACAGAGCCCGACGAGCACGGCGACGCTGACGGTGATCATGACCGCGCCCATGCCGGTGAACATCATCTCCCAGAGCGTCTGCATGACATCTAAAGCGCGCGGATGCTGCCGGGTTGCTGCCGACTGTCGCCGAATCCCCGCCAGGCAAGCGGCAGGGCAATGGCGCAAAGGGCTGCCATCGGTATGAAGGTCAATCCGCCGTAACGGGCATAGAGCATCCCCGAGACCGAGGTCAGTACTGCCGTGACGACACCGGCTCCGAAGGCGTAGACGGCCTGTGCGGTCGCTGCCACGCCGTGCGGAACGACGTTCGCGATGACGCGCATGCAGGCAAGGTGGAGGAGCGCGAAAGTGAATCCATGCAGCGGCTGCAGAACAGCCAGCAGCAGGATCGAGTTGGTAAAGCCCATGACGAACCAGCGGACGATGCCCGCGGTCGCCGCCACGATGGCGGCTCCGCGGCTGCCCAGCCGGTCGAGCAGCCACGGTCCGATCGCCAGGAAGACAATGACCTCGGCGGCCACCGCCTCGGCCCACAGGGCGCTGATGACCGGCGCCTGCAGTCCGGCGGCGCTCCAGCGGATCACGGCAAACGCGTCGTAGGCTGCGTGACTGCCATACACCAGCGCGGAGACGACGATGACGGCTCGGAACGGCGGCAGCTTCAGAAGGCCACGCACCCTGGCCGCTACAGGGGGATCATCGGCCGACAGTCGGGGAGCGGAGGCGGGGCGGGGGAGCAATGCGACGGCAGCCGCCGCCACGGCCAGGAGTGTCGCGTTCGACCAGATGACAGGGCTGAGATCGGCTGACGCTATGAGCTGACCGGCGGCCAGGGTGCCCACCAGGAAAGCAGCCGATGCCGCGCCGCGCACCCGGCCGTATTCGAACGGCGTTTCCTGCCGCGCCGGCGCAGGCGCGTTGACCGTCAGCGCATCGGCAAGCGACGTGGTCGGCGCAAGGGCGGCAGCTTGAACGACGGCGATCAGCAGAACCAGCCAGAAGGTGCCGGCCCATGCGTATGCGGCGGCCGCTGCTGCAGCCACGACGATACAGATCGCGAGGACGAGGCGCAGCGATGACAACAGGTCGGCGAGCCGCCCGACCAGCGGGCCCGCCGCCAGGCGCATCAACAACGCGGCGCCGAGGACCAGCCCGATCTCTTGGGGTGCCAAGCCTTTGCTTTCATAGAGCTTCGGCCAGTACGGCGAGGCCACGCCGAAAGCGGCGAACAGGGCGACGTAAAGCAGAACGTACGGCCATGCGTGCACCGCGCTTGAACGTGGGGCGTCGGCCGGCCGTTGCCGAACTCATCCTCGGTGTGAAGGAGGCGGGTTATGCATTTGCTGTCATTGCGTGACCTGTGAAAGCCGGCATAGGGTGTGCCGGTTCATGTCAACGGAGTATCCATGTGTAACGCTTGTCTTGCTGCCGGATTGTCACGACGCGTCATGATGGGCGCCGGCTTGGCCGCAGTGGCCGCCGCACCACTCGCCGGTGTTGCCCAGGCCCAGCCGGCGAGGGCCGCCGAGACGCCGGAGGCGGCGCTGAAACTGCTGGTCGACGGCAACGCCCGTTACGTGTCCAACAAGATGAACGAGCGCGACTTCTCGGCTAGCCGGGCGGCGCGTGCGCGCGGACAGGCGCCGTTCGCCGCGATTCTCGGCTGCGCCGATTCCCGCGTCGCGCCGGAGCTGGCCTTCGACCAGGCGCCGGGGGATCTCTTCGTCGTGCGCGTAGCCGGTAACTTCGTCACGACCGAGGGCCTGGCCAGCCTGGAATTCGGCGCCGCCGTGCTCGGCACCAAGGTGATCATGGTTCTGGGCCATTCGAGCTGCGGCGCCGTAAACGCCACCGTCGACGCCCTGCAGAAGGGCAACAACCTGCCGGGCCACATCGCCGATCTGGTGCGCGCCATGAAGCCGGGCGTCGAACCGGCCCTGAAGCAGTCGGGCGACGACCTCTATCAGCGCGCCGTCGTGGCGAACGTCCGCTACAACGTCCAGCGCCTGCTCGAAGCCAAGCCGATCCTGGCCGACATGGTGGCGGCGAAGAAGCTCAGCGTCGTCGGCGGCGTCTACGAACTGGCGACCGGCAAGGTGACAGTGGTCTAGGTCGTTGCGCGGGGGCGCACCACTCCAGTGGCGCGGCCCCCCGCGGGCG
>JAEWIV010000428.1 GCA_023386865.1 Pseudomonadota bacterium
CGTCTCGCTCAAAGATCGGTCTGGGCTATTCGCGTTCCTGGCCGAGGAAGCTCATCAGGAACTGGACCAGGTTGACGAAGTCGAGGTAGAGGCTGAGCGCGCCGAAGATCGCGACCTTCTCGGCGACGTCGGTGCCCCACGCGTCGGCATACTGCTCCTTGATCTTCTGGGTGTCGTACGCGATCAGGCCCGAGAAGATCAGCACGCCGGCGGCCGAGATGATGAAGCTCATCGTGCCCGACGGCCAGAACATGTTGACCAGGCCGGCCAGGATCAGGCCGATCAAGCCCATGAACAGGAACTTGCCCATCGCCGTCAGGTCGCGCTTGGTGGTGTAGCCGTAGAGGCTCAGCGCACCGAACGCGGCAGCGGTGATGAAGAAGGTGCGGGCGACGGACGCGCCGGTGTAGCGGAACAACAGCAGCGACAGGCTGACGCCCATCAAGGCCGTGACCGCCCAGTAGACGGCCTGCACCGCCCCCACGCTCATCGACGCGGCGCGGAACGAGACGAGCAGCAGAAGGCCGAGCGGCGCGAAGATCGCGACCCAGCCCAGAACGTTGAGGCCGACCATGCGGCCTCCCTGGAACTGGAAGAACAGGCTCGCGAGCTCCTGCGAAGCGAAGAGTCCGAAGGCGACGATGCCCGACAGCGCGAGGCCCGACGCCATGTAGTTGTAGACACGCACCATGTGGGCGCGCAGGCCGACATCGAATGCCGCCTGGTCGGCAACACTGCCGCGGCCGAAGGTGCTGAAGTTCGGGTTTGCCATGTGTGGTCCTAGCCTCCAGAGGGGCCTCATTGGCGAGCCCCTTCGAGCGGGTAATTTGGGGGCTCAGACGATGTGAATCAATAGGCTAAACGCCCCGGATCATGACGAGTTGATTTCACCCGGAGCGAACCCGTCACTCGTTGCGCAGCAGGGCGAGCGGCCGCTGCCGCAATGCTGCCAAAGTTCCGGCCAGGCCGAACGCCAAGGTGAGCGCCATGGCGCCGACAGCCACCAGCACGGCCACGGTCGGCAGAAAGGTCCAGTCGAGCCCCATCAGCCGGCGTACGACGAGGTAGGCGCCGAGTGTGCCGACGCCCAGGGCGGCCAACGCCGTCGCCAGCCCCAGCGCCGCGAATTCCCAGGCGAAGATGCCGGCAATGCGCGCCCGCGTGGCGCCCAACACCTTCATCACGACGGCCTCGTGAACGCGGCGCTGCTGGGTCGCCAGCATGGCGCCGGCCAGCACCAGCACGCCGGCCAGGATGCTGAGGAAGCCGATGACCCGGCTCGCCAGCCCGATATTGCCCAGCACGCCCGCCGCCGTCTCGATGGCGTCGCGGATCCGCACCACGGTGACGTTGGGGAACTGATCGGTGACGGTCCGGAAGATCGCATCCTCCGCTTCGGGCGCGGCCTTGACCGTGGCAAGGAAGGTGTGCGGCGCCTTGTCCAGCAGGCCGGGCGAATACACGAACACGAAGTTGATGGCGAGCGTCGTCCATTCGATGCGCCGCAGCGAGGTGATCCTGGCCTCGATGTCGCGGCCCAGCACGTTCACCGTGATGGTATCGCCCAGCCCCAGGCCGAAGGCCTTGGCCAAGGCCTCGTCGAAGGAGATGAGCTGTTGCGGCCCGCGATAGTCTGGCGGCCACCATTCGCCGGCGACGATGCGCGAGCCCTCGGGCGGCATCGCCGAGTAGGTGACACCGCGGTCGCCGTCGATCGCCCAGCGCGCGTCCGGCGGCACGGCGATCTCGTTCACAGGCTTGCCGCCTATCCTGGTGATGCGACCCCGCAGCGACGGCACCTTGTCGACCGGTCCCGCCCCGGGAATGGCCGCGAGCGCCTTCTCGAAGGCCGGCATTTGGGCCGACTGGATGTCGACGAAGAAGAAGGCCGGCGCGTCGCTCGGGATGCGCTTGGTGATCTGCTCGCGCAGGTTCCCTTCGATAAGCGCCGTCGCCACCAGCACGGTGAGCCCAAGCCCGAGCGACAGCATCACGATGGGCGTGGGCGCGCCCGGCCGGTGCAGGTTGGCAAGCGCCAGCCTGAGCCCGGCCAGCCTGGGCTTGCCGGCCTTGGCGGCGGCCAGCATCAGCAGCCGCGCCAGAAGCGGGAAGGCGATGAAGGCGCCGATCGCGCCCAGCACGAACCAGCCGGCGATGCGGCGGCTCTCGGCCGTGAAGACGGTGAAGGCGGCGAGTGCCAGCGCCACCGCGCCGATCAGCAGGGCATCGCGCCACACCAGGCTGCCGCCATGAACGACGGCGCCGCGCATCAAGGTCGCGGCGGAGACCCGACGGGCGCGCAACAGCGGCATCAGGGCGAACAGCAGCGACACCAGCAAGCCGAAGATCGCCGCAATGGTGAGCGGCCAGGCATAGAGGGCGACCCGCGCGCGCACCGGCAGGACGTCGGCGATCACCGACTGGGCGACGAACGGCAGGCCGGCGCCCACCACCAGCCCCGCCACCACGCCGACCAGCGCCAGAGCCGCCAGCTGGATGAGATAGGTCGAAAACACCAGGCGCTCCGGCGCGCCCAGGCATTTCAGGGTGGCGATGGTGCGCAGCCGTCCGGCCAAAAAGCTCGAGATGGCGTTGCCGACGCCGACTCCGCCGACCAGCAGCGAGGACAGGCCGATCAGGCCGATGAACTGCGTGAGGCGGTCGAGCCAGAAGCGGATGCCGCCACCCGCTTCGGCGAGCCCCCTCACCCGCCAGCCGGCGTCGGGGAAACGGCTCTTCAGGCCGTCGATGACGACGAGGTCGGAAATGCCGGGCGGCAGGCGCAGGCGATATTCGTAGTTCAACAGGCTGCCGGGCTGCACCAGCCCCGACGCGGAAACCGCCTCGTAGGGGATCATGAGCCGCGGTCCCAGGCTCGCGAAGGCGTTCAGCCCGCGGTCGGGCTCGCGGGCGATGATGCCGCGCACCTCGACCGTGACCTCCCCCACCTTCACGCGATCGCCCAGCGCCATGTTCATGCGGCGCAGCGCGGATTCCTCGACCACCGCGCCCCACACGCCATCCTTCTCGGCCAGGGCGCCGGCAAGGCTCATTCCGTCCTTGAGGCCGATGCTGCCGTAGAGCGGATAGGCCCGTTCGACCGCCTTGAGCTGCACCAGGGTCGCCCGCCCATCGGGCTTCACCGGCCGCGCCATGGCGCGGCTGTCGATCCAGCGCACGAGCTCGCCGCGCGACTTCATGTAGTCGATCTGCTCGGGAGTGGCCTCACGATAGAGCAGCGAGATTGCGACGTCGCCGCTCAGGATCTCGCGGGCGTCGGCGCGCAGGCCCTCCTCGACGGCGCGGCTGAAGGACAGGATGGCGGCGATCGCCGCCACGCCGAGACCGAGGCAGGCTATGAACAGGCGAAAGCCGCCCAGCCCGCTGCGCATCTCGCGCCGCGCGAGGCGGAAGGCGAGGTTCATTGCGCAGCCAGCGCCGCAGGCGTGCGCTCGTCGCCGACCACCAGGCCGTCGGCGATGCGCAGGATGCGGTCGCAGCGCTCGGCCAGCACCATGTCGTGGGTGATCAGGATAAGCGTCGTGCCGTCGGCGCGCGCCAGCTCGAACAGGAGATCCATGACCTGCTTGCCGGTGGCGCCGTCGAGATTGCCGGTCGGCTCGTCAGCCAGCAGGAGCTTGGGGCGGCTCACGAAGGCCCGGGCGACGGCGACGCGTTGCTGCTCGCCGCCCGAGAGCTGCGCCGGATAGTGGCCGATGCGATGGCCGAGCCCGACGCGCTGCAATGCCGCCTCGGCGAGCTCGAAGGCATCGGCGCGGCCGGCGAATTCCAGCGGCAGCGCCACGTTCTCGTGCGCCGTCATCGTCGGAATGAGATGGAAGCCCTGGAAGACGATGCCGATATGGTCGCGCCGCAGGCGCGCCCGGGCATCGTCGTCGAGCGGCCCGAGGTCGCGGCCCGCCACCTCGACGCGGCCAGACGTGGCGCGCTCGAGGCCGCCCGCCACCATCATCAGGCTCGACTTGCCCGCGCCCGACGGGCCGACAACCGCCGCAATTTCGCCAACGGCGATGTCGAGAGTGACGCCGCGCAGGATATTGACCGTGCCGGCATCGCTTGCCATGTCGAGATGGACGTCGGAAAGGCGGACGATGGGCTCACGGGCGTGGGACGGGACGGTCAAGCGGGCTCCGAAAGAGAGAGCATGAATTTCCGTAGTGGATATGGTCGTTTTGCGGCGGCGGTCAATTCGCTGCTTATCGCGATTTTGTGGCTTTCGGCGGCAAATGCACAAACCGCGCCGACCAGGCTCGCCGTGCTAGGCGACAGCCTGGCGGCGGGCTACGGCGTCAGCCCGGCCCAGGCGATGCCGGCGAGGCTCGAGGCCGCCCTCAAGAAGGCCGGCCGCAACGTCACCGTCATCAACCATGGCGTGTCGGGCGACACGACCGCTGGCGGCCTGCAGCGCATCGACTGGATGCTGGCCGACAAGCCCGACATCGTCATGGTCGAACTCGGTGCCAACGACGCCCTGCGCGCGACCGATCCCGCCACGACCGAGAAAAACCTCGATTCCATCATCGCCAAACTCAAGGAGGCCGGCGTCACGGTGTGGCTGGCCGGCATGCTGGCGCCGCGCAACTACGGGCCGGAATACGCCAAGCAGTTCGACGGCCTCTACAAGCGGCTGGCCGACAAGCACGGTGTGCCGCTCTATGACTTCTTCCTCGACGGCGTGGCGCAGGATCCCAAACTCAACCAGGGCGACGGTATCCATCCCAACCCGGCGGGGGTCGACGTGATCGTCGAGCGCATCCTGCCTTTCGTGATCAAGAACCTGGACGACCATGCCACGTCTGTTCGTCGCCCTGCCCGTCCCTGAAGAGGTCGCCGACGATCTCGTCACCCTGCAGTCGGGGGTGCCCGACGCGCGCTGGGTGCCGGCCGAAAACTTCCACGTCACCCTCTGCTTCGCCGGCGAGGTGCAGGGCAGCACCATGCGCGACCTCGAGGAGGAACTGTCGGACATCGCAGGGCCTCCCTTGTCCATCGCCATCGCCGGCGTCGACCAGTTCTCGAGCGGCAAGCAGCCGCGCGCGCTGGTCGCCACCGTCGAGCGGAGCGATCGGCTCGAGCGGCTGCAGCAGAAGGTCTCGACCGTGGCGCGCAACTGCGGCATCGAAGTCGACCGCCGCAAGTTCCGCCCGCACGTGACCCTGGCGCGCTTCAGCAACGGGGCGGAGACCGGACACCATCTGGCGCAGTTCATGGCGAGCCATTCGACCTTCAAGGCCGGCCCGTGGATTGCCGACCACTTCGCGCTCTACTCCAGCCGTGGCGGCCGCTCGGGCTCGATCTATACCGAAGAGGCGGCGTACGGGCTGACGTTCTGAGACCGCCAAGGCGCTCACCATCCGGCGTGTCGCATCGATCGACTCTGGCAAACCGATAGTATCGAGGGCGCTCAGCTCTCCGATCGACTCGACGAACCTCCAAGCCCTTGCAAATCGGCTGTGTTGGCGCGCCGCCGGTCCTCGTTCTCGGGGAAGCTGCGGGCAACCGTTTGCTCCAGCAGCGCAAGCTCGCGGTGCAAGGGCGCCGCGCGCGCCGCCGGCAGCCGCTCGACCAGGTGCTCGAGCATGGCCCGCAGGCGGCGGACGACCTGTATGCTGGTCGCGCCGTACTGGCGCACCTCGGTGGTCGCCAAGTCGACGATATTGTCCCAATCAGGCGTCGGGAAGACGAGCCGGAGCGCCTTGCCCTCGTCGTAGACTTTGGCGTTGTCCAGATTTTTCTGCCCCGCATAGCGCAACAGGCGGTGGATCTGGTCGATCGCCAGAACCGCAGTCGTCGGATCGTTCACCGCCGGCGACAAGGCGCGCGACGCCACGTCGACCATGATCCGGAAGGCGAACATCGGATCCTGCCGCATCGTCCGCTCCGGACCGAAGGCGACCAGGGCGTTGACTGCCTCTTCGCTCACGCTCGATTCCGCCGGGTAAACGCACGCCAACGGGTCGCCGGTCGAAACGAAATCGCCTACCTGGGGGATCAACTCGATTGTGCAGGCCGTCTTTTTCGCCAAAGCCACGAGATCGCGGCTGCCGAAGGCGAGGAAGGTGCCCGACGCACCGCTGCGGCCGACGATTCGGCCCTCGCGCTTGCCAGGCCCGTCGACCGTTCCCTGACTCCCCTGCCGACCGGGATCGAACGCACCCTGATACACGCCGTCCATCGCTTCCTTGCCATCTGCGAAGACCTTCTGCAGCACGGTGACCGGCCGCAAGCCAAGCCCGACCTCCTCCACGAACCAGAAGAAGACGGCGATCGCCGCGATGTTGCCGGCGATCGCCAGCATGATCAAAGCGGCATGCCGTGACTGTTCCGTCGTGTTGGCCAGGGCCACCATGCTGATGCCGAACGCGAACACGAACACGCTGGCGGCGAACTTCATCTCCCAGCGGCCGAAGGTGAGCCGGATCAGGCGTGGCGTGATCTGTCCGCTGGCGAGCTGGACGGCCAGCAGCAGCGCCGACACGGCGTACACCATGAAGGTCAGCATCGAGGACGCGAAGGCGGCCATCGAGACGCGCATGCCCTCCACGTCGCGGTCGTCGAAGCGTGGCCAGTGCGGATCGGGGACGAGCCACAGGACGATCTTCCCGACCAGCCAGGCCGCCACCAGGGCGAGGGACGGAGACAACCAGAACGAGGATCTGGCGAACTCGCGCAAGCGATAACGGACGAGCCAGCTCACGGCACTCTCCGCAAGGCGGCCGCGCCGGAGCCCCTGCCCAGCCAGCGCGACGCCCCCCATGTCGCGGCGAGCGTCAGCGGCACGCCGCGCGTCGCCGGGCGATTGCCGCCCATGAACAGGATCACCGCCGGCCGGATGGCGATCTCTGCGGCATGCAGGAACTCTTTCATCTTTAATTGCTAGCCCGCATTCCCGGCGAGGAACTTGATCGCAATCAAACGGCCCGGCCACAAGCGGGCTATCCTGCATAAATGCGACGGATCGTTCCGGTTCTATTGGCCGCGCTTCACCCCGGCCTGGCGCTGGCCGACGAAGGGGGCGCCAGCGTCTGGCTACCCGGACAGTTCGGAAGCTTTGCCGCCGTGCCCGGCGACCCCGGTTTCTCGCTCGAGACGATAGTCTATGTGCGCAGCGCCAGTGCCATGGCCGGCACGAGCTTCCCGCGCGGCGGCAGCCTGCTGGCCGGGCTCTCCGTGAACGAACAGTACGTCTACATCACGCCCTCCTACACCTTCGAGACCCCGGTGCTGAACGGGCAACTGGCGCTGGGCGTCACCTTCTCGGTCGGGCAGTCCGGCGCCTCCGTGTGGGGTGTCCTGACCGGCCCAGGCGGCCGTTCGCTGTCCGCGGCCGCCAGCGACAGCGCCGCGGGCATCAGCGACCTCTATCCCATGGCCTCCCTGAAATGGCAGCAGGGCAGCCACAATGCGATGGTCTACGTCATGGGCAGCGCCCCGACCGGCGCGTACGACCCCAGCCGCCTGGCCGGCGTCGGCCTAGGCCATTGGGCGATCGATTGGGGCCTCGGCTACACCTATCTTGCGTCATCCGGCTTCGAGTTCTCGGTGACGGCCGGCCTCACCTACAATTTCGTCAATCCTCAGACCGGCTATCAGAGCGGCATGGACGGCCATGTCGACCTCGGCATGTCCTACGCCCTCACCGAGTCGCTCTATGCCGGCGTCGTCGGCTATGTCTACAACCAGGTCAGTCCCGATACCGGCGGTTCGGCTCGCCTCGGCGACTTCCGTTCAAGTGTCGCCGGCATCGGGCCTCAGGTCGGATGGTCATTCAGCGGCGGTGGCCTGGCCTTCGACGTCAACCTCAGGGGTTACAAGGAATTCGCCGCGTACAATCGACCCGAAGGCTGGAATGCCTACCTCACGCTCTCGATCGGTGCCGCCCCGCGCAAGGCCACCGACTGATCCCAGATGCTGCGTCTGATCGACCGCTATCTCGACCCGAGCGAAAGCTTGCTCGAGATTCTGTTCGGCCTGGTGATGGCGCTCACCATGACCGCCGGGGCGCGGCTGCTGTCGGAGCCCGCCACCCTGAAACCGATCGAGCTCGTGGTCGCTCTGGCCGGCTGCAATGTCGCCTGGGGCGTCATCGACGCGGTGTTCTACCTGCTGGGTTCGATGTTCAACCGCAACCGCCGGGTGCGGCTGGTGCGCCGGCTGCAGGCAGCGACCAGCGATGAAGAGGCTATCGCCCTGATCCGCGAGGAGTTCGGCCTGGAAGGCGAGCCGCCGACGCGTGCAGAGGACCGCGCGGCGTTCCACAGGTCGGTGCTCGACCTGCTGCGCCATGCCGGGTCGGAGCGCGCCCACTTCACGCGGGAGGAGTTCATCGCCGCTGCGATCATCCTCGTGCTGGTTTCGGCGGCGGCGGTACCAGGCCTGATGCCTTTGCTGCTCATCAGCGACACGGAAACGGCGCTACGCGCCGCAAACGCCTTGCAGATTCTCCTTCTGGTCGCCATCGGCTACCGTTGGGCACGATACACCGGTACGCCGGGTTGGCGCGGATCGCTCATCGTCGGCGTTCTCGGCGTGGCGGTGGTCCTGGTCGCCGTCGCGCTGGGCGGCTGATCACTCGACCGGTGTCGCCTTGATCCGGCCCTTGCGGATTGCCTTCACGAAAGTGCGATAGTCGCGCTCGCCCTGATCGGCATATTCGACGGCGAAGTCGGCGATGGCGTCGTCGAATACCTCGCTCGCTCCCATGTAGCCCGAGATCATGGCGGCATCGCCGGAGCGGGCATGGGCGCGCGCCAGCGCCCAGCCGCAGACGCGGCCGTACGCCCTGAGGTCGCCGGCATCGAAGCTTTCGATCACCGCGCTCACCTTCATGTCGCGAAGCTGACGTATGTAACGGTCGCGGCCATCCTTGCCCCGCGTCCAGCCGAGGAACAGGTCGCTTGCCGACTGCATCAGCCGCTGGCCGACCACGACGCGCTGGCCATGATTGGCATGAAGGCTCTTGCCGGCATAGGGCTCCAACACGGACGGCACCGCCTCCTTGACCTGGAGGAAGATCGGGTCGTCATCGGCCGCCATGAACAAGGCAACGGCGCACATGCGGCCGACGCTGCCGACGCCGACGACCTTGATCGCGAGGTCACAGAACTGGAAGCGATCGAACAGGACGCGCACGTGCTCCCCGAGCGATTCGCGATACTGCGCGATGGCGTCCTTGTAGCCCGACTCGAGGCCCGGCGCCTGCGCGGGAGTCGGATGGAAGATGAGCGGCGGGTCGTCCTTGATCCTGGGCCTGGCGTCGCGATGCTCGGCAAGCTTGGGGAACAGGTATTCGGGGACGTTCTTCTCCTCGACCTTTTCCAGCCGCTCACGGATGAGCGCGCGGCGTTGCTCCGAGTCCATCGCCTTGAGGAAACGCTCGACATCGATCGCGTCGTACCAGACGTCGAGCGATCGCATTTCGGCGTAGTCGGACATGCGCTCGCGATAGGAGCGTGCAGCGGCGCGCGCCGCTCGTATCGCGTCGCTTTCGGCCAGCCGGATCTGCCGACCCGCCACGACAAAGCTCGCGGCAAGGCGCTTGAGGTCCCATTCCCAGGGCGCCGGCAGCGTCTCGTCGAAGTCGTTGATGTCGAAGATGATGCGCCGCTCGGGCGTCGCGAAGCCGCCGAAATTCGAGAGATGCGCGTCGCCGCAGGCCTGGACCCGAATGCCGGAGACCGGCGTCGACGCAAGGTCGGCCGCCATGATGTCGGCCGAGCCTCGGAAGAAGGCGAATGGCGATACCATCATGCGGCCGTAACGGATCGGGATCAGACTATCGAGACGGCCTTGATTCGAGGCTTCGAGGATCTCGATGATGTCGCGCCGCTGCTTGGGCGCCCGCCAATGACTGTGCGCGTCGCGTGGCACCTGGTCGCGCAGAGCCTTGCCGGCGGCTCGTCTTTCGTCAGCATGACTGAATTGCGGTTCGGGATGCTCGTGGTGGTGCGGCGCGTTCATCGGTCGTTCGGCTGCTTGGGACGGCTTCCCTCGCATGGCCGACCGGCCCAAGCTTTGACCAAGATCAATGTCGAAATTTTCCGCATCGACTACCCGCGTTGCCGGCACAGACAGGAGCGCGACGAATGGCCAACGATCTGGGCGGCCCGAACTTCATCCAGGAATACTGGGTCGACGCCTGGCAGCGCTCGATCCTCACACTCGATGCACTTCGCCAGCGCGGCAACACGTATCTCGAGCAGAGCGCCAGGAACGCGCCGCACGTGCTGAGTTTCCCCTTCGAATTGGTCTGCGATGGCCGCACCCTCCCCCGGCCGGTCAACTACGTTCTGGTGCGCATCCTGCCGCCGGAGGACAAGGCAACCGACCCGGCCAAGCCGCCCTTCGTGGTCGTCGACCCGCGTGCCGGACACGGTCCCGGCATCGGCGGCATGAAGCACGACAGTGAGATCGGCGCAGCCATCGCGGCCGGGCATGTATGCTACTTCATCGGGTTCCTGCCCGAACCGGTGCCCGGTCAGACGATCGAAGACGTATGCGCCGCCGAGGCGGCCTTCCTCGAGGAGGTCGCCCGACGGCATCCCGACGCCGAGGGCAAACCGGTCGTCATCGGCAATTGCCAGGCCGGCTGGCAGCTCATGATGAGCGCCGCCATCCGTCCGGACCTGTTCGGCCCGATCCTGCTGGCGGGATCGCCGCTCTCCTACTGGGCGGGCGTTCGCGGGCGCAATCCGATGCGCTATCTCGGCGGCACGCTGGGCGGCACCTGGTTGACCGCGCTGGCCGGCGACATCGGCAACGGGATCTTCGACGGCGCCAACCTGGTGGGCAACTTCGAATCCCTGAATCCGGCCAACACGTGGTGGGAGAAGCCCTACAACCTCTACTCCAAGGTCGATACCGAGGCGTCCCGCTTCCTCGACTTCGAGACATGGTGGGGCAACCCCGTCCTGCTGAATGCGGCAGAGATGCAGTGGATCGCCGACAATCTCTTCGTCGGCAACAAACTCACCTCGGGTGAGATCCGCACCTCCGAGGGCGTGCGCATCGACCTGCGCAACATCCGCTCGCCCATCATCGTGCTGTGCTCCTGGGGGGACAACATCACCCCGCCGCAGCAGGCGCTGGGCTGGATCACGGACCTCTACGAGCATGAGGACGAGATCGTCGCCAACGGCCAGACCATCGTCTACACGCTGCATCAGTCGATCGGGCACCTCGGCATCTTCGTCTCCGGCAAGGTCGCCACCAAGGAACACGCCGAGTTCGCCAGCTGCATGGAGATGATCGACCTGCTGCCACCCGGTCTCTACGAGGCGGTGATCAGCGAGGTCGGCGAGGACACGGCCCGCCCCGAGCTGATCCACGGCAAGTACCTGTTCCGGCTCGAGGCGCGCACGCTGGCGGACATCCGGGCGCTGGGCGCCAGCAGCGAGGACGACAACCAGCGTTTCGCGACCGTGGCGCGCCTGTCGGAGATCAATCACGGCCTCTATCGCACCTTGCTGCAGCCCGCCGTCAAGGCGATGGCGACCCGCGAGGGGGCCGACCTCGTACGACAGCTCCATCCCAACCGCTTGCGATTCGCCGCCTTTTCCGACCGCAATCCCGCGATGGCGCCCGTGAAGGCGCTGGCCGAGTCGGTTCGTTCCGACCGCAAGCCGGTGGCGGCCGACAACCCGCTGCTCACGCTGGAGAAAATCGCCTCGACCTGGATCACCACCTGCTGGGAGAACTATCGGGTGGCACGCGACGCCGCGACGGAAGCGGCGTTCCTGGCGACTTACGGCTCGCCGATCGTGCAGGCGATGGTCGGGCTGGGTGCCTCGACGGCCCCGGCACAGCGCCGCATCGAACGCGATCTCGCCCGCGAGGTGATCGAGGCGCACTGGCGCGCCGATCTGGAGAAGCGGTTCGACGTCGGCGGATTGGTCGAGGCCGTGATCCGCTCGATCATGCACGTGCGACTGCCGGAGCGCACCGTCGATGAACGGGGCTTCAGCGTGCTGCAGGCGATCCGTCGCCTCCAGCCGGCCAACCGTCGGCGCACCATGGCAGAGATCAAGGCGATATTCCGCGACCAGTACATGCTGCTGCGGCTCGACGAGGAGCGCGCGGTTCGTGCCATTCCACGCTTGCTGCCCGACGATGCGCTGCTGCGCAGCGAAGGGTGGAAGGCCGTGACGGACGTGCTCGGCGCCAGCGGCGAACTGCCCGAGGAGGGCCGGCGACGGCTGAAGCGCCTCGAGGAGCTGTTCTCGGTCGCCGGCAGCCAACCGTCGAAGGCGGCCTAGCATGCCCGACGCCGCAACCACCGCCCGACGGCACGACAAGTACGACCGCCTGATCGCCGTCGCCGTCAAGCATCCGCCGATGGCGACGGCGATCGCCCATCCCTGCGACGACATTTCGCTCGAAAGCGCCGCGGAGGCGGCACGGCTCGGTCTGCTGCGGCCGATCCTCGTGGGGCCGCCGGCGCGCGTGCGGTCCGTGGCGGCGAGCGCCGGCATCGACATCGGCGGCTTCGAGCTCGTCGAATCCCAGCACAGCCACGATTCGGCTGCCAAGGCGGTCGAGCTGGTTCGGGCCGGACGGGCGGAAGGCCTGATGAAAGGCAGCCTTCACACCGACGAGCTGATGGGTGCCGTCGTGGCGCGCGACACCGGCATACGGACGGCACGGCGCATCAGCCATTGCTTCGTGATGGATGTGCCCAATCACGACCAGGCACTGATCATCTCCGACGCCGCCGTCAACATCGCGCCGACGCTGGAAGAGAAGGTCGACATCGTGCAGAGCGCCGTCGACCTGGCGCGCGCGCTCGGCACGCAGCAGGTGCGCGTGGCGATCCTGAGCGCCATGGAGACCGTCAATCCGCGCGTGCCCTCCACGGTCGAGGCGGCGGCGCTGTGCAAGATGGCCGATCGCGGCCAGATCACCGGCGCGCTGCTCGACGGCCCGCTGGCGCTCGACAACGCGATCAGCGAGCAAGCGGCGGCCATCAAGCACATCGTCTCGCCGGTCGCCGGCAAGGCCAATGTCCTCATCGTGCCCGACCTCGAGGCCGGCAACATGCTCGCCAAGAGCCTGTCGTTCCTCGCCGGCGCCGACGCCGCCGGCATCGTGCTGGGCGCACGGGTCCCCATCATCCTGACCAGCCGCGCCGATTCCCTGCTGACGCGGCTCGCCTCG
>JAEWIV010000449.1 GCA_023386865.1 Pseudomonadota bacterium
GTCGCGGGCTACGCCATCGCCCTGGTCGGCCGCGACCTCGAGTTCAGCCAGCTGTGGGCGACGCTGCCGCTCGCCATGCTGGTCGGCCTGGCTCTGGCCGGGCTGTTCGCCGCCTTCCTGCTGCTCGGCCGCAAGGCGCCGACCACCATCTTCGTGGCGCTGGGCACGCTCACCGGTTCCTACGCCGCCGAGCGGCTGGTCTCGGGCTGGCAGTATGTCGGCGCCGGCAACGGCCTCTCCTCGGTCAAGCTGGTGCAGCTCGGCGCCTACGAGTTCGTCGAAGGCACGGCGTTCTATTCCCTCGCGCTGGTCATCCTCGTCGTGGTCTATGCCGGCGCGCGCTTTCTCAAGCAGTCGCAGCTCGGGCTGGTGCTGGCCGGCATGCGCCAGAACGAGGAACGGCTGGCCTTCTTCGGCTACCGCGTGCAGCTCTTCAAGGCGCTGGTGTTCTCGCTCGCCGGCATGGTCGCGGGCCTGGGCGGCGCGCTCTACAGCTATCACCAGGGCTTCATCGGCCCCGGCAACATGGGCCCCGGCCTGTCGACGACGGCGGTGATCTACTGCCTGTTCGGCGGCTCGGGCACCCTGATCGGCCCGGTGCTCGGTACCGTGGCCGTCGAGGTGCTGACCTACGTGCTGGCCGACATCGACGCCATCAAGCGCATCTGGCCGGTCATCCTCGGACTGGTGCTGCTGGCCGTGGTGATGTTCCAGCCCAAGGGCTTCTTGGGCCTGCTCGTCTCCGATCGCGAGCGCATCGGCTCGTACGGCCGGCGGAAGCCGGATGGAAGCTAGGGCCATGACCATTTCCCCTCTCAGTCATCCCGACCGGAGCCGCCTGCAAGGCTGTGTAGTCTCTACTACACCTCGCGCCCGGTTTCGGTCGGCATGACCATGGCGCTCCTGCAGATCCGCGGCGTCAGCAAGTCGTTCCGCACCTTGCGGGCGTTGGAGAGCGTCGATGTCGACGTGCAGGCCGGCACGTTCCACGGCCTGATCGGACCCAACGGTTCGGGCAAGAGCACGCTGTTGAAGGCGATCGCCGGCGCCCACTTCGCCGACGGCGGCACCATCGTGTTCGACGGCCACGACATCACCCGCGCCACGCCCTACGAGCGCGCCCGCCTGGGGATGAGCCTGAAGTTCCAGATCACCGCCGTGATGCCCGAGCTCTCGGTCTACGACAACGTCCTGCTGGCGATCCAATCGGGCGAGAGCCTGATGCGCCTGCTGCTGTCGTCGTCGCGCCGCGCGCTCGACGGCGAGGTCACGGCGCTGCTCGAGCGTTTCCGCCTGATCGACCGCGCCGACGATCTTGCCGCCGAGCTCAGCCACGGCCAGCAGCAATGGCTGGAGATCGCCATGGCGCTGGCGCTCAAGCCCAAGCTGCTGCTGCTCGACGAGCCGACCGGCGGCATGAGCCCGGAGGAGCGGCGGGTGACCGGCACTCTGCTGGCGCCGATCAAGGCGCACTGCACGCTGGTGATCGTCGAGCACGACCTGCATTTCATCCGCGACATCTGCGATCACCTGACGGTGCTCGACCAGGGCCGCGTGCTGGACCAAGGCGACGTCGAGACCATCCAGCGCTCGCCCAAGGTCCAGCAGGTGTTCACCACCCGTGTCTGACCAGGCCTTCCTCGAAGTCGCCGGCCTGAGCGCCGGCTACGGCCGCAGCCAGGCGCTGTTCGCCGTGTCGCTCAAGGTGCCGGCGCGCGGCGCCGTCGCCGTGCTGGGCCGCAACGGCGCCGGCAAGTCGACCTTGCTGAAGGCGCTGTTCGGCGAGCTGCCGCCGATGGCGGGCACCATTCGGCTCGACGGCGCCGCCGTCGAAGGCGAGCGTGCCGAGCAGCGGGTGCGGCGCGGCATCGGCTACGTGCCGCAGGAGCATGCCATCTTCACCAAGCTCACGGTGCGCGAGAACCTCCTGCTGGGCTGCGTGCGCCAGCCCGACCGCTCGGGCATGGACTACGTGCTCGATTTCTTCCCCAAGCTCGCCCAGCGCCTGCAGCAGACCGCCGGCACCTTGTCGGGCGGCGAGCGCAAGATGCTGGCGATCGGCCGCGCCGTGCTCGGCCGGCCGCGGCTGCTGATGCTCGACGAGCCGACCGAAGGCGTCTGGGTCGGCGTGATCGAGGAGATCGCCGGTCGCCTGAAGCAGCTGTCGCGCGAGATGGCCGTCATCCTGGTCGAGCAGCATATCGAGCTCGCGCTCGAGGTCGCGGGTCATGCCTACGTGATGGATCGCGGGCACGTCGCGCTCGACGGTCCCGCCGCATCGGTCAGATGCGATCCGCGCCTGATGCACCATCTGGCGCCGTAGATGACGATGAGTTCAGCTCGACCCGTCGTCCCTCCGCGCGGCCTTTCGGGCCTTGGTCGGGACGACTGAACAAATCCAACCGAAGGAGGAGACCCCATGGCCGTTCAAGTCCCCACTGAGGAGCAATTGCGCGAAGTCGCGGCCGATGTCGGCCTGTCGCTGACCCAGGCGGACATCAAGTCCTTCATCGAGCTGATGCGGGGGAGCGTGGCGGCCTACAACGTCGTCGACGCCATGCCCGACAACCTGCCGCGGGTGAAGTATCCGCGCACGCCGGGCTATCGCCCGACCGCCGACGAGAACAAGCACAATGCCTGGTACGTCAAGACCACGGTCGAGGGCGCCTCGCGCGGCAAGCTCAAGGGCAAGACCGTCGTGCTGAAGGACAACATCATGCTGGCCGGCGTGCCGATGATGAACGGCGCGGCTACGCTCGAAGGTTATGTACCCGACATCGACGCCACCGTGGTGACCCGCATCCTCGACGCCGGCGGCACCATCGTCGGCAAGGCGCATTGCGAGAATTTCTGCCTGTCAGGCGGCAGCCACACCAACGCGGCCGGGGCCGTGCACAACCCGCACAAGATGGGCTATTCGGCCGGCGGCTCGTCGTCTGGCAGCGCCGTGCTGGTGGCGCTGGGCGAGGTCGACATGGCGCTGGGCGGCGACCAGGGCGGCTCGATCCGCATGCCCGCGTCGTTCTCCGGCATCTGCGGCATGAAGCCGACGCACGGGCTGGTGCCCTATACCGGCATCATGCCGATCGAGATCTATGTCGATCACACCGGCCCGATGACGGCGAACGTCGCCGACAACGCCCTGCTGCTGGAAGTGCTGGCCGGTCCCGACGGCTACGATTCGCGGCAGGTCAACGTCAAGACTCATCCCTACACCAAGGCGCTGCAGGGCGACATCAAGGGGCTCAAGATCGGCCTGGTGACGGAGGGCTTCGCCCAGGCCAATGCCGAGAAGGACGTCAACGCCAAGGTGAGGGCGGCGGCCAAGAAGTTCGAGACGCTCGGCGCCACGGTGGGCGAGGTCTCGATCCCCATGCACATGCTCGCGCCGGCGCTGTGGATGCCGATCGGCACCGAGGGCCTGACCCAGACGATGATGTGGGGTGACGGCTACGGCGTCAGCCGGCCGGATCTCTACGTCACCAGCCTGATGGATTTCCATCGCAACTGGCGCAATCGCGCCAAAGAGATGTCCGAAACCACCAAGCTCTTCACCATGTTCGGCACCTACATCCGCCGCTACTACGGCAGCCGCTACTACGGCAAGGCGATG
>JAEWIV010000021.1 GCA_023386865.1 Pseudomonadota bacterium
GCGCCGGCGGGCCGCCTGTGCACGGCTTGCCCGCGGGCTGCACCACGCGGCGTGCCTTGCCGGGCGATGCCGAACACGTCGCCAGCAGGCTGCGCGGCGACGATCGCCTCGAGATGGAAGCGCTCGAAGGACGCCCCGCGCTCGACGTGCTGCGGGGCTGGATGAGCGGAGGTTCGCACGTCCTGCTGATCCGCGGCGATGCCGCCGCGATCTTCGGCATCATCCCCTCCTCCGGCGTGCCGGCGGAATTTCGGGCGGCCACGCCATGGGCGGCGATGGTGTCGACGCTCGCCCATGACGACCTCGTCGACACGCTGTGGCTGGCGCGCCAGCGGCTCGACGCCTGGCAGCGTCGGTGGGCCATGCTGCAAACGGTATGCGATGCGCGCAACCGGTTCCGCGGCCGGTGTCTTGGCTGGCTGGGCTTCGAGCGCCGTGGCCGCCTCGAGCGCTTCGGCGCGGCAGGCCTGCCCTTTGATCTTCACGTGCGCGTCGGCGCCGTGGCCGGCGGCTTGCAATGACACGGCCGTCACGCGGCTACATGCGCCACCTCGGCGTGCTGCGCGGCAGCGGAACCTTGCGCTGCGGCGATGTCGTGCTCGGCCCGGCCGCCTACGAGATCGACGGCTTCTGCACCAAGCCCGGCGAGGTCGTGGGATCGGGCGAGATCCGCATGGCGCCGGCCGAACTCGCCGACGCCATCGGCCGCAGGGACCTCGAGCTGACGACGGAGGATGGCAAGATCCTGTCGGTGCGGTTCTCGGGCGGCCGGTTCGATGCCCGGGTGGGCGCAGCGCATGCCGACGTCCTTGCCGGACTGCCCGCCGAGGACGACTGGCGCCGCTGACGGAAGCCTCCTGTTCCGACGCCGCTCACGTCATCCCGAAGCTCAGCTTTATCGCGGTGACGATGCCGCTCACGGCGATGCTCGCCAGGACCAGCCCGGACACGCGACTGACGATCTCGATTCCCGGCTGTCCGATCAGGCGAAGGATCAGCCGGGAGAGGAGAAGAACGCAGAAGACGAAGACGAGGGCGATCGCCATGCGTGACGTCGTGAGCGCCTGCTCGGCGATCGACCTGGTGTTGTTGTCGGTCAGCAGCACCACCGTCAGCATCGCCCCCGCGCCGGCAATGGTCGGGATCGCCAGGGGATAGATCGCCCGCTGCGCCATCGTGGCGGTCGCGGGCATGGCGGCGATCTCCGCAGTGATCTGCCCCAGCACCAGCTTCAGGCCGAACAACAACAGGACGATCGATCCGGCGAGCTGGAAGGACGCCATCGGGATCCTGAGCGCCTCGAGCAGCAGCTGGCCCGCACCGATGAAGAAGAGCAGGACGAGGAACGCCATGCCGACGGCATACGCGGCGACCTGCAACGACTGGCGCCTGGAAAGCCCCGCGGTTGCCGCCAGGTAGACCGGGATGGCCGCCGTCGGATCGAGCACGGCAAGCAGGGTGGCGAGCTCGTAGACGAAATGTGTCTGAAACGCCGGCTCCAATCGATCCCCCGCCGCAGGCCACGATCAGGAGATCATCGCCGGCCGGGGCGCAGCTTTCCAGAGGCCGGCCGGGACGACAATACCCGACGGCCGGCACCTCGAAGGCACTTCTATCTGGTCATCGTGAATGTGGCCGCGCCGCGGGAAAACTGGAACGACAGGCGGTTGCCGGCGGCGCTGCCGGTGAAGCTGTTCGAGTTGCGCTGGCAGCTGTCGTTGAAGCCGTCGAGCACGACGACGAACCGGCCGTCCGGCTGGATGGTGATGTCATAGGTGACATCGCCGCCGCAGCGGCCGTTGCGCCAGCTTCCCTTGCCGCGGCCGTTGTGCAGCGTGGCGCTGAGCGGCTGCGTGCCGCCGTTCGGCAGAGTGGCCCAGCCCGACCAGCGACCGTCGAAGGTGGAGGGCGAGGGCGCAGCGGCGGCAGCTTGAGGCGGAGCCGCTTGCGGCGAAGGAGCTTGCGGTGAAGAAGCTTGTGGCGAAGCTGATGGCGGCGGCGGCGTTGCCGCGGCAGCCTTTGCCTTGGCCTCCTCCTCCGCCTTCCTCTTAGCCTCGTCCGCCTTCTTCTTGTCGTCCTCTTCCTTCTTCTTCTGCTCGTCGTCGTGCTTCTGCAGCGCCGGCGCCGCCTCGCGCAGCAGCGCCTGGTGCTGCGCGCCGTCGAGGAAGCCGGTGACGGGCTGGTTGTGCGCCTTCTGCCAGGCGCCGATCATGTCGCGGCTGCGCGGGCCCAGGACGCCGTCGCTGCCGCGGGTATCGAAGCCCAATGCGGTCAACGCCAGCTGCACGCGCTGGCGATCGGCCAGGGCCAGGCGCAGCGCCGTCTCGGCAGCCTCCGCCGCCCGCTTCTGCGCCGCCGCCTCGGTCTCCGCCTTGGCCCTGGCCTCGGCCTCGGCGATCTGCGCGGCACTGGCCGCCGCCTTCTCCTTCGCTTCGGCGGTGGCCTTGCTCCTGGCCTCCTCCTCCGCCTTCTGGCGCTCGGCCTGCGCCTTGGCCAGCGCCTCGTCGGCCAGCCGCTTGGCCTCGGCTTCGGTGGCAGCCTTCGCCCGGGCATCTTCCTCGGCCCGGCGCAGGGCCGCCATCTCGGCCTCGGCCTTATGCTGGGCAGCCTCGGCCTCGGCGCGCCTCACCTGGTTCTCCTGATCCAGGCGGCGCGCCTCCAGCTCGGCCTTCAGGCGGGCGAGCTCGGCCTCGGCCTTCTGCCGCGCGGCCTCGGCGCGTGCG
>JAEWIV010000077.1 GCA_023386865.1 Pseudomonadota bacterium
CCTCCAGGCCCGCGGTCCGACGACTACGCCTTCGCTTCCGCCTGCAGATCCTGGCGCCTGAGCGCGCGGCCGGCGCGGCCGCCACCGGGCTTGCCGTCGCGCCAGACGATGTCGCCGTTGCACAGCACGACGTCGATGCCCTTGGCCGGCGAGATCGGCTTTTCGAAGGTCGCCGTGTCGATCACCGTCGCCGGATCGAACACGCAGATGTCGGCATAGAAGCCGGGCTTGATCTCGCCGCGCCGGGTGAGCCCGAAGCGTTGCGCCGAATAAGACGTCATGCGCCGCACCGCATCCTCCAGCGGGAAGAGCTTGAGGTCGCGCGAGTAGTGGCCGAGCACGCGCGGGAAGGTGCCCCACAAGCGCGGATGGGGATGGGCGTCGAACGGGATGCCGTCCGAGCCGATCATGGCGCCGGGATGGGCCATGGCGCTCTGCACGTCCTTCTCGTCCATCATGAAGTAGATGGCGCCGGCCGGCTGGATGCGGTCGGCCGCCTCGCGCATGGAGCAGCCCATTTCCGCGGCGATCTCCTTGAGATCGCGGCCGGCGAGGCCCGCCACCTTGTCCGACCAGGTGATCAGCACCTTGTCGGCGCGCTCCAGCATCTCGCTGCGCAGGATCGTCGAACCCGCGATGTAGGGATAGACGTCGAAGGCGATCTGCTGCTGCTTCATCGCCTCGGTGAACTTGGGCAGCGTCTCCTTCATGCGCCCGAAATTGGTCCGGCCGGAGCACTTGTGATGCGAGACGACGATCGAGGCGCCGGCCCGCCGGCCGATCTCGAAGGTCTCGTCCATCGCCGGCAGGATGTTCTCGCCCTCGTCGCGCATGTGGGCGGTGTAGACGCCGCCCCATTTGCCGAGCGGCTTGGCCACCTCGGCCACCTCGTCGGTCGAGGCGGCGTTGGCCACGGCGTAGAACAGCCCGCTCGACATGCCGATCGCGCCCTGTTCCAGGCTCTGGTCGAGGAGGTCGCGCATGCCGGCGATCTCGCCGGCGCTCGCCGTGCGGCCAAGATCGTCGCCCATGAAGTTCATGCGCAAGGTCGAGTGCCCGATCAGGAAGGCGCCGTTGATCGCGGGCTTGGCGGCGTCGACCTTGGCCGCGAACTCGCCGAAGCTCTTCGAGATGTTGGCCTTGTTGCGCACGATCAGCGACAGGAAGTGCCCGACATCGTCGCGGATATAGGGCGCCGCCGAGGCGCCGCAATTGCCGCAGACGACGGTCGTCACGCCCTGGCTCGCCTTCATGGCCATGGTTGGATTGTCGATCAGGGCCGTGTCGTCGTGCGTGTGCACGTCGATGAAGCCCGGCGCCACCACCTTGCCCTTGGCGTCGATCTCGTTGTCGCCCTTGAGCGCGCCCGGCGCCTCGACCGCGGCGATGCGGTCTCCCTTGAGCGCCACATCGGCGGCGAACAGCTTCTTCCCTGAGCCGTCGGCGACCTGGCCGTTGCGGATCACGACGTCATAAGCAGCCATTTGCAGAAAACTCCTACGCTTCGTTGCGGCCGAGCCGCATGTCGAGGTCGAACGGATAAAGCGGCCGCTTGACCTTGGTGTACTTGAAGAGCTTCAGGTCCGACGCCGTGCAGCCGTCGCCGTCGCACATCACGATGTGCTTGGCGATCGGCTCGAAGCCGGCGCGGAAATGCTGGCGCGACTTGATCAGCACGTACTTCTTGCGGCGCGGATCGATGCCGCAATGGGTGAAGACGCCCAAGTCATAGGGCTCGGCCCGCCTCTCCGAGACGACGATCTGCATCTTGCCGGTATCGAGCACGGCGGTGCGGCCCATGCGCACCGTGGTACCGGTGGCCATCGGCCCGGTGACGACGAAGCTGCCGTCGGTGATCGCCTTGACCCTGCCCGTCACCTCGAGCGGCTTGCCCTTGAGGCCCATGGCCGGCATGTCGATCTTGCCGCCGAGCTTTAGCGTCACCTCGGCGCCGACGCCCGCCTTGACCATCTGCTCGACGCATGACGGATCGCAGATCGGACCGGCGCAAGCGTCTTCCAGGCCCTGCTTCATCGCCTCCTCGATCACGCTCATGACGTCCTGCGTGCCGCCCGAGGCGGTGTTGTCGCCGTGGTCGGCCATGACGATCGGGCCGCCGTCGAGCGACTTGGCGCGCGCCACCTGGACCGACAGCGGCTCGGGATGGAACAGGAAGCCTTCGCGCTTCTCCCACGCCGTATCGAGAATCTTGTTCAGCAGGATCTCACCCTCGGCCGTGCGCTTGTCGCAGACGATCACCGAGGAAAGCGCGAGGTGAGGGATATCGGCCTGCGGGAAGCCGCCGAACACCGAGGCATTCAGCACATGGCCGGAATCCTCGGCCTGGTTGGCCATGCCCATCAGCGTCTTCATCGGCTCGCGCGAGGGCGTGTGGACCAGCGAGCTGCTCATGATCGGCCGGTTGCCCCACACCATCTTCGGCTCGACCTCGCCTGCCAGCATCCGCATCAGGGTCCGGCCGGAGCGGCGCGCGGTGTCGGCCATGTCGATGTGGGGATAGGTGCGATAGCCCGTGATGATGCTGGCACCCTTGATCATGGCGTCGGTCATCTGGGTGTGGAAATCGAGCGCCACCGCGATCGGCACGTCGGGCGCGATCTTGCGGATGCGGTTCAGGAGCTCGCCTTCGCCGTCGTCGTAGTGCTCGGCGACCATGGCCCCGTGCAGGGCGAGCAGGACCGCATCACAGCCCTTCTTCACCTCGTCGACGATGGCCGTCGTCATCTGCTCGTAGGCCGCCTTGGTCACCAGGCCCGACGGATGGGCCGACGCCGCCATCGGCACGGTGAACTCAGCCCCCGCCTTGCGCGCCACCTCGATGAAGCCGCCGAGCGAGGTGTTGGTGCCTTCCGCCTCCTTGATCGCCGGCGGCCCCGCCAAGGCGCCGGCGCGGGAGAACGACTCTATCGGGGTAGGGAGCGGCGAGAAGGTGTTGGTCTCATGCATCATCATCGCTACGACGAACTTTTGCGCCACATCACTCTCCCGTTGCTGCTGCCAAGTCCTTGAGCAATCTATCGATTTGCCTGAAAAGCCAGCGTTGCAAGCTCTGCACTGTTTGCAGATCAGCTTCGCACAATTATTGTGCGTTGCAAAAAGGCAACACTAAATCCGGAACACGAAGTTGGCTAAATCTGTGAAACTAAGAGCTTTTTTCCCTCTTGCATTCTGTTCGCAGGTGCACCATTCTTGGGGTGCAGCAAACGTCGCGTCAGCGACCTCTTTGTTTGCTGTATGCCCGTCTTGGGCGTTTCCTCCCTAAACTCGGGCCGTGCTTGCACGGCCCCTTTTTTTGTCGGCGATTGTTATTCGGCGGCCAGGGGACGAGGCAGGAGCACGGCCAGCGCCTGGCCCACGATCTCCTCCAGGAAACCCGCCATGACCCGCTCGATGGCGGCGGCGCCCGCAAGCTTCTGGTGCCGGCTTTCGTCCATATAGAGGGCGCGATTGATTTCGATCTGCAAGGCGTGCCGGTTGAAGCTGGGCCGTCCGTAGCGCTGCGTCGTGAAGCCGCCGGCATAGGGTTGGTTGCGCTGAACCTTCAGTCCGTGGTCCGCGAACCACAGCTCGGCTGCGTCGACGAGGTCCGGCGTGCAGGATTCGCCGTGATTGTCGCCCAGCACGATGTCGACGCGGTGATCGCGCTCGCGTGCCCCGACGCCGGAAGCCGATGACGGCATGGATTGGGCATCGATCAGGAGCGCCGTGCCGAACTGCCGATGGGTCTGCTCGACCAGCGTCGACAGGGCCGCGTGATAGGGCCTCCAGCAGGTTTCCAGCCGCTGCTCGATCTCCTCGGAGGGCACGCGACCGCGGTAGATCGCCTCGCCGCTGGCGGCCACGCGTGGGATCATGCCGAGGCCGGCGGCGACCCGCGTGGTGCGATGATTGAGCGGCCGCGGCAGGGGACCCTCGAACATGCCGGGGTCGAGCTCGTAGGGCTCGCGGTTGGCATCGACGAAGGAACGTGGAAAGCGGGCTGCCAGAAACGGAATGCCGAGGCCCGGCGCCGCCGAGAACAGCTCGTCGACGAACGCGTCTTCAGCGCGTCTCAGGGCGGCAAGGGGGACCGCGGCCTGGGCGAGGAAACGAGCGGGATAGACCGATCCGCTGTGCGGGGAGGCGACCACGACCGGCGCGGTCTGCCGCTCGGGCGGGCGAAAATCCAAGGCTTCGTGGTCGGAGGGGAGCAACTCCATGCATGCGTCATAGCGCGCGGATCGGGGCGCGTCACGCACCGCGCGTGCCGCGCCGTGCAGGCATGCTCTTGCCAATCGGGAGGCCGCGATGTAGACGACCGCACTTTCCGGCGATGCCCTGAGAAATCGGGGGCGCGTAGCTCAGCGGTAGAGCACTGTCTTGACATGGCAGGGGTCACAGGTTCAATCCCTGTCGCGCCCACCATCGCCCACCACAATCCCTTGTCCGACTTCTTCTCCCTTTACTCACACGACTTCGTGCGAGTCGCGTGCTGCGTCCCGCGCACCCGGGTCGCCGACGCCGCCTACAACCTTGCCGAAACGCTGCGGCTGGCCGCCGAAGGCGACAAGGCCCGCACGGCCATCATGGTCTTTCCCGAGCTGGGGCTGTCGTCCTACGCCATCGAGGACCTGCTGCTGCAGGACGCGCTCCTGGACGAGGTCGAGGCATCGATCGCCAAGGTCGTCGCCGCCTCGAACAAGCTCTTCCCGGTCCTGATCGTCGGCGCGCCGCTGCGCCTCGCGGGCCGGCTGTACAACACCGCCATCGTCATCCATCGCGGCGTCATCCTGGGCGTGGTGCCCAAGACCTACCTGCCGAACTACCGGGAGTTCTACGAAAAGCGCCACTTCGTGTCGGGCGCCAACATCGTCGAACACACGATCAAGATCGCTGGCCACGAGGCGCCGTTCGGCACCGACATGCTGTTCCGCTCGACCGGCAGCGTGCCCATCACCTTCCATGTCGAGATCTGCGAGGACATCTGGGTGCCGGTGCCGCCGTCGAGTCACGCGGCGCTCGCCGGCGCCGAGCTGCTGGTCAACCTGTCCGCCAGCAACATCACCATCGGCAAGGCCGAGGCGCGGCGCCTGCTGTGCGGCAGCCAGTCGTCGCGGGCCATCGCCGCCTACGCCTATTCGGCCTCCGGCCCCGGCGAGTCGACGACCGATCTCGCCTGGGACGGCCACGCCGCGATCTACGAGCTGGGCGAGCAGCTCGCCGAGACGAGTCGCTTCGAGAAGGATTCGACCATCGTCAGCGCCGACGTCGATCTCGGCCGGATCCGCCAGGAACGGCTGCGCAACAACGGCTTCGCCGACTGTGCCATGATCGAGGGCGACAAGGTCCGGCGCTTCCGCAAGCTCGAGTTCGTGCTCGACGCGCCGCGCGGCAAGGTGGCGCTCGAGCGTCCCATCGAGCGCTTCCCCTACGTGCCGTCCGATCCCGCCAAGCTGCGCGACAATTGCTACGAGGCCTACAACATCCAGATTCAAGGCCTGGCCCAGCGCCTGATGGCGAGCCGCGCCGAAAAGGCGATCATCGGCGTGTCGGGCGGCCTGGACTCGACACAGGCGCTGATCGTCACCTGCCGCGCGATGGACCAGCTCAAGCTGCCGCGCGAGAACATCCACGCCTACACGCTGCCGGGCTTCGGCACCTCCGACAAGACCCACAAGAACGCCTGGCGCCTGATGAAAGCGCTCGGCGTCACCGCAGCCGAGATCGACATCAAGCCGGCGGCGCAGCAGATGCTGGCCGACATCGGCCACCCCTTCGCCAAGGGCAAGAAGGTCTACGACGTCACCTTCGAGAACGTGCAGGCGGGCCTGCGGACCGACTACCTGTTCCGTCTCGCCAACCAGCATGGCGGCATGGTGGTCGGCACCGGCGACCTTTCGGAGCTGGGGCTGGGCTGGTGCACCTACGGCGTCGGCGATCACATGTCGCACTACAATCCCAACGGCTCGGTCTCGAAGACGTTGATCCAGCATCTGATCCGCTTCGTCGCGGCCTCAGGCGACGTCGACAAGGAGACGGCAGCGATCCTGCACGACATCCTCGACACCGAGATTTCGCCCGAGCTGATCCCGGCCGGCGAGGGCGGGGCCATCCAGTCGACCGAGCAGTCGGTCGGCCCCTACGCGCTGCAGGACTTCAACCTCTACTATCTGACCCGGCTGGGCTTCCGGCCGTCCAAGATCGCCTTCATGGCCTGGAACGCCTGGCACGACATCGACAAGGGCGCCTGGCCAGCCAACCTGCCGGCGGGCACGCGGCGGGCCTACGAGCTCGGCGAGATCCGGCACTGGCTGAAGCTCTTCCTGCGGCGCTTCTTCACCAACCAGTTCAAGCGCTCGGCCCTGCCCAACGGTCCCAAGATCTCCTCGGGCGGGTCGCTGTCGCCGCGCGGCGACTGGCGCGCCCCGTCGGACGGCTGCCCCGACGTCTGGCTGGCCGAACTCGAGACGGTCCCCGAGAAGGCGAAATAGCCAAAGGTCACAGCCTGGCCCGCGAACGATGTGCGCGGGCGAGCGTTGCCACATCCGATCCCACCAAGGGAGGGTGTGATGGCGGATCCAACGCTGACCGTTTCGTCCGAGAGCGTCTGCTTCATCATCGTCAAGGCGCGCGAATTCGATGCCCAGGACGTCGTGACCGATCCAGATTCGGGTTCCAATGCCACCGACGACAAGATGGCGTCGGTGCTCGAGGCGCACTCCGACGATCTGACGCAGAAGGAACTCGTGGCCTTCATCAATGCGTTGAACGACGAGGAGCAGGCCGACCTTGTGGCGTTGCTGTGGCTTGGCCGTGGCGATGGCACCCTGGACGACTGGGGCGACCTGCGCGACGAGGCGCGACGGCAGCACAACAACCGCACCGCGGCCTATCTGCTGGGCGAACCGCTGCTCTCCGATCACCTCGAAGAGGGACTCTCGCAGTTCGGTTTCTCGTGCGAGGATTTCGAAATCGATCGCCTGTGAGCCTTTCGCCGCGGGCCGTCTGAAAGTACAAATGGGCATCGGAGGAAGTTCGATGCCGCTCGAAATCAAGAAGTCCGTCCAGCAGATGGTCGACGAAGCCGACCGCCAGATCGAGACGCTGCCGCTCGACGAGGCGATGAAGCTGCACGGCCAGGCCGGCGTCACCTTCATCGACATCCGCGATCCGCGCGAGCTGTGGCGCGACGGCACGATCCCGGGCGCCATCAACGTGACGCGCGGCATGCTCGAAATGTGGATCGATCCGTCGAGCCCCTACGCCAAGGATTATTTCCAGACCGGCAACAAGTTCATCTTCTTCTGCGCCGGCGCCTGGCGCTCGGCGCTGGCGACCAAGACGGCGCAGGACATGGGGCTGACGCCGGTCGCCCATATCCAGGGCGGTTTCGGCGCCTGGAAGAAGGCTGGCGGTCCGGTCCAGAAGGTCGAGCCCAAGAAGTAGGTCGGCGATGAGCCTCGACACCGCCCCCGATGCCGGATGGGTGCCGCAGCCGACCCTCGACGAGTTCCCCGAGTTCGTCTCGATCCCCGTCCGCATCGCGCGCAACGCCGCGGCCTGGCCGGACAAGCGCGCGGTGCAGTGCGAGGACAAGGCGCGCACGTGGCGCGACTTCGACCGCCGCATCAATCGCATTGCCCGCACGCTGGCCGGCATGGGCATCGGGCGCGGCGACAAGATCGCGATCCTCGCCGCCAACTCGATCGAATATCTCGAGACCTTCATGGGCGGCCTGCGCGCCGGCGCCTGCGTCGTACCGCTGTCGACCATGGCGGCCGCCGATGCGCTCGAGAAGATGCTCGACGACTGCGACGCCAAGGTGCTGTTCCTCTCGCAGCAGTACCGCGATCTGGTCGAGCCCTACGAGGATCGTCTCGGCAAGCTGGTTGTCGGCGGCCGCATTGCCTACGATTTCAGGCGTGCCGGCTGGCGCGACTTCGAGGAATGGCTGGAGCGTGCGAGCGACGCGCCCTTCGAGGTGCCGATCGACCGGCTCGACGACTTCAACATCATCTACAGCTCCGGCACGACCGGCCTGCCCAAGGGCATCCTGCACAGCCACGTCATGCGCGACATGCTGGCGGTGCGTTTCACCGCCTTCGAGTATGGTCCGGACACGATCTCACTCGCCTCGACGCCGCTTTATTCCAACACCACGCTGGTCGCCGTGCTGGCGACCGTCGGATTGGGCGGCACGACGATCCTGATGCCGCGCTCGGACGTCGTGAAGTTCCTGGAGATCGCCCAGCGCGAGCGCGTGACGCATGCCATGCTTGTGCCGGTGCAATATCAGCGCATCCTGGCGCATCCCGACTTCGACAAGTACGACCTCGGGGCATTCAAGGCGAAGCTCTCGACCAGCGCGCCGCTGCGCGCCCATATCAAGGCCGACTGCCTGAAGCGGTGGCCGGGTCACCTGGTGGAGATCTACGGCCTCACCGAAGGCGGGGCGAGCTGCACGCTGGTCGCCGACCTCAACCCCGACAAGCTGCACACCGTGGGCCAGCCGGGCCTGGGCAGCGAGATCATCGTCCTCGACGAGCACGGCAAGGTCCTGCCGCAGGGAGAGGTCGGCGAACTCGCCGGCCGAGCCCAGCTGATGATGAAGGGCTACTACAAGCAGCCGGACAAGACCCGCGACCTCTTCTGGTACGACGACAAGGGCCGGCTCTTCTTCAAGTCGGGCGACATGGGGCGCATCGACGAGGACGGCTTCGTCGTCTTGCTCGACCGCAAGAAGGACATGATCATCTCCGGCGGCTTCAACGTCTATGCCGCCGACATCGAGGTGCTGATGCTGAAGCATCCCGACGTGATCGATGTGGCGGTCATCGGCATCCCGAGCGAGCAATGGGGCGAATCGCCGATGGCGCTGTGCGTGCGCCGGCCCGGGGCCACGGCCTCGGATGACGAGATCCGCGACTGGGCCAACGGGCAGCTCAACAAGACCCAGCGCCTGGTCGCTGTGGAGTTCCGCGATTCGCTGCCGCGCAGCACCATCGGGAAGATCATGAAACGTGAATTGCGCGAGCCCTACTGGGCCGGGCGCATGGCGAAGATTTGAGGCGACCATGACCGAACCGACACTCCGCACGTCCCATCTGTTCACGTTGAGCCTGACCGTCGATCCGAACATGAGCGACGTCGGCGACACGCCTTACGGCCGCCGCCGCATCGCCACCGTGACCGGCGGGACGTTCGAGGGCGAGGAGCTCAGGGGGACGGTGCTGCCGTCACCCGGCGGCGACTGGCTGTTGCTGCGCCGCGACGGCGTCCTGCAGCTCGATGTCCGGATCACGCTCAAGACCGACGACGGCCACCTGGTCTACATGAGCTATCGCGGCATGAGGCATGGACCAGCCTGGGTGATCGAGCAGCTCAACAAGGGCGAGAAGGTCGATCCCAGCCAATATTATTTCCGCTCGACGCCGTGGTTCGAAACGGCCTCCGAAAAATACCGGTTCCTGAACCGCATCGTCTGCGTCGCCACCGGCCGCCGCGATCCGACCGGGCCGGTCTACGACGTCTTCCAGGTACTGTAGGCACCACTTGTCATCCTGAGCGCAGCGACGGATCTCATGCCGGTTGCAGGCGGCGATGAGGTCCTTCGCTACGCTCAGGACGACTGAGAGATCTTCGCCAACACCGGCAGGATGTACTCGCGGAACTTCGCCGGATGCTCGCTCATCGGGAAGTGGCCGACATGCTTCATGATCTGCACCTCGACGCCGGGGATCTGCTTGGCCGTCCGTAGCGTGTCCTCCGGCGTGCAGGAGAAATCGTACTCGCCCGTCAGCAGGTAGAGCGGACAGACCTTGGTGTCGATCGTCTTGACCTTCTCGCGCAGGTCGCCGTCGACGCGATAGAAGTAGAGGTCGCCTTTGAACACGCCGGGTCCGCCCTGCATGTACATCCACAGCGTCTCGTGGCGGCTGACCGCGGGGCTTTGCGGCGCGATCAGGCCAGACACCAGGGCGGCGCAGACTTCGCCGCCATGGACGTCGGGCCGGTGCAGCCAGGCGGTGTCGTACCACGGCTGCTGGAAATCGGCGGCCTCGAGGGCGATCAGGGCGCGAAACTCCGCAGCATGGGCGATGGCGAGGTTGAGCACGATGCGCCCGCCGATCGAGCAGCCCATGACCACAGGCTTGTCGAGCTCCATGGCCCGGCAGAAGGCGCGGATGGCCGCGGTATAGGACGCCGTCGTCAGCCGGTACTCGGTCTTCTCCCAGCCGTCGGGCGGCGTCGACTTGCCGTGCCAGGGCATGTCGAAGGCGAGCACGCGGAAGCGCGAGGTGATCTCGGGATCGGTGAGCAGGTGGCGGTACTGCCGGTTGTCTGCCCCCGCCGTGTGCAGGCAGACCAGCGGGATGCCGCCTCCATCCTCGGGACCCGCCTCCTCGAAGTAGAGGCGATGCTCGACACCGTCGATCTCGAGCCGCACGTAGCGGCCCACCATGGGGTCGAGTTTCGGAGCCATGGTCAGCTTCCTGCCGGCAACCGACGCGGCAGCGCCAGCAGGTCCTTGAAGAACTGCAGGTTCTGCAGCAGCGGCCGGAAGTCGCCTTCCATCGAGGCGGCGCCGCGCTTGGTGAGGGCAAAGAGGTCATGCCAGCCAGGGGCGGGCGTTGCCTGCCAGTGCTGGGTCCAGGCTTCGTCGGTGGCGCGCAGCGTGAAGGCCGAAGAGCGCATCAGGCGCGCGCCGCGCTCGAAGGCGGCCAGTGCGCCGTTCTCGAGGCCGAGAAAGAACGGCTGATCGCCGACATCGACGCGGCAATCGACCGTCACCCAGCGCCCCCGGCGCTGGAGGTCGGCATCGCCCGCGAGCAGGTCGGGCAGTCGGGCGAAACGGTCGGCAGGAGTCATTCCGGCGAAATGTACTCGATCGTCGATCCGCCGGAAGCCTTGAAAACGGCTACACCACCCGTTCGGCGCGCAGCTTCGCGATGGCGGCGGCCTCGTAGCCCAGCTCCTCGAGGATCTGGTCGGTGTGCTCGCCGAGCTTGGGCGCGCGGCTGCGGATGGTAAGCGGCGTGCGCGAGAGCTTCACGGGTTCCTGCAGGACAGGGGCGGGCTTCGCCATGCCGGGATAGTCCATGTGATGGAAGAACTTCGCGGCCGCCACATGCGGGTCGTCGAGTGTCTGCTGCGGCGTGTAGACGGGGCCGGCCGGTATGCGATTGGCTTCGAGCTCGGCGAGCGCCTCCTCGACCGTCCGCGTGTCGCACCACTCCTGCATGATCGCCGACAGCGCCTCGCCGTTGTCGCCGCGCGCCAGGTCGTCCTTGAAGCGCGGGTCCTTGGCCAGAGCTTCGTCGCCCATCAGCTTGCACCAGCGCACGAACAGCGGCTGGCCGATGGTCATGGCATAGATCCAGCCGTCCTTGCACTTGAAGGTGTCGGAGGGGCCGGTGGTGAAGCCGCGGTTGAGGGTGGCCATGCGGTTGAGATCGAGCAGCGCCTGCTCGATGAGGTGGCCGTTGGTGATGTTGATCGCCGTGCGCAGCAGCGCGGTCTCGACCTTCTGGCCCTTGCCGCTGCTGGCGCGGTCCATCAGGGCGGCCAGCACGCCCACCGTGCTGAGCAGCGCCGAGCTGAAATCGACGAACGGAGCGTTCATGCGCGTCGGCACCTTGCCGTCGCCCGAGAGGTACATGGCGCTCGACATCGCCTGGCCGATCGTGTCGAAGCCGACTCGGGTGGCGTAGGGCCCCTCGGAGCCGAAGGTCGAGTTGGTGGCGAGGATGATGCGCGGGTTGATGGCCGAGATGGTCTCGTAGTCGATGCCCATGCGCTTGAGGTCTTCGTAGGGCAGGTTGGCGATCACCACGTCCGACACCGCCACCAGCTTCTTCACGATCTCCTGGCCAGCCGGCTTCATGGGATTGAGCGTGAGGCCGAGCTTGTTGCGGCCCATCTGGAGGAACATGGCGCCTTCGCCGCCCTCGGCGACCGGCGTCACCCAGCGATCCTCGCTGCCCTCCAGCTTCTCGATCCGGATCACCTCGGCGCCGAGATCACCCAGCATCGTGCCGCAGAACGGGCCGGCAATGTAACGACCGAAATCGAGAACGCGAATTCCGTCCAGAACGCCCGCCATCTATCCGATTCCTCGCTGCTTCGTCAGGCCGCGTCGGCGCGGCCCAGGAGCAATAGCGCGGCGGCAGCGGTGGCGACAAGAACGGCGGGGCCGGCCCGCTCAGTGCCGTATTGCCCAGCGGCATGGCGGCCGGCCTCGCGCATCATTCGAGGACCGGCGGCAAACCCGCCTTTTCGAGCGCCGCCTTGCGGGCCGCCATCCAGCCTTTCACGAAGGCATCCTTCTCGCCGGGCGGGTTGCCCTTGGTGAAGGCGGCCCACGCGGCACCCAACGTGTCTTGTCGCCTGATCAGCATGTCATTGTGCTTCTGCGCCTCCGCCGTCCAGGCGCCGGCTTCCTTGAGGGCCTTCACGGCGCCTTCGTGATAGGGCAGCACCCAATTCAGGATCTGGCGCTTGACCTCCAGGCCGTCGGCACCGGGAGCGCTGTCCTTGTATTGCTGATAGTCGACGATCATCGACTTGGTGATCGAGTAGACGAGATCGGCCTTCTCGCCGGCGTAGGCCGTGAAGATCGGGTAGGGGTAGGACGGCAGCTCGATCGGATGCGACGGGCTGAGGCCGCCCGCGCCGCACGTCGTCTTGTGGGGATAGAAGTAGGGCCCGATCTTATGCAGGCGTGCCCAGCCTGCCGTGTCGGATGCCGGGGTCGGCGGCATCACGACGCCGCGCGGCGAGGTCTCGAGCTCCCTGACCTGGCCGGTGATGGTCGAGGCGACCGCGGCATCGACCTCGTTGTTGATCATGCCCTTCCATGCCGCGCCGAAGCTCGAGAATTCCACGAGCTTGACGTCGCTCGCCGCGAGGTTGCCGAAGGCGAGGATGGCAAAGGCGTTCTGGTTGAGCGCCGGCGAGCCGACGACGATGGCGACGCGCTTGCCCTTGAGGTCCTTGACCTCCTTCACGCCGGTGTCCTTGGCGACGTTGAGGGTGATGGCGTTGCACGAGGACGCCGACAGCATCAGGCGCAGGGGCTGCGGCCCCCATTCCTTGACGGCGAACTCGAATACGCCCTCGGAGGCGAAGTAGACGCCGATCCCCATCGCCGATGCCTGCGCCCGGCCGCCTTTCAGCGGAGCCAGCCGGGCGATGTCGTTGCCCGCCGGCAGGACCCGGAGGTCGCTCTGGTACTTCTCCTTGAACACCTTGCCGACGGCCACGGCGATATTGAAGCCGGAGGTGCCGGTGTCGTAGGCCGTCATGGTGAGCGTGCCGGGAAGCTTGATCTCCTGCGCGCCGGCCGGCGCCATGAAGGCGGCGCCCGCTGCCAGGGCCATCGTGACGAACGCTGTGCGAAGCATGGTCGCTCCCTCCTGCGGTTTTGACGCAACACGACGCCACATCTGCCGTCGGTGCGCACCGAAGGCAGCTTGCGATCGACTGGGGGAAGCACGCTCGAAGCGCGTCCCGACGTTTACTCCCTGATCCGGCGACGGTGTTCCGTCGCTCGCGTTGCCCGCGATCATGGCGGGCGGGCACGAGCGAGTCCAGCCGTCACGTCGGGCGCGCTCGGCGGACGAGCAGCAGGGCGACGAGGACCGTGGGCAGCAGGATGGCGAGCGCCAGCGCTTCCATCTCGGCATTGCCCAAAGGCAGGATGCCGCCGCCCGGGGTGGCGAGGACAAGGCCGCCGACGACCAGCAGCACGCGCAGCGGCCATTCGAGCGCGCCGGCGTGACGCAGGTCGCCCACGAAGGCCTGATAGCCCTGGATGCCGCCGCAGATGAAGGCGGTGCCGATCAACGCCGTTACCGTGAGGTAGAGAGCCTCGAAGTAGGGGACGGGGTCGCCCGGCGCCGCCGCCTGCAGGACGAGCGCGGGGTTCATCACGAAGAAGAACGGGATGAAGTAGATGATGCTGCCGACCCACATCGATTCCCATCCGGTCTTCATGGCCGGTGCGCCGGCGATGCCGGCGGCGGCGAACGACGCAATCGCGACAGGCGGCGTGATCGACGACAGCATGCCCCAGTAGAAGATGAACATGTGCACGGCCATCTTGTTCAGGCCGAGCCTCTCCAGCGCCGGGCCGACGAGGATGGCCAGAAAGATGTAGCAGGCCGTGGTCGTGAGCCCGAGGCCGAGAATGAGGCTGGTGACGGCGCACATGGCGAGCAGGAGCAGGGCGTTGCTGCCGGCCAGGGACAGAAGGTCGTTGGCCAACGAGGAGATCACGCCGGTCAGCGAGAACGCCCCGATCAGAAGGCCGCAGCCGGCCAGGATCCCGACAAGCTCCACGAAGGTGCGGCCGTTGGATTCGAGGAAGCCGATATACTTGGCGAGGCCCCAGCGCTTCTCGCCACCCAGCTCGTTCAGCACGACCAGAAGGAGCATGCCTCCGAGCAGCGGCAGCAGGATCGCGTTCATCCACGCGTCGAAGGCGCCGGGCGTGCCCGCCGGCAGCGCCATCGCCTTGGCGAAGGCCTCGCCGCGCACGGTCATCAGCGCCGTGGCGGCGATCGCCACCAGCAAGGCGACGGTGTTGATCGGCCGCCACTTCCCCGGTTGCTCCCACTGGTTCAGCACGAGCAGGAGCGCCGTCGCGTAGAACGGCGCATGACTCTCGCGCTTGAAATAGAGCAGCATGATGATCAGGACGACGACGACGAACGCGTAGTACCAGCCTTCCTTGAAGGTCTGGGCAAGGCTCGGCAATTCGCGGCGGTCGAGGCCCATGAGGCCGCGGGGGGCGGCAAAGGAAAAGA
>JAEWIV010000148.1 GCA_023386865.1 Pseudomonadota bacterium
GTCTAACCGTTTGTTGATTGGCAGGCAGGCGTGTCAGCGCGCATCTTGTGCCGATGGCGACAGTTTCAGGTCCGGGGCGGCGATGCCTGCTGGTCGGCGGCGCCGCGGCGGCGGGTGCTGCGCTGGCCGGCGCGGGTCTGGCCGAGGCGGGGCCGCGCAGCGCGGCGGAAGGGCCGTGGGCTGTCGAGCTTTTCACCTCGCAGGGCTGCAGCTCCTGCCCGCCGGCCGACGCCTATCTCGCCGCGCTGGCCAGGCGGACCGACATCGTGGCGCTGTCGTTCCACGTCGACTACTGGGACTACATCGGCTGGAAGGATGCCTTCGCGACGCGTGCCACCACCGAACGCCAGCGCGCCTATGCACGCGTGCTGAAGCAGCGCTACGTCTACACGCCGGAGATGGTGGTCGAGGGCAGCGGCCATGATACCGGTCGCGAGCGCGCCGGCATCGAGCGACTGCTGGCCGAAGCGCGCCGCCGCTCGACGCGGCGCGCCACGCCGGAACTATCGCGCGCCCAGGGCGGCGCGCTCACCGTCGAGCTGGCCGCCTTCCCGCTCGAAGGCCTGCCTGCCGACGTGACGCTCGCGATCTACGACCGTCGCCATTCGACGCCGATCGCCAGCGGTGAGAATCAGGGCCGCATGCTGGAGAACGTCAACGTCGTACGCCGCCTGGAAGTGCTGAGCCGCTGGGACGGCGCGGCGGCGAGCTGGACGGTGGAGGATGCGGGCCTGCAGCCCGGTCTCGGCGCCGCAGTGATCGTGCAACGCGCCGATCATGGACCGGTGATCGGCTGCAACAAGCTGGAGCCGATGGTCTCGGGCTGATCTTCAGGCCCGGCTCGATCGAGTGTGACTTCTCGCACAGATCGGGCGACCTCCCTGCGCTAGTTAGCGAAGCTCGCGACTGCCGTAGCGCGCAGACATCCGCATGCATGGAGGGGCACCATGGCCGAGCGGAATCTCGACATCCTGATCAAGGCAAACCCGCAGGCGGCCGGCCGCCGCTTCGCGGTCGCCGGCACCCAGTTCTCGCTGCAGCCGTTGATGCCGAGCGTCGACCGCCCTGCCGGAACCGCGCTGGCCGCCGCGCCCGCCTGGCAGCTCGCCACTGCGCAGTCGCGGCTCAATCCGTGGGACGCCTGTCATTCCATGCTCGCTGCCGGTCTCGGCGTAGCCGGTGGCGACGTGGTGATGGCGGAACCCGATCTCGAGCAGAACTGGTTGTGGACGACGCCCAACCGCCAGGCCATGGGCATCGCCGCCGCATGCCAGGCCGCGCCGCCCAACAGCGACGTCTATGGCGTCGGCAATACCAACCTTTGGTTCGCCGACGAGGCCCATTCGCAGCTCGAAGAGGCGCGCGGACAGGTCGTTGCGCCCAATCCCGGCAATGCCCCGCGCAAGGTGGTGCGCATCGCCCATCTCGACACCGGCTACGACGACAACCACGCCACCAAGCCACGCTTCCTCAACACTCGGCTGGCCCGCAACTTCGTCGACGCCGACCGGCCGAACGACGCCACCGACCGGCCGACGGCCTTGATCAATCCGATGTTCGGCCACGGCACGGGCACGCTCAGCATCCTGGCCGGCAACGACATCGACGGCGAGTCGTTCGGCGCAGCGCGCGACCTCGACATCGTGCCGATCCGGGTCGCCAACTGGGTGGTCCTGTTCAAGAACAGCGCCATCGCCCGGGCCTTCGACTACGTCCATTCGTTGTGCGACCGCGAGGACACGCGGGTGCACGTCCTGACCATGAGCATGGGCGGCATCGCTTCCGCTGCATGGGCCGACGCCATCAACGCCCTCTATGAGAAAGGCGTCTTTGTCGTCACCGCCGCCGGCAACAACTTCGGCAACCTGCCGACGCGCTTCATCGTCTATCCCGCGCGTTTCAACCGCGTCATCGCCGCCTGCGGCGTGATGGCCGATGGCCGGCCCTATGCCGATCTGCCGATCCGCAAGATGGCCGGCTGCTACGGCCCTTCGGCCAAGGACCCGACGTCGATGGCCGCGTTCACGCCGAACGTGCCGTGGGCCAAGTTCGGCTGCCGCGACACGGTCGACATGGACGGCGGCGGCACGTCGGCCGCGACGCCGCAGGTCGCCGCCGCGGCGGCACTGTGGATCCAGAAGAACAAGGCCGCACTCGAAGCCTATGGCGAGGACTGGATGCGCGTGGAGGCGACGCGCATGGCGCTCCTCGGCAGCGCGGCATCGCCTGCCGCCAACCAGATCGGCCGCGTCGGGCGCGGCGTGCTGCGGTCGAACGAGGCGCTCGCCATGGCGCCGCCCGCCCCCGCGGCGCTGCGCAAGACGCCGGCCGATTCGGCCTCGTTCCCGATCTTGAAAGTGCTCACCGGCCTGGGTGTGACGGCGGTGCCGCCCGAGCGCCAGCGCATGTTCGAGCTCGAGGCGCTGCAGATCAGCCAGCAGTCGCACGACGTCGAACGGCTGGTCGACGAGCGCGACAGGCTCGGCGCCGAAACCGGCGCGGCGGCGACGATACATGCGCAGCGCATCGCCGAGGCGCTGCTCGACCACCCGACCATTTCGTCGGCGCTGAAGCAGCATCTGCTTCAGGCCACGCCGCGATCGCCGTCGGTCAAAGTCACGACCAAGATCGATCCGGCCGCGCCGCCGCCCGACCTTCCGCCGCCCAGCAATCGTGCCATCGCGCCCGACATACCGACGCCGCCCGTGCGCCGGCTGTGGGTCTATGCCCGCGATCCCTTGCTCAACACCGACATGAACTACTTCGACCTCAACGAGGTCGAGCTCTGCGTGCCGTGGGAGAAGGACCTCAAGCCGGGACCGGTCGGCGAGTACCTCGAGGTTGTCGACATCGATCCCCCGGGCGGACGCGCCTATGTTCCGGTCGACCTCAACCACCCCAGCCTGCTGGCGCAAAGCGGCTACCGGCCGACCGAGGGCAATCCGCAGTTCCACCAGCAGATGGTCTATGCGGTCGCGATGAAGACCATCGGCCACTTCGAGCAGGCGTTGGGCCGCGCCGCGCTGTGGGCGCCGCGCCTGGCGATGATCGACGGCAAGCGCACCTCGCGCTTCGTACGACGCTTGCGTATCTATCCGCACGCCTTGCGCGAGGCCAACGCCTATTACAGTCCCGAGAAGTGCGCGCTGCTGTTCGGCTATTTCCGCGCCTCGGGCGACAGTGTCGGCAACCTCCCTGGCGGCCTGGTCTTCAACTGCCTGTCGCACGACATCGTGGCGCACGAGACCACGCACGCCCTGCTCGACGGGCTTCATCCGCGCTACAAGGTACCGTCGGGCCTCGACATGCTGGCATTCCACGAGGCTTTTGCCGACATCGTGGCGCTGTTCCAGCACTTCACGATCCCCACAGTGCTGAATGCGGCGATCCGCGAAGCCAGGGGCGACCTCAACCTGTCGGAGAGGCTGGCGGGGCTGGCCGTTCAGTTCGGCGACGCAATCGGCGCGCACGGCGCGCTGCGCAGCGCGATCGCACGACCGCCCAAGCCCGACGAATACAAGACCACGACCGAACCGCACGACCTCGGCGCGCTGCTGGTCGCTGCCGTGTTCGCCGCCTTCCGCCGCGTCTACGAGCGCAGGACGCGCGATCTGGTCCGCCTGGCCACCGGCGGCAGCGGCGTGCTGGCCCCCGGCGACATCCCCAACGATCTCGCCAACCGCCTCGCCAGGGAAGCGGCTTCGGTCGCCGATTCGATCCTGACCATCTGCATCCGAGCGCTGGACTACTGCCCGCCGGTCGACCTGACGTTCGGCGAGTACCTCAGGGCGCTGATCACCGCCGACCGCGAGCTCATCCCCGATGACGTCGACGGCTATCGCGTCGCCTTCATCGCCTCGTTCCGGGAACGCGGCATCTTTCCGCCCGGCGTGCTGAACCTCTCGGTGGATACCCTCGCCTGGCAGCGCCCCGACGTCGCGCCCGATGCCCTTGCCGCCATCAAGGCCGCCAAGTCGGTGCACTGGAGCCGCGATTCCGACCGCGACGAGGTCTTCCGCGAATGGAACCAGGCGGCCGCGTGGCTGTACACCGACGTGCTCGACAATCCCGGGACGCCCGACGCGCTGTTCGCAGCGCTGGGTCTGGTACGCCCGGGCCCACCCGGACAGGGCCTGCGGCGGGTCACCATCGACGGCCAGAAGGGCCAGGTATCCCGCATCGAGATCGGCTCGGTGCGGCCGGCCTGGCGGGTCGCCCCCAACGGCGACATCCTGTCGGACATCATCGTCGAGATGACACAGCGATGGAAGCCGGACGACGGCGGCGGCACGTCGTTCCGTGGCGGCTGCACCATCATCTGCGATCTCGACAGCGGCGACGTCCGCTACGTCATCCGCAAGCGCGTCGGCAATAGCGGCCGGACCAAGGGCGAACTGGGCTTCCGCGGCGCGCTGGCCGAGGCTGGAGACCATGGCGCCGGCTATTTCGACGACGCCAAGGGTGGCGAGCCGTTTGCGATGATGCATCGCGGGCTTTGACGGGAGGCGGCGATGGCAAAAGCACCAATGGCCAAAGCGAAGGCGAAGGCGAAGGCAAAGGCGAAGGGCAGGGCCGCGGCAGCCAAGCCGGCCGCGGCAAAGAAGGCCAGGACGGCAAAAACCGCGAAGACCGCAGAGCCTGCAAACAGCCCTCCCGCTGCGACGGCCGCCGGCAAACGGCGGGCAACAGTGCGCATGTACCGTCTCGGTGTCGGCGACTGCTTCCTGGTGAGCTTTCCTCGCGACGGCGCGGCAGATCTGCGGGTTCTGATCGACTGCGGAGTGCACCAGGCGCAGACCGGCGGCTCAGATCGAATCCGACAGACCGTGCAGGACCTCAAGAAGGTGACCGGCGGCAAGATCGACGTGGTGGTCGGCACGCACGAGCACCAGGACCATTTGTCCGGCTTCCCCGAGCTGCACAAGGAACTGGGGGCCGATTGCGCAGGCGAGATCTGGACGGCCTGGACGGAGAACGCCGACGACACGTTTGCCAAGAGTCTCAAGACCAAGAAGGACAGGGCGCTCACGGCGCTCTATGGCGCGCGCACGCGGATGCGCCTGGCCGGCGCCGCCGAGCAGGGGGATCGCCTGGAATCGCTGCTCGGCTTCTTCGGCGACGATTCGGGGCCGAGGCTCCAGAGCTTCGGCCAGGCGCTGCGGGCACTGTCCAAGACGGTGCGCTACCTGGAGCCCGGCGGCCTGCCGATCGAGCTGATCGAGGATCAGGTCCGCGTCTTCGTGCTCGGCCCACCGCGCAATCGGGAGCTGCTCGACCAGTCCGATCCCAGCAAGAAGGAGCAGGGCCAGGTCTATTTCGGCGCCTACATGGGGCTTCTGGAACAGGTCGAGCCGGCGCTCGGCGATGAGCCGGTCGGACCGTTCGACGACCGCTTTTCGCTGCCCCTGGAAGGGACCAAGGCTCTGCCGTTCTTCAAGGAACGCTACTGGGCGGACACGATCGACGAAGACCTCGAGCAGCGCATCGACAACACCCAGGAGTGGCGACGCATCGATGCCGACTGGATGGGCGTGGCGACCACGCTCGCCATGCAGCTCGACGAGGACACCAACAACACCAGCCTGGTCCTGGCCTTCGAACTCGGGCCCAAACGGGAGGGCGGGCCGGTCATGCTGTTTGCCGCCGACGCCCAGGTCGGCAACTGGCTGTCCTGGCAGAACGTGAAATGGGACTTCGCCGGACGCACCGTCACCGGTCCCGATCTGCTGAAGCGCACCGTCCTCTACAAGGTCGGCCACCATGCCAGCCACAACGCGACCCTGAACAAGCTCGGGCTCGAGCTCATGACGTCGCTCGAGCTGGCGCTGGTGCCGACCGATTCGGCGATGGCCAAGAAGGTGAACTGGGGCACGCTGCCCTGGCCGCCTTTGCTCGAGCGGCTGAAGGAGAAGACCAAGGGCGGCATGGTGCGGACCGACGAGGCCTTCGGCAGCAAGCAGGTCGCCTCGGCCAACATCACCGAGACAGCGCTGTACTACGACGTCGAGATCGGACACACCGGCGACGCAGCGACACTCAGTGCCGCCGAAAAGGCGAAGCTCGACGCGAACTGGGTCGCCATCAACGAGCGGCGCGTCTACCTGATCGACAAGAAGCTGGCAGCGACGATCAAGCCGGAGGAGGAAGCCGAGCTGCGCGAAATCGAGGAGCTGGTGGACAAATACCTGAGCGTCGTGGCGCCGAGCGGTCGCGAGTTACTGACGTCGATGCGCCAGGCTCTCGACCACGCCTAAGCCCGGTGCTTCCGATGGCCAAGCCCAAACTCAGGCCGCCGTTCAGCTTTCCCGGCAAGCCGCATCGGCGCAAGCACGGTCCGTCCGGCCACAAGGCCTATCAGGCCTACAAGCCATGGCTGCGTGACGAGTTCGAGTTCAGGTGCGTCTACTGCCTGACGCGCGAGCGCTGGCATGGTGGGCACGGCGGCTTCACGATCGACCACGTGAAGCCGAAGAGCAGCCACAAAGATCTGGAATGCGAGTACGACAATCTCGTCTATGCCTGTTCCACGTGCAACACGTTGAAGTCGACCAGGTGGCAAGGCGTGCCGGACCCATGCCGCAGCGCCCTCGGCCGGCATCTGTCGTATCGGTCCGGACGCTTCCTGCCGAAGACGGAGACCGGCAAGCGCTTGATCCGGTATCTGGACCTGAACCGACCTGCACGGGTGGATTTCCGCAACGGGTTTGCCCTGCTCTTTCAGATGCTGAATCGCCTGCCGAAGGGCCTCAGCTCGCGCTTCGGCTATCCATTGGAGCTGCCGGACCTCTCCGGCAGGAACCCGCCGGGAGGCAATAGGCGCCCTGGAGGCGTCGCCCAGAGCCATTTCGCCCGGCACAAGGCAGGCCTGTTGCCACCTCACTACTGAGGGGGTCCCGCCGGCCTTGGCCTTGCTTCGGCCGCAGCCGCGGGCGAAGGTTAGGGCAATGTCGCTTACCAGCGCCGCCGGCCGGCTGACGGCTGTCCTTGGGCCGACGAACACCGGCAAGACCTACCTCGCCATCGAACGCATGCTCGGCCACGAATCGGGCATGATCGGCTTCCCGCTGCGCCTTTTGGCGCGCGAGAACTACGATCGCATCGTCAAGGTGAAGGGCGCTTCGCAGGTCGCTCTGATCACCGGCGAGGAGAAGATCGCCCCGCCCGGCGCGCGCTATTTCGTCTGCACCGTCGAATCCATGCCGGTCGACCGTATCGTGTCGTTCCTGGCCGTCGACGAGGTGCAGATGGCGGCCGATCCCGAGCGCGGCCATTTCTTCACCGACCGCATCCTGAATGCGCGCGGCACGAACGAAACCATGCTGCTGGGCGCCGACACGATCCGGCCGGTGCTCAATCGCCTGCTGCCGGATATCGACATCGTAGCGCGGCCGCGCTTTTCCAAGCTCACTTATGCCGGGCCGAAGAAGGCGACCCGCCTGCCCCGACGCTCGGCGGTCGTCGGCTTCTCGGCGAGCGAGGTCTACGCCATCGCCGAGCTGATCCGCCGCCAGCGCGGCGGAACGGCGATCGTGATGGGCGCACTCAGCCCGCGCACGCGCAACGCCCAGGTCGACATGTTCCAGTCGGGCGAGGTCGACTATCTGGTGGCCACCGACGCCATCGGCATGGGCCTCAACATGGACGTGAACCATGTCTGGTTCGCCTCGTTGCGCAAATACGACGGTCGGACCCTGCGCCCGCTGCGCAATGTCGAGCTGGCGCAGATCGCCGGCCGGGCCGGCCGCCACATGAACGACGGCACCTTCGGCACCACGGCCGAGGTCGGCGGGCTCGACCCTGAAGTGGTCGAGGCCATCGAGAACCATCGGTTCGATCCTCTCCGCGACGTGCAGTGGCGCAACAGCGACCTGCATTTCCATTCGGTGCCCGCCTTGATCGCCTCCCTCAACCGGCCACCGCACCATGCCGCGCTGCAGAGGGTTCGCGAACAGGACGACCAGCTCGCCCTGCAGACCCTTTCGACACAGTCGGACTTCTTGCCGCGGCTGCGCACGCCGCAGCGGGTGAAACTGCTCTGGGAAGTCTGCCAGGTGCCCGATTTCCGCAAGACGATGACGGAAGAGCACACGCGGCTGCTCGGCCAGCTCTTCGAGCATCTGACCCAGGGCGGCGAGCGTCTGCCCGAGGACTGGATCGAAGGCCATATCAAGCGGCTGGAGCGCTACGACGGCGACATCGATACGTTGATGGCGCGAATCGCCCATGTGCGGACGTGGACTTATATTTCGCATCGTCCGGACTGGATTCAGCGTTCTGCCCATTGGCAGGAGCGGACACGCTCTATCGAAGACAAGCTTTCTGACGTATTGCACCAGCGTCTGACGCAAAGGTTTGTCGATAGACGGGCGGCCCTGCTTGTACGAAGATTACGCGATGAGGGTGAAATGACGTCGTCGGTCGCCGCGGCGGGCGAGGTGTCGGTCGAAGGGGAGCATCTCGGCCGCATCGAGGGATTCCGCTTCGTGCCGGACACGACCGAGGGACATGCCGACCAGAAGGCCGTGCTGAGCGCCGCGTTGCGCGCGCTGCGCCAGGATCTGCCTGCGCGTCTCCAGGCCTTCACCGGCTCGGCCGACGGCGAGCTGGTCTTCGACGCGCAGTTGCGCGTCTGCTGGGGCGGCGGTCCGGTCGCGCGCCTGCTGCCGAGCGGCGACGTGCTCGCACCCAAGGTGGAGGCGCTGCCGTCCGACCTTCTGGACGGGCCGGCCCGCGAGGAAGTGCGCAAGCGCGCCGCCACCTGGGTAGAGACGCGCATTCGTCTGGGCCTCAGTGAATTGATGGACGCGCGCGCCACGACCGAGCTGCCGGCCGGAGCGCGCGGCATCATCTTCCAGCTTTGCGAGGGCCTGGGTGTGCTGGCGCGGCGGCCGATCGAGGATCAGCTCGCCCAGCTCGACGAAGAGGACCGCAAAGCCCTGGCGCGGCTCGGCGTCCGGGTCGGCGTCTACTCGCTCTATTTTCCGAGCATGCTGAAGCCGGTGCCCATCCGGCTGCGCGCCGGCCTTTGGATGATCGCGCGCAATCGCGAGACCATCCCGCCGCTGCCGGCCGAAGGCCGCACTTCGATGGATCTGCCGCCCGGCGCCGAGCGCGATTTCTACGCCACCATCGGTTACCTGCCGCTGGGCGACCACGCCATCCGCGCCGACATGGTCGAGCGCCTGGCGGCGATGGCGCGGCATGCCGTGCGGGAAAGCCGCGAGGCCGCGCGGCGGGCACAGCAGCAACAGCAGAAGAAGCCTGACGCGCCGCCTGCCGCCGCCGCCAGCACCACGCCGCCGACCGACGAGATCAGCGAGTGGGCGATCGTTGCCGCGGCCTTCGGCGAGGAGGAGCCCGCATCCGTCGAGCCTGCTCCCGCCGAGCCTGCTCCCGCCGAGCCTGCTTCCGCCGAATCTGCGCCCACCGAACCTTCATCCGCCGAGCCGATGCCCGCGGAACAGGCCGATGCCGTCGCAGCGGTCACGGCAACTGCCGCCGAAGAGGCGACGGTGACGGCCGAAGCGACGAGCGAGGTGGCCCCGCTCGACGACACCGCAGCCAGCGGGGAAATCACCGACGAGGCGAAGGTCGAGGAGGCCAAGGTCGAGGAAGCGCCCGTCGAGGCCACGGCGCCAACGACGACGGCCGAAGCGCCGGCATCTGCGGCAGAGGAAGAAAAGAAAGCGGGCCCCCGTCCGCTACCGCCCGGCTGGTTCCGTGCAACGCCCCAGATGATGTCCCTGGTCGGCTGCTCGGAACCGGAGATGGCCAACGTCCTGCGTGCGCTCGGCTATCGCGTCCATCCGCCGTCGGAAGAGCACGGGCCGCTGTATGCCTTCTCGGTCAAGCCGCGCTTCGTGCGCGAGCGCGAGGAACAGCGCGAGCGCCAGCGCCAGCAGCAGAGGCAGCATCGCGACCAGCGCCGCCGCGAGCGGCCCGAGCGGCCGAACGAGCGGCAGTTCTTCGCCGATTCGGCGAGGCCAGAGCGCAACAAGGACGAGCGGCGGCGCGACGGCCCTCCGAACAAGGAGCGTCGCGACGACCGTCGACCGCCCGGTGAGGGGCCGCCGCGCGAGGAGCGTCGAGGGCCGAGGCCTCCACGCCGCGAC
>JAEWIV010000157.1 GCA_023386865.1 Pseudomonadota bacterium
GGGGGGTGCCCCCCCCGGGGGCGGGGCGCGGCGCGGGGGCCCCCCCCGACGGCAGCTTCCGCACGGCGGAGAAGATCGGCGGCGAATGGGTCGTCAATCAGTGGCTGAAGAAAGCGGTGCTGCTCTCCTTCCGCCTCTACGACTCCGTCCCGATGGACGGCGGTGCTTCGTTCCCCGGCATGGGCGCCGCGCCCTGGTACGACAAGGTGCCGCTCAAGACGACGGGCTGGGACGCCAAGCGTTTCGCCAAGGCGAACTTCCGCACCGTGCCGGGCTCGGTGATCCGTCGTGGTTCCTACGTGGCGCCGTCGGTCGTCGTCATGCCCGCGTTCATCAACCTCGGCGCCTATGTCGATACCGGCACCATGGTCGACACCTGGGCGACGGTCGGCTCGTGCGCCCAGATCGGCAAGAACTGCCACCTGTCGGGCGGCGTCGGCATCGGCGGCGTGCTGGAGCCGTTGCAGGCCAATCCGGTGATCGTCGAGGACAACTGCTTCATCGGCGCGCGCTCGGAGGTCGTCGAGGGCGTCATCGTCGGCACCGGCGCGGTGCTGTCGATGGGCGTGTTCATCTCGGCCACCACCAAGGTGGTCGACCGCGCCACCGGCCAGATCCATGTCGGCAAGGTGCCGCCCTATTCGGTGGTGGTGCCGGGCAATATCGGCGGCGGGCCCGACCGGCCTTCGACATACTGCGCGGTTATCGTGAAGACGGTCGACGAGCGCACGCGCTCGAAGACCTCGATCAACGAGCTGCTGCGCGACTAGGGCGATGGTCGGCCAGGCGCTTCCCGAACGGTTGCTCTGGCGCGGTGATACTCTGGCCGACAGCGCGGGCCGCATCGCGCTGCCGGCCGTGGTCGAGAAGGAACTCGATGGCGTGGTCGCGGCGCTCGATCGCGATCCCCTGCCGCTGCTCCTGCTGAAGCCCGACGATTACGCGCTCGACGCCTCGCGCGCCTTCATGCGCTCCGTCAGACGCACCATCGACGACGGCCCGGGCTTCGCCATCGTCGACCGCCTGCCGATCGAGCGCTGGTCCGAGGACGCGTCGCGCAAGGTGTGGTGGCTGCTCGCTTCGCTGGTGGCGCGGCCGGTGGCGCAGAAGTGGGACGGCACCTCGATCTACGACGTCACCGACCTCGGCAGGCCGCCCGGCAACGGGGTCCGGCCGGACGTCACGAATGCCGAGCAGAACTTCCATACCGACAACAGCTACAACCACGTGCCGCCGCACTATGTCGGCCTGATGTGCCTGCGCACGGCGATGGAAGGCGGCGTGAGCGGCATCGTGAGCTTCGCCACCGCACACGAGGCGATGCGCAAGCGCCATCCCGAGCTGTTGCCGCGGCTCTACCGCCCCTTCTATTTCGACCGCCAACGCGAGCATGCGCCGGGCGACGTCATGACGACCCACCATCCGATGCTCGAGGACAAGGACGGCCGGCTGATCGCCCGCCTGTCGCACTTTCAGGTGAAGAACGGCCACAAGCTCGCCGGCGTGCCGCTCGACGACGAGGGGGCGGCGGCGCTCGAAGCCTTCGAGGCCATCCTGAACGAGCCCGGCATGTCGGCGCGCTTCCAGTTCCAACCGGGCCAGATGCAATTGATCGACAACCGCGCACTCGGCCACAAGCGCACCGCCTTCCGCGACTGGCCGGAGCCCGAGCGCAAGCGCCTGCTGGTGCGGCTATGGCTGCGCGATACGGGAAGCCGGGCTTACAACGGATAGGATTTCCTCCCCTTGGGGGCGTCGGGGAGGGGGTGGCGCCCGCGTCTTCGCGGGCGGAGGGGTCATGAGCACCACGACTGATGCTCATGACCGCTCCGTCGGCGTATGACGCCGACACCTCCCCAGCTTCGCTGGGAGGAAGAGCTACGCGACGTGGCGCTTGAAGTCCGGCTGCTTCTTCAGGTGCGCACCCTCCTTGGCTAAGATCTTGGCCGTACGCTCGGGCGCGAAGCCCAGGTCGACGAACGCCGGCCCGACATTGGCGCCCTCGCTGTAGTCGGCGATCTTGCCGTCCGAAAGCTTCATCATCGACACGCCCTCGAAGCCGACGCGCTTGCCTTTGGCCTCGGGCAGCAGCGAGACGTAGCTGAACGTGTAGTAGGCATAGAGCATCCGGCCGTCGCTCACCGGCCGGTGCATGTCCCAGCGGAAGTCGCGGGCGGTGCGGTGGAACCAGTCATCGATCATCTCGGCGATCTTCTGACGGCCCTTGAAATCGCCATAGAACACGTCGTGGTAGACGCCATCCTCGGTGAACAGGCTGGCAAAGGCCTTGCCGTCGCGGCGTTCGACGGCCGAGCAGAATTCCTTCAGTAGGGCAGTCGCGTCCATATTCGTCCTCCCGGTAAGGCCGCAATCATGACTAAACTCGGCGTTGCGGCAAGGAGGCCCGAAAATGAGTTTCTGGATCGTCGTCGGTATTCTCGTGGTGATCGGACTGTGGGCGATCGCCGTCTACAACGGCCTGGTCGCCGGCCGAAACCAGGCACAGACGGCGTGGAGCCAGATCGACGTCCAGCTCAAGCGCCGGCACGATCTGATCCCGAACCTGGTCCAGGTCGTGAAGGACGCCATGGGCTACGAGCAGGAGACGCTCACCAAGGTGGTCCAGGCGCGCAACGCCGCCGTCGCCGCCAGCGGCAGCCCGGCCCAGGCCGGTCCCGCCGAAGCGTTGCTGACCCAGGCGACACGCGGACTCTTCGCCCTGGTCGAGAGCTACCCGCAGCTCAAGGCCAATGACAACATCAAGCAACTGCAGGAAGAGCTGACGACGACCGAAAACAAGATCGCCTTCGCGCGCCAGTTCTACAACGACTCGGTCAACACCTATAACAACAAGCGGCAAAGCTTCCCCGCGGTGCTGGCGGCGGCGTCGCTGGGCTTCGGACCCATAGAACTCTTCAGCATGCCCGAAACCGAGCGCGAGGTGCCCAAGGTCGCGCTGCGCTGATCGATGGCCGCCACCACCGACTTCGTCGGCGCGCAGAGACTGAACCGGCGCAACACGCTGGTGCTGCTGGTCGCGCTGACGGCGCTGGCCAGCCTGGTCGGCTATCTGATCGGCTGGGTACTGGAAAGCGAGGCGTCGAGCGCCGTGCCGCTGTGGAGCAAGGCCGGCGTGGGGGCCGCCGGCCTGATGGCCGCGGTC
>JAEWIV010000163.1 GCA_023386865.1 Pseudomonadota bacterium
GTCAACTACCGCTCGCGCGACGCGCAGGCCAGGCAGGTGGTGGCCGACATCGAAGCGGCAGGCGGCAACGCCGTCGCCCTGCCCGGCGACATGGCAAGCGAGACCGACATCGTCCGACTGTTCAAGGAGACCGAGCGGGCACTCGGCCCAATCACTCACCTGGTCAACAGCGCCGGCATCGGATACCGCACGCGCGTCGACGAATACGACGCGGCACGGCTCGCGAACCTCTTCGCCATCAACGCGATCGGCTTGATGCTGTGCTGCCGCGAAGCCGCCAAGCGCATGTCGACCCGGAACGGCGGCAAGGGTGGCGCCATCGTCAACGTCTCGTCGATGGCCTCGACGATCGGCGGACGCCTGGGCTCGAGCGCCTATGCCGCGACCAAGGGCGCGGTCGACTCCTTCACCAAGGGGTTCGCCCGCGAGGCGGCGGCCGAGGGCGTCCGCGTCAACGCGGTCCGGCCGGGCATGGTGCTGAGCGAGATGACCGAAAAGGCGCTCGCGGAACCGGCCTTCCGCGCCCGCATCGAGGAGTCGATCCCCATGCACCGCGTCGGCGAGAGTCACGAAATCGCCGAGACGATCCTGTGGCTCCTGTCCGACGAGGCCTCCTTCATCACCGGCGCCATGGTCGACGCCGCCGGCGGCGGCTACATCATCTAGTTAGCGAGCGTTCCGATCAGACATCATCGGACCGCGCGCCTCCAGGCCCGCTCATGATCATGAGCGAGCCAGGAGGCTCGCGGTCCAGAAGACCATGACATGAGCGCCACGAAGTGGTGCGACCCCAGCGAAGATCAGTTGCGGGTCTTGTCGACCAGCGCCTTCTCCTTGATCCACGGCATCATGGCACGGAGCTTGACGCCGATCTCCTCGATCGGGTGCTCCGACATGCGCTTGCGCATGGCCTTGAACGAGGCCTGGTTGACCTTGTTCTCCAGCATCCAGTCGCGGGCGAAGCGGCCCGACTGGATGTCGGCCAGCACGCGCTTCATCTCGGCCTTGGTCTCGGCGGTGACAATGCGCGGGCCCGACACGTACTCGCCGTACTCGGCGGTGTTGGAGATCGAGTAGTTCATGTTGGCGATGCCGCCCTCGAAGATGAGGTCGACGATCAGCTTCACCTCGTGCAGGCATTCGAAGTAGGCCATCTCCGGCGCGTAGCCCGCCTCGACCAGCGTCTCGTAGCCGGCCTTGATCAGCTCGACCAGGCCGCCGCACAGCACGACCTGCTCGCCGAACAGGTCGGTCTCGCACTCCTCCTTGAAGGTGGTCTCGATGGTGCCGGCGCGGCCGCCGCCGATCGCCGAGGAGTAGCTGAGGCCGATCTCGAGCGCGTTGCCGGAGGCGTTCTGCGCCACCGCCACCAGGCAGGGCACGCCGCCGCCGCGCAGGTATTCCGAGCGCACGGTATGGCCGGGCCCCTTGGGCGCGATCATGAACACGTCGATGTCGGCCCGCGGCGTGATCAGGTTGAAGTGCACGTTGAGGCCGTGCGCGAAGGCCAGCGCCGAGCCCGGGCGCATGTTGGGCGCGAGGTCGGCGTTGTAGATGTCGGACTGAAGCTCGTCGGGGGTCAGCACCATGACGATGTCGGCCCATTTGGCGCCGTCGGCCGGGCTCATCACCGTGAAGCCCGCGCCCTCGGCCTTCTTGATGGTGGCCGAGCCCGGCTTCAGCGCGATGCGCACGTCCTTGACGCCCGAATCGCGGAGGTTCATCGCATGGGCGTGGCCCTGGCTGCCGTAACCGACGACCAGGACCTTCTTGCCCTTGATCAGGTTCACGTCGGCATCGCGATCATAGTAGACACGCATGGGGCCAATTCCTCCTGGCAGTGTGCGTCCGGCCTTTGAACGGGGCTTACTAGACAACCCGGCCGGCAAAGACCAGTCTGGAATCCACTTCCCGCGCATGACCGCTCTTCGTTCCCCGCTGCTCGCCGCGGTTGCCGCCCTGTCCCTGGCCGGATGTTGGTACAGCTCCTCGGTATCCGGCAGCCGCGACGGCACCGCCACGATGCAGGCGATCGATGCCGCCAACACCACGACCACACCGCAGCAGGCTCAGGCGCTCATCAGCGGCAAGACCTGGCGCAGCACCGAAAGCAGCTCCGGCCAGCACATCCACTACTCCGCGCCGGACGGCAAGGATTTCGCCTGGTTTCGCGGCGAGCAGCGCTCCTGGCCGGCGAATGGCGGATCGAGACCGCGACCGACGGCAAAGGACAGCGGCTCGCGCGGCTCTGCCTGCGCTATCCGGGCGAGGCCGTCCATCCCATCGCCAAGACTGCCGGTGATCAGTGGTATTGCCGCGCCGCTGGCTCGGTCCTTTATTGGATCCCTGAACGGACCAACGGCGACGTGCTCGGCCTCTCGAACCGCACGCAGGCGCCGTTTGCGCTGACGCTCAGCAACCTGACGATCGCGCAACTCGAGGCGCGCGCCAATCGCGAGAGCGGAATGAGATGAGATGGAACCGCGTGCGGTTCCATCTCATCTCATTCGCGCGCATCGGAAATGCCTGTTGCAGAAGGCATCGTGGGTCCAGCTGATTCCAGCTGGACCCACCATGCGCTAGACAAGCCGGTCGGGACACGGCAGCGTCCTTCCATGTTCCGTCCGCGCCTCTCCGCCGTCTTCGTCATCGCCGCCGCCATCCTGGCGGCCTGTTCCAATCCCGATCCCGCCGCGCCGGTCGGACCCGCGGTGCCGATGCCGCAGCTCCAGGCCTCGATCGACAATTCCACGCCCGACGCCGCCCAGCGTGGCATGGCCAACAAGACCTGGCTGTGGGCCGGCAACGGGCCGGCGCAGATCCACTACTCGACGGCCGACGGCCGCGACTTCGCCTGGGTGGTCGGCCAGCGCCGCATCTTCGCCGGCGAATGGCAGGTCAACACCGCGCCCGGCGCCGGCGGACAGTCGATCACGCAGATCTGCCTGCGCTACCCCGGCGTTCGCCAGTCGGGTCTCAGCCCCGACTGGAACTGTCGCCCGGCCGGCCAGATGTTCTACGAGATGGCCGAGCGCGAGGCGGGCGACCCGCTGCGCATCAACGGCCGTACCACGGCGCTGTTCGTGCTCGAGAAGACGCCGGCCAATCTCGCCGAGGTGCAGGCACGCGTCAGGAACTAGGGTCGAGACTCATTAAATCCACCATACGATAGCAGCCACGAGGCAGACCGAGGCGAGGAAGTTTCGAGCTAACCTGTCGTAACGAGTGAAGATGCGGCGGAAGTCCTTGAGGCGGCCGAAAG
>JAEWIV010000225.1 GCA_023386865.1 Pseudomonadota bacterium
TGGCGCAGCAGACCACCAACTCGCTGCGCTCGGTGCTCGGCGCGCAGCTCGGCGGCTCGATGGACCTGGGTTGGCGGGAGAAGCTCGCGATGCAGCTGCGTCTCGGCTGGAGCCACGAGTACGCCGACGTCGCCCGCCCGGTGTCGGCGACGCTGGCCGGCGCGCCGGCGATGCCGTTCACGACCTTCGGCATTTCCCCGCAGCGCGACGGCGTGGTGCTGGGCCTGTCGGCCAACACCGCAATCGCCGAGGCGACCTCGATCTATCTCCGCTACGAGGGCGACATCTCCGCCCAGGACAGCGCGCATGCCATCACCGCCGGTGTCCGCATGACGTGGTGATCATGCCGGGCTAACCTGCCGGCATGACACAGGACAGCAGCACCTACTGGAAGAAGTCGCGAGTCGAAGTCCGCGCGGCGGGCTTCGATCCCGACCGCGCCGCCCAGGCCACCGCCATCGTCACCATCGCCAGCGCCTGGACCAACGCCCATCGCTGCAACAACCGCGTGCGCGCCATCACCGACCTGCTGGTCGACCTGATCTCGGCGCGCAGCGGGCAGGGGCTGGTCGTCGGTGCGCCGGCGGTGTCCGATGCGCTGACCCAGGGCACGCCGACGGCGGGCTACAGCCTGGTGTCGCGCGACGTCGCCGCCGACTGCTTCGAGATCGGCCACTACGCCCATCACGGCGACGCGATGATCGTCATCTCGGGCTGCGACAAGACAGGCGCCGCCGCCCTGATGCCGCTCGCCCGCACCAATGCCTTCGGCCTGGTGCTTTACCCGGGCACCAGCTCGCCGGGCAAGGTCGACTTCGGGCCGTGGGCGAAGAAGGGTACCAACCTCACCATCATGGACTGGGCCGAGGGCCGCGCCGCGCGCGAGGCCGGCCGCATTACGCCAGAGGAGTTCGACGCGCTCGAGCGCAACGTGCTGCCGGGCAGCGGCACCTGCGGCGCCATGTTCACCGCCAACACCATGAGCACCATCGCCGAGGCGATCGGCATGATGCTGCCGCACGGCGCCTCGCATCCGGCCGACTACGACGCCAGCAGCGGCATCCACGACGACGTCAAGGCGCAGGCGCGCGCCTCGGTCGACGCGCTCTACCGGCTGATGGAGAAGGGCATCCGTCCGCGCGACATCATGACCGAGCGCGCCTTCGAGAACGCCATCGCCACGGTCTACGCCATGGGCGGCTCGACCAACATGTACCTGCACCTGCTGGCGCTCGCCCGCGAGGCCCAGGTGCCGATCGGCATCGAGCGCATCCAGGCGATCGGCGAGAAGGTGCCGCTGCTCGCCAACCTGCAGCCGCACGGTCCCTATGCGATGACCAGCCTGCATGCGATCGGCGGCGTGCCGATCGTCATGAAGGAGCTCTTGAACGCCGGCTTCCTGCACGGCGACGTCATGACCGTCACCGGCAAGACCCTGGCCGAGAACCTGGCGGAAGTGCCGACCCTCGACCGCTTGGGGGCGCAGGACATCGTGAGGCCGGTCAAGGCGCCGATCGCGCCGGCCAACAACCACATCAGCGTGCTGAAGGGAAATCTCGCTCCCGAGAGCTGCCTTCTCAAGCTCTCCGGCAAGACCCTGGAGAAGGGCGTGTTCCGCGGCACCGCGCGGGTCTTCGAATCGGAAGCCGATGCCATGGCGGCGATCCGCGCCGGCGCGATCGTGGCCGGCAACGTCGTCGTCGTGCGCAACGTCGGCCCGGTGGGCGGGCCAGGCATGCCGGAGATGGTGATGCTCACCATCCAGCTGCAGGGCCGCGGCCTCGGCGAGGACGTCGCGCTGATCACCGACGGCCGCTTCTCCGGCGTCAGCCACGGCATCCTGATCGGCCACATCTCGCCCGAGGCGGCGCGAGGCGGCCCGATCGCGGCGGTACGCGACGGCGATACCATCGTCATCGACCCGAAGAAGCGCACCCTCGACCTCGACGTGCCGGCGGCGGAGATCGCGAGCCGCCTGGCCGACGCCAAGCCCGCCCGGTCGTCGGTGCGGCCGGGCTCGGTGCACGACAAGTACATTCGGCTGGTGTCGTCGGCGCACTACGGCTGCGTCGTGTGAGGACGTCGTGGTGGCGCCGACCGGCGCTGCGCATCGCCGCCCTGGCGGGCCTGGCGGTCGCTGTCGCGACCTGGCAGGCCGTGGAGCCATGGCTCTTTCCCGGACCGGTGATCGTGTCGGGCCGTGTCCTCGATGGGCAGTCGGTCATCGACGGCGACACCTTGAGGGTTGCCGGCCAGCCGATCCGTCTCCATGGCATCGATGCGCCGGAGCTCAGGCAACGGTGCGACGGCTGGCCGGCCGGCGAGGAGGCGCGTCGCGCGCTCGCGGCGCTCGTGACCGCCCGGCCGGTGGAGTGCCGACGCATCACGACCGACCGATATGACCGCACCGTCGCGGTCTGCCAGGTCGGCGGCGAGGATGTCGGCGCAGCCCTCGTCCGCTCGGGCATGGCCTGGGCCTACGCCACCTACTCGTTGCGCTATCAGCTGCCGGAATGGCAGGCATGGTTCGAAGGCCTCGGCGTCCACGGCCGCAACTGCAAGACTCCGGCAGCCTGGCGCGCCATGAGTCGTTGACGGCCCGTTCGGTCTAAGCCGGCATCTGGTAGCCCGGCGTCGATTTGGAGATCCGCGTCTCATCCTCGTCCATGCCCTCGGCGATGCCTTCGAACATCGGCGTCGACAGGTAGCGTTCGCCGGTGTCGGGCAGCATCGCGAGGATCACCGATCCCGGCGTCGCCTTCTCCGCCACCTGGATGGCCACGGCGAAGGTCGAGCCGCCCGAGATGCCGGTGAAGATGCCTTCCTTCTGCGCCAGCGCGCGTGCCCATTTCACGCCCTCGGGGCCGGCGATCGCCACGCGCTCGTTGAAGTACTTCTTGTCGAGGGCTTCCTGCAGCACCAGCGGGATGAAGTCGGGCGTCCAGCCCTGGATGAGATGCGGCTCGAAGGCGGGATGGCTGGCGGCGGGCGAGCCGTCGCCGCTGCGCTCCTGCGCCGTGCCGCTGCCGACGAGCTGGGCGTTGGCGGGCTCGCACAGCACGATCCTGGTCTCGGGCCGTTCTACGCGCAGCACGCGGGCGACGCCGGCGAGCGTGCCGCCGGTGCCGTAGCCGGTGACGAACCAGTCGAGCCGCTCGCCCTTGAAGTCGGCCAGGATCTCGCGCGCCGTCGTCGCCTCGTGGATCTCGGCGTTGGCCGGCGTCTCGAACTGATGAGCCAGGAACCAGCCGTTGGCCTTCGCCAGCTCGACCGCCTTCTGGTACATGCCAAGTCCCTTCGCGGCGCGCGGCGTCAGCACCACCTTGGCGCCCAGCATGCGCATGAGCTTGCGCCGCTCGATCGAGAAGGAGTCGGCCATGGTCACCACCAGGGGATAGCCCTTCTGGGCGCACACCATGGCGAGGCCGATGCCGGTGTTGCCGCTGGTCGCCTCGACGACGGTCTGGCCGGGCTTCAGCGTGCCCGCGCGCTCGGCCGCCTCGATGATGTTGACCGCGAGCCGGTCCTTGACCGACGAGGCCGGGTTGAACGCCTCGGCCTTGACGTAGATCCTGACGCCCTTGGGGCCGAGATTGTTGACTCTGATGCAGGGCGTGTCGCCGATCGTGTCGAGCACGCTGTCGAACAGGCGGCCGCGTCCGGCCGTGGTCCTGACTTTGCCGTTCATGGTGATGGTCCCTTGCGTCTACCCGGCGCCGACTATCCCATGGCCGGCGCGGCCGGCAAAATGCCGTTCAGCGCCAGCGACGCGGCTCACACCGAGGCGTGGCCGTTGACGTTGTGCATCGACCGCCGCGACGGCGGCAGGCGATAGCTCCAGATCGCCATGGGCGGCACGTTGCGCCACTCGCGCCCGACGAAGGTGGCGTCGAGACGCGGCGGGCTTCGGCCCGGGTCGACCGGCGATTTGAAGCCGTAGGTGTACTGGATGATCGCGCCGCCATGCGGCATTGCGCGGAAGGCGCCGCTGTAGCAGCGGATCGCCGCGGCCGGCGCCACGGCGCGCATCGGCAGGCCGCTCAGCACGACCGAGATCGAGCCGATGCCGGCCGACGCCAGCAGCTCGGTGATGTCGAGCGCGTCGCCATGCAGAACGCACAGCCCGTGAAAGCGCCGCTCCAGCAGGCGGCACAGGTCGGCGTCGCGCTCGATGACAACGAGATCGTCGACGGCGCAGCCGCCATCTATCAGGGCACGGGTCACCGCGCCGGCGCCGGCGCCCCGCTCGAGCACCGGTCCAGCGCCGTCGATCGCGGCATCGAGCGTGGCCTGCGCCAGCCGGCGCGCGGTCCACGGGCTGCTGGGGAAAGGCAATCCCACCGATACGGGGTCGCGCGTCCAGCCGCGAAGGAAAGGGAGAGACTTGCTCGGCATCGCTCCGGAGGGATTTGCACCCCAACGCCCGGATGATGCCACCGGTTGCCGCCGATTTCTACTTCGGCAGGATGTTCATCTTCCGCCGCACCTCGTCGATCGGCGCCTCGATCCAGGGCCAGTAGTCCCACTTGTCCGACAGGTCCGTGTTGACCCTGGTGCCGCGCTCGATCGCGGCCAGCATCAGCTCGGCCACGCCGGGCCTGGCCAGCAGGCCCAAGGTCACGAAGGCGTCGTTCGTCGGGCGCATCTGCACGCCGGCGCTGAAGATCATCACCGAGAACAGCGCCACGTAGAACGGCCGTTCCTTCTTGAAGCCTGCCGTGAAGGAGGCGACCTCGATCTCGCCCTCCGGTTCGGTGCTGTAGCCGCCCAGCAGGTGACAGAAATCGTGATACAGCCCCGCTTCGGGAAAGCCGCCGCGCTCGCCGGGCACGCTGAAGCCGTGGTGGTTGTAGAAATCGATCAGGCTGCGCCCGAGCGTCCCCTCGGGCAGCTTCTCCCAGGCGCGATAGCGCGCGGCGAGCGCGCGGTCCTCCATGACGCCTCGCATGGTCAGCACCGACCTGGCGAGGCCGAGCGGGCCTTTCTGCTCGAGCTGGTTCTTGAAGATGTCCTTGATGTGCCCGCGCCGCAGGAAGTCGAGCTTGGCCAGCAGCATGTGGCCCTCGGCCAGCAGCCTGATGTCGGCGAGCTCGGGCGTGGCGATGCCGAGCGCGCCAGCGAATTCCTCGATCCTGGCCACCGTCTCGCGCGACGGCACGCCGTCGGCGAGGGCGCACACCAGCATGCCGTTGACCAGCTGCTGCCGCAGACCGGAGCCGATGAAGCCATGGGCCAGCTCGGTAGCGCCGATCGGCGGCAGGGAGTCGATGTCGGCCTGCGTGTGCAGGATGATCTTCTGCGCCGCCTCCATCAGGGCCCGTTGTCCCGGAAGGATCGATCCGGATGCGGTCGCCACCGTCTTCATCGCGCGCAACCCGAGCAGGGCGGTGGCAGGGTCGGGCTGAACGAGACGCATGTCTGCTCCTGTCGGCCGGAGGGCGCCCCGGCTTCCGCTTCTAGCCTTTCGCCCGGTCGTGGTGCGCCGCGATCAGGCGAGCGGTCGACTCGGTGACGCGCTTGCCCGTCGGGATATGCAGGAATTCGTTCGGTCCGTGCGCGTTGGAGTGCGGCCCGAGCACGCCGGTGATGACGAACTGGGTGGCCGGGAATTTCTCGCCCAGCATGCCCATGAAGGGGATCGAGCCGCCTTCGCCCATGTAGGCCGCCGGCTGGCCGAACGTTGCCTGCGAGGCCTGCGTCACCGCCTTCTCGAGCCACGGCGCCAGCGGCGGCGCGTGCCAGCCGCTCTGTCCGTCCCACGCCTCGAACACGACCTCGGCGCCGTGCGGAGGATCGGCTTCCAGCGTCCGCTTCATCGCCTGCACCGCCGCCTGGGCGTCGAGCGTCGGCGGCGTGCGCAGGCTGAGCTGTGCCGTGGAGTAGGGCAGCAGCACGTTGCCGGCATCGCCCGGCGTCGGATAGCCGTCCATGCCGATCACCGCGAGCTGCGGCCGCCAGGTGCGGTTCAGCACCATCTGGCCGAGATCGTCCGCCATCGGTCGCGTCGAGCCGGCGAAGGGGAACTTGCCGTGGACTTCCTTGCCGAGCACGCGCGCGGCCTCCTTGGCCTGCTCGATGCGCTGCGGCGGGATCTGGACGTAGAGCTCGGGCAGCTTGATCTCGCCGGTCGCCTCGTCCTCCAGCCGCGACAGCAATCCGCGGGTGATGCGGAAGGAGGAGGGCACGATGCCCGAGGCGTCGCCCGAGTGGACGCCTTCGGTCAGCACCCGCACGGTGAGTGTGCCGCCGGCGATGCCGCGCAGCGAGGTCGTGAGCCATAGCCGATCCCAGTCGCCGCAGCCCGAATCGAGGCACACCACCAGCGACGGCTTGCCGATGCGATCCATCAGGTGATCGACGTAGAACGGCAAGTCGTAGCTGCCGCTCTCCTCGCAGGCCTCGATCATGATGACGCAGCGGCCGCGCGGCACCTTCTGCTCCGTGAGCGCCCCGAGCGCGCACAGGCAGGCATAGATGGCATAGCCGTCGTCGGCGCCGCCGCGGCCGTAGAGCTTGTCGCCCTTGCGCACCGGGATCCACGGCCCCGTGCCCTCGGCCCAGCCCTTCATCTCGGGCTGCTTGTCGAGATGGCCGTAGAGCAGCACGGTGTCGTCGCTGTCGCCCGGCACCTCGATGAAGATCAGCGGCGTGCGGCCCTCCAGTCGCACCACCTCCAGCGTGGCGCCGGGGAAGGCCGCGAGCTGCGGCCCGGCCCACGCCACCATCAGCTTGACGGCGTCCTCCATGTAGCCGTGCTCGACCCACTGGGGATCGAAGTGCGGCGACTTGTTGGGGATGCGGATGTACTCGGTGATCGACGGGAGGATCGAGTCGTCCCAGAAGGTGTCGACGAAACGTTTGAGGCGGTCGCTGTCCATGGGCACATCTTATGCCACAGGAAGCGCTCAGCGCGAGCCGCCGGCCAATCCCATGGATTGCAGGTGCTGCTGGTGGCGGCGCACGACCTCGAGCGTCTGGGCGGCCCATGCCTTGAGGGCCGTGTTGCTGCCGCGGCTGGCATAGGTGTCGAGCATCGCCGCCGCCTCCTGGTGCGCCTGCACCTGGTCGGTGCGGTAGGCCTGGTCGAAATCCGCGTCCTTGCGGTTCTTGATGGCGTTGATCTTGGCTTGACGGCTCTGGTCGGGCGCGATCTCGGCGGGCAGGGGGACGTTGGCGGCGCGTGCGGCGACCTGCAGCGATTCGAGCGCGGCGCCGTGGTCCTTGATCATCCTTTGCGCGAAGTCGCGCAACCCGGGATCGCTCGCCTGGCTGGCCGCGAGCTGGCCTTCGATCACCTCGAACTTGGTGGCGATCGCCGCGGCCATGGCGAAGTCGCGGTCCGACATCACCGAAGCGGCGCTGCCGGGATTGGTGCCCGACGGCAGCTGCTGCATGGGAGTCGCCTGATTGCTCGAGGGATGGCCGGTCGCGCCCTGCGGGCCGGTCGACTGGGCGTGCACGGGCGCGCCGTGGAATGCGGCCGTCACCAGACAAGCCGCGAACAGTTGCTTCATCATGTTCCCTCCCATGGCCGTGGCGTGACGGGGCCGCCCCGTGGGGCGGCCCCCCAGTCGCCGCCCATCAAAAGCGGCCCCGACCCC
>JAEWIV010000271.1 GCA_023386865.1 Pseudomonadota bacterium
GCGGACACCTCCCCAACTTCGTTGGGGAGGCTCACGCCGGCTTCCTTATCCAGACGGCGGTGTCGTGGAACACCGCGCCGCCGTGCGGCCAGCCGGGATCGGCCGAGGTCAGGACATTGATCCCGATGCCGGTCTCGAAGTTGCGGTTGGGCCAGATGCCCTCGACCACGACGACGCCTTTCTGCTGCCCGGCGCGCGGCTTGCAATGGACGATGGTCTTGCCGCGATCGTTGCCGATCTCCAGCCGCTCGCCCTCGACGAAGCCGTGCGCCGCGCAGTCCTCGGGATTCATCATCACCGTCGGCCGCACCTCGCGCTTCTGGCTGCTCGGCGTCTCGGTGAAGGTCGAGTTGAGGAACGTGCGCGCGGGCGCCGCGACCATGCGGAAGGGCTTGTCCGGCGTCGGATTGTCGATGACGTCGAAATGGTCGGGCAGGCTCGGCATCTCCCTGCCGCGCGGGCCCCAGGCCGCCCAGTCGGGCTTGAAGCGGAACTTCTTGTCGGGCCAGGCGAAGCCGTCGAGGAAGTGCGAGGTCTCGAAGCCGAGATGGAAATCCTGGCCGCCCTTCTGCCAGTTGGTCTCGGCATCCCACATGCCCGATCGGCGCAGCGACTCGTCCATGATCTCCCACGCCGTCATGTCGAAGCCGCGATGCCTGGCGCCGAGACGCTTGGCGAGCTCGGAGATCACGTAGTGGTTCTCCCGGCACTCGCCCGGCGGCTCGATCACGGCCTTGGTGACCTGGAAGAAGGTGTGGCCGCTCGCCGTGTAGAAATCGTCGTGCTCGAGGAACATGGTGGCCGGCAAGACGATGTCGGCGAAGGCCGCGGTCTCGGTCAGGAACTGCTCGTGCACGCAGGTGAACAGATCCTCGCGGGCGAAGCCCCGGTGCACCAGCTCGAGCTCGGGGCAGACCATCGCCGGGTTGGTGTTCTGGATCAGCAGCGCCGTCACCGGCGGCCCGCCCTTCAGGGCCTCGCGGTCGCCGGTCAGGATCGGCCCCAGGCGCGACTGGTCGAGCTCGCGCAAGCGCGTGTCGACCATGTCGAGCCCTTCGATCAACTTCTTGTCGATCGGATACATGCCGGTGTGGCCGTAGAGCGCGCCGCCGCCCTTGTATTTCCACGCGCCCGTCACCGCCGGCAGGCAGGTCACGGCATGCATGTTGGCGGCGCCATTGCGGCTGCGGCTGAAGCCGTGATGGCAGCGGATGAACGACGCCTTGGTCTGCCCGTAGAGCCGGGCGAAAGCGACGATCTCGTCGGCCGACAGGCCGGTGATCCCGGCCGCCCACTCCGGCGTGCGCGTCGCCACGTGCGCGGCCAGCTCGTCCGGCGCATCGGTGTAGCGGCGCAGATATTCCCAATCGGCATGGCCCTCCTTGAACAGGACATGCATCACCGCGACGGCGAGCGCGCCGTGGGTGCCGGGGCGCAGGGCGAGATGGATGTCGGCCTGCTCGGCGGTGCCGGTGCGGTAGGGATCGACCACGACCAGCTTGGCGCCGCGCTTCCTCGCGCGCATGGCGTGGGTCATGACGTTGACCTGGGTGTTCACCGGGTTGCCGCCCCAGATCACCACCAGCTCCGAATGCTCGTCGACCTCGCGCACGTCGGCGCCGCGCTTGGCGCCGACGCCGGCGATCCAGCCGGTATCGGAGAGCGTCACGCAGATGGTCGAGAAGTAGCGCGAGTACTTCATCGCGTTGCGCAGGCGGTTGATGCCGTCGCGCTGCACCAGCCCCATCGTGCCGGCATAGTAGTAGGGCCACACCGTCTCGCTGCCGTGCTGGCGCGCCTTGGCGATGAACTGCTCGGCGACGATGTCGAGCGCGTCGGCCCACGAGATCTCGGCGAACTGCTTCGACCCCTTGGGCCCGACGCGGCGCAGCGGCTTCATCAGCCGGTCGGGATGGTGGATGCGCTCGGCGTAGCGCGCGACCTTCTCGCAGATCACCCCGGCGGTGTAGTCGTTGCGCATCGAGCCGCGCACCCGGCCGATGCGCCTGGCGTCGAGCCGCTCGACGTCGAGCGCGCAGGTGCTGGTGCAATCGTGCGGGCACACCGAGGGCACGATGGTGACGCCGGATTCAATCTTCCTGGCCCCTGCAGGCGGCGCAAAGGCATGGTCGTCGGGGGACATTCTAGACGCTCCGCGAAAAGTGCCGCAGCATAACGCGCGTCAGCCCATGGGAACACCCCGCCCCCATCCCCACCCTCGACGCGCCACCAGTGCCGATGCCGCCGCCATCGCCGCGCTTTCGCCGGCGATTATCCCCACCGAGTCGGAGGATCGCGCGGTGTTCGTGATCGACGGCGCGGCCGGCCAGCCGGTTGCCGCCATCGACCTCAGGCGGCTGCCCGACCACATCAGCGTCGAGCATCTCGTCGGCGACGGGCGCCACAACCACGCCCTGCTCGCCCACGCGGCCACCGCCGCCCGGGCGATGCGCCTCGGCGAGCTCCGCTGGCCGGGCTTTCCCGGCGGCCGCAAGCGCGTCAGGAACGGCCCGCTGCAGCGCGCCGGCGACTACCTCGACAATCACGGCGTGCCGCTGTGGCGAGACGGCACCGCCTCGCTGCCGCAGACGCTCTACTTCCGCGGCACCTGGGCGGCGGTGGCGCTGCTCATCGGGTTCGGCAGCATATCGGCCGCGGTGTTCCTCGGCGACGATGTCCGGCTCTCGCACATCGTCATCCCCGCCCTGCTGTGCACCGTGGCGTCGGCCTTCGCGATCCATCAGATCGGCCTGCTGGCGGTTGCGGCCCGCCGCGTCGCCGGCCGCCTGGCCTTCGCCGCGGCGTCGGCTGCTGCGGCCGCCGCGATCATCGCCGTCGGCGCCTTGCTGGTCGACCGCGCCGCGCCGGCCC
>JAEWIV010000129.1 GCA_023386865.1 Pseudomonadota bacterium
CAGGCGCACCTGGTCGAGCGCTTCCTCGCCCGAGATGTAGGCACAGGCCGTGTGCTGGCGGGCGAGCGCCGCCGCCACCTGCAGCAGCAGCGTCGACTTGCCGATGCCGGGATCGCCACCGATCAGCAGCGCCGAGCCCACCACCAGTCCGCCGCCGCAGACACGGGCGAACTCGGCGATGCCGCTTCGGTAGCGTTCCGGCTGCGGGGTCGATCCGCGCTGGCCGGCTAACTCGAGCGTCCGGCCGCGACCGGCGCGCGCGAGGCCACCGCCGGCGGGACCGGGCGTGGGGGCCGCTTCCTCGACGATGGTGTTCCACTCGCCACAGCTCTCGCAGCGGCCGCTCCACTTCCTCGTGACTGCGCCGCACGATTGGCAGACGAAGCGCTTCAGCGGCCGGGCCACTTCAGTGCACCCGCGTGCGTTTGGACAGGCACCAGGTGTCGCGATGCAGCCAGCAGGTCTCGTCCCGGGCGTGCATGTCGCGGCGCAGGCTGCGGACGGCCTGCTGTCCCGACGGATCATCGAGGGCCGCCGCCAACGCCGCCTCGTCGTCGGCATGGCGTGCGCCCGCGCAGGGGTAGAAGCCGACCCAGCCGGCCGAAAGCGCATCGAGATGGTCGCCGTGCCTTTCGACACGCAGCATGAAGCCGCCGCGCCGCCCGAGGTTGCCGGCAGTCAGGGGCAACAGGAGCCGTCCGCCGTCGGCCAGCGCATCGAGCCACCAGGCGTGCGGTGCTGTCGCGCCGGCAAACGCCACGACGAGGTCCCATTTGCCGTCGAGGGGCGTGCTGGCGTCTCCCGCCATGACGCGAGCCGCCGGCCAGGCCCCGAGGTTGCGCGCGGCCGCTTCGGCGAGCGGCGTGTCGACCTCGATGGCGTCGACACGACCCTGTGGTCCCACCAGCTCGCACAGGATGGCCGTGTAGTAGCCTGAGCCAGTGCCGATCTGCAGGACGCGATCGCCCACTTTCACGCTGACGCGATCGAATTGCCTCGCCCACAATAGCGGCTCGCCGATATTCAGGCCGCGCGCCTCGTCGAGGGCGACCAGCACGTTGTGGTACAGCCGGCGCGGGTCGTCGTCGGGCGTCGTCCAATAGCCGTCGACGAAATGCCGGATGCGCCACGGACCGGCCCCGGCGAAGCGTTCACGCGGCACCATGGCAAACGCGTCGATCACGCGCTCATTTTGAATGTGGCCGAGCATGCGCAGATCCTCGGCAAACCAGCGGCGGGCCTGTTCGAGGGTGAGCACGCTCGCCACGGTCAAAGCCTCCGGACCTGCATCCGGATCGGCCCTTCGGCCCTGCCGTGGATGAACTGGTCGACAAAGGCGTTGCCGGACCGGTCGACGTCGCTCGTAGGGCCCTGCCAGATCAGCGTGCCATCGTAGAGCATGGCGATGCGGTGGCCGATCTTGCGCGCCGAGGCCATGTCGTGCGTGATGGAGATGGCGGTGGCGCCGAGGTCGCTGACGCATTTGACGATCAGGTCGTTGATCACGTCGGCCATGATGGGGTCGAGGCCGGTGGTCGGCTCGTCGAAGAAGATGATCTCGGGCTCGCGGGCGATGGCGCGGGCGAGCGCGACGCGCTTCTGCATGCCGCCGCTCAGCTCCGAGGGAAAGAGCTCGCCGATCTCGGGGCCGAGACCGACGGCGCCGAGCTTGGCGATCGCCACGTCGTGCGCTTCGGCGGGCTTCATGCCGTCGCTCTGGATCGGGCCGAAGGCCACGTTCTCCCACACGCGCAGCGAATCGAACAGCGCGCCGCCCTGGAACAGCATGCCGAACTTGCGCATGACGTCGGCGCGCCGGCCGTCGGCCAGCGCCACCGTCTCCTGCTCGTCGATCCGGATCGAGCCCCTGTCTGGCCGCATCAGTCCCAGGATGCATTTCAGCAGCACCGACTTGCCGGTGCCCGAGCCGCCGATCACCACCATCGACTCGCCCTTGGCGACGTCGAGGTCGATGCCTTGCAGGACCTTCTTGGGCCCGAAGGATTTGGCGACGCCGCGCAGCGAGATCTTGGGGGACATGCCTTAGCGCGCGAAGAAGGCTTCGGTGATGAAGTAGTTGAAGGTCAGGATCAGGGCCGACGCCGAGACCACGGCGTTGGTCGTCGCCGTGCCGACCCCCTGGGCGCCGCCCTTCGACGTGTAGCCGTGGTAGCAGCCCATCAGGGTGATCAGGAAGCCGAACACCGCGGCCTTCACCAGGCCGGAGAAGACATCCTGGAACTGCAGGAACTCCAGCGTGTTGCGCAGGTAGGCGACGTCGTTGAAGTCGAGCTTGTATACGCCGACCAGGAAGCCGCCCAGGACACCAATGATGTCGGCGATCAGCACCAGGATCGGCAAGGTGACGATGCCGGCGATCAGGCGCGGCACCACGAGATATTTGTAGGGGTCGGTGGAGAGCGTCGTCAGCGCGTCGATCTGCTCGGTGACGCGCATGGTGCCGATCTCGGCCGCCATCGCCGCGCCGACCCGGCCCGCCACCATCAGCGCCGCCAGCACCGGGCCCAACTCGCGCGTCAGCGACACGACGACGACGTTGGGGATCGCCGATTCGGCGGAGAACCGGGCGAAGCCGGTATAGCTCTGCAGCGCCAGCACCATGCCGGTGAAGATGGCGGTGAGGCCCACCACGGGGAGCGAGTAGTAGCCGATCTCCATCATCTGGCGGACGATCTGCTGGCGGTACCAGGGCGGCCGCAGCGCGCAGCGGACGGCTTGCAGCGCGAAGGCGCTGACCGAGCCGATCGCCTCCAAGAAGGCGAGCGTCATGCGGCCGAGCAGGGTGACCAGCGGGATGCTCACGCAGCGATCTCCGGCTCCGGCTCGGGTTCCGGCGGATCGGCATAGACGCGGGCATAGCGCCGGCCGAGCGCGGTCATCACCTCGTAGGCGTTGGTGCGGGCATGGTCGGCAAGGTCGTCGGCGGTCATGTGCCGCCCCAGCACCTCGACCGTCGCGCCGGGCTCGCACAGCGCCTCGGGCACTTCGGTCACGTCGATCGTCACGAGATCCATGGAGATGCGGCCGATCACGGGCACGCGGTGCCCGGCGAGGTGGACGTGGGTGCGATTGATGAGGATGCGGAAGTAGCCGTCGGCATAGCCCAGCGCGATCGTGGCCACGCGGGAAGGCCGGGCTGACCGCCAGGCGCCACCGTATCCAACGGTCTGAAAAGCGTCAATTCGCCGAGTCTGCAGGATGCGCGCCTCGAGCGTCACCACAGGCAGCATCGGATTGTCGCGCCCGGGCAGCGGGTTGATGCCGTAAAGCGCCGCGCCCGGCCGCAGCAGGTCGAAGTGAAAATCGGGTCCGAGGAAGATGCCCGAGGAGTTGGCGAGCGAGGTCGGCGCGCCGGGCATGGCCCGCACGAAATTGCGGAAACGCGAAAGCTGCTCGCCGTTGACGGCGTTGTTGGGCTCCTCCGAGGCCACGAGATGGCTCATCAGTAGGGCGAGACGCAGGCCGCGCAGGCGGCCGCGTTCGTTGATCAGCACCTGTGCTTCTTCTGCGCCGAAGCCCAGGCGATGCATGCCGGTGTCGACATGGATCACCGCGTCGAGCGGTCGGTTGTAGCGCTGCGCGGCGGCGCGCCAGGCATTGAGCTGGCCGAGATGGTTCAGCACGGGCGTGAGCTCGTGCTCGACGAAGTCGGCCTCGGTGTTGGCCAGAAGGCCGTTCAGCACGTAGATCGGATGCTCGGGCATCGCCTTGCGCAGCCCGATGCCTTCCTCGAGATGGGCGACGAAGAACTGCCGGCAGCCTTCTGCCGCGAGGCGTGGGCCGACGATGGCGGCGCCGCAACCGTAGGCATCCGCCTTGAGGACGGCGGCGCAGTCGACCGGCCGCCCGGCGGCGCGGCCGGCATCGCGCAGCCCGCGCCAGTTGGCGGCGATCGCACCGAGATCGACGGTCAGGATCGCGCCGGCCCGGCGCGCGGCGTCGTCGGAAGAGGACATAGTTTACTCTTGCCGGATCGCGGGCCCCGCGGCCCGCAACTTCCTCGTCGA
>JAEWIV010000497.1 GCA_023386865.1 Pseudomonadota bacterium
CGACGTCGTAGCTGGCGAACTTGAACGGGCCGGAGCCCATGATGTTCTTCTCGTACCAGTGCGGGTCCTTGTCGAGGATCTCCTTCTTGTAGATCCAGGTGAAGGGGTCGGCGAGCGCCGGCAGGAACGCCGTCGTCGCGAACTTCAGCTTGAACACCACGGTGTTGTCGTCGGGGATCTCGATCTTATCGACCATGGCGTAATAGCTGACGCGCGCGCTGGTCGTGCCCTGCGGCGGGAAGACGATGCGCCGCCACGTCGCGCCGACATCCTGCGCCGTGAGCTTGCTGCCGTCGTGGAACTTCACGTCGGATCGGATCTTGAAAGTGTAGGTCTTGCCGTCGTCGGTCGGCTTCGGCATCTCGGTGCAGAGGTCGCAGACATACTCGGTGGTCGAAGCCGGGTTGTCGGGCGGGACGCGGATCAGCACGCTGTAGAACGGCGCCGCCGCATGGACCGTGGCGAAGGTCGTCTCGCGATGGCCGTCGAAGCTCGGCGGCGAGTCGGCCGGGATCATGTAGACGAGCGTGCCGCCGCGCTTGGGCGTCTGCGCCCCGGCGGGAAGTGCCGCGATCACGGCCGCGAGACCGAGCCCGGCAGCCATGAGTCCTGTACGCAGGTACATTGCCTCCTCCTGTGCAAACCTGATTCTTTTCGTTTTTCTCCTCTACGCTACGCTACCTCTTGCCGGACCGCGGACCTCCAGGTCCGCCCATCCTCACCTCAACTCACCTCGCTGCAGGCCACCCAATGGCGCGGCCGCATCTCGCGCAGCACGGGCCGCGCCTGCCGGCAGCCTTCCACGGCTATCGGGCAGCGCGGATGGAACACGCAGCCCGGCGGCGGATTGATCGGGCTCGGCACCTCGCCGCGCGTCGGCCGGAAATCACGGGCGGCTTCGACGCGCGGATCGGGGATCGGCACGGCCGAGAGCAGGGCCTGCGTATAGGGATGCAGCGGATTGTCGAACAGCTCGTCCGAGTCGGCCATCTCGACGATGCGGCCGAGATACATCACGGCGACACGCTGGCAGAGATGGCGCACGACCGAGAGATCGTGGGCGATGAAGAGATAGGTAAGCCGGAAGCGCTCGCGCAGATCCTCCAGGAGGTTGACCACCTGGGCCTGGATCGACACGTCGAGCGCCGACACGGCCTCGTCGCAGACGATGAACTCCGGATCGAGAGCGAGCGCGCGGGCGATGCCGACGCGCTGGCGCTGGCCGCCCGACATCTCGTGCGGATAGCGGTCGGCGAACTTGGGATCGAGGCCGCACACCGACAGGAGGTCCCTCACCTTGTCGCGCCGGCGGCGGGCGTCGGGCTCGACGTCGTGCACCTTGATCGGCTCGGCGATGATGTCACCCACCTTCATGCGCGGATTGAGCGAGCTGTAGGGATCCTGGAAGATCACCTGCATGCGACGGCGCAGCGCGACCAGCTCGCGGCGCTCCATGCGGTTGACGTCCTGGCCGTCGAACAGGATCTCGCCGGCTGTCGGCTTCTCGAGGCGCAGGATGCAGCGCCCGGTCGTGGTCTTGCCGCAGCCGCTTTCGCCGACCAGACCCAGCGTCTCGCCGCGATCGATGGTGAAGTCGACGCCGTCGACCGCCTTCACGTCGCCGATCTTGCGCGTCAGGACGATGCCCTCGGAGATCGGGAAATGCATGGCAAGGCCGCGGACCTCGAGGAGCGGACGCTCGATCGCGGATGGAGTCGGAGGCGCGTTCATGCCGCGACGTCCCGGATGTCGGCGAGCTCGGCGCTGCGGAAGCAGGCCGAGAGATGTCCCGGCTCTCCGACGGCCGCGAGCGGCGGCCGCGACTGGCCGCATTGCTCGACGGCGAAGCGACAGCGCGGCCGGAAGGCGCATCCGCCGTCGAGCCGCGTCAGGTCCGGCGGTTGGCCGTCGACGGGATCAAGTCGCGCCCGGCGCGGCTGATCGAGTCGCGGCACCGACTTCAGCAGCGCCATCGTGTAGGGATGGCGCGGGTTGTGATAGATCGCGTCGGCGCTGCCCGCCTCGACGATGCGGCCGGCATACATGACGTTGACGCGGGCGGCGTAGCGGGCAACGACGCCGAGATTGTGGGTGATGATGATCTGGGCGACGCCGAGCTTCTCGGTCAGCGACTTCATCAGCTCCAGGATCTGCGACTGGATGGTGACGTCGAGGGCCGTGGTCGGTTCGTCGGCGATGATAAGCTTGGGATTGCAGGCGAGCGCGATGGCGATCATGACGCGCTGGCGCATGCCGCCGGAAAGCTGATGGGGATACTGCTTCAGCCGGCGCCTGGGGTCGGCGATGCCCACCATCTCCAGCAACTCGAGCGCCCGCCGGTCGGCCGTCGCATGATCGGCTCCCTGGTGCTGTTCCAGCGTCTCGGTGATCTGGCGGCTGATGGTGAGCACCGGATTGAGCGAGGTCATCGGCTCCTGGAACACCATGCCGATGTCGCGGCCGCGGATCTCGCGCATCTCGGCTTCGCTCAGCTTCAGCAGATCTCGGCCATCGAACAGGATCTCTCCCGCCGTGATGCGGCCAGGCGGATCGGGGATCAGGCGCAGGATCGACAGCGCCTCGACCGACTTGCCCGAGCCGCTCTCGCCGACGATGGCCACGGTCTCGCCGGGATCGACAGCGTAGGAAATGCCGTCGACCGCGCGCACCAGACCGGCGCCCGTCCTGAATTCAGTATGGAGAGCCTTCACCTCCAGCAATGGCGGCATGCCGTCCGTCTCCGTTGCCCAGCTTGTTGGCAGCGTGCACTTCTCCAACGGGAGCACCCTGGTCCCGTGAAAAGCCCCAATTGCCGGCTGTTTCGTCCTGACGCGAAGCCGTTTCCTCAATCGCGACCGCCGTCTTCTTCCTCATCCGGCGGTGCAGCCTCTTCTGGGCTGCGAAAATGGTATGCGACGCGGCGATGAGGTGCAAGCCGCTAAGCGACAACCGGCCGGGGATGGCGCGCCAGCAAGGCGGCAATCGCAGCGAGGCCGGCCAAGCTGCCGAACAGGATGAGCGAGCCCGTATAGGTGCCGCTGGCGTCACGCAGCACACCCGATGCGATCGGGCCGACGGCCTGGGCCATGACCTGCAGCGACAGGGCGACTCCGCGGATGGCGCCGTAGCTTTCCCGCCCGAAATAGTCGGCCCAGGCCATGGGCAGCAGTGTCATCACGCCACCGATGCCGAGGCCGAACAGGCCGGCGAACAGGTAAGCGGCTTCGGCCGAGCCGACGCCGATCAGGCCGATCGTCCCCGTCCCCAACAGCACGGCGGCCAGCGACATCACGTAGCGCAGCGGCCAGCGCCGCGGCAGGAAGCCGATGCCGAAGCTCGCGACCGCCGACATCGCCGAGAAGAAGCTGATCACCGTGGCAGCGGCGATGGGCGACAGGCCGCGCTCGATGAGATGCGGCGCCTGGTGCAGGCTGACGCCGGCCTGCACCGGGAAGACCAGCACCGTGTAGAGCGACAGCAGCCAGAACGCCTGGGTGCGCATCGCCACGGCGCGGCTGAAGCGTGGCTCGACGATCGTCGGGCCGGCGCCGGCGGCGATGCGGTCCGGCACCAGCCCGACATCCTCCGGCCGGCGCACCAGGAACAGCCAGACCGGCAGGAAACCCACCGCCAGAACCGTGGTGCCGATCGCCACCCAGCCGTGGCGCCAGCCGCCGTCCTGCATGGCGAGCTGAGCGATGATCGGCAGCGCCACCAGGCCCGACATCTGGGCCAGCGTGGCAATCGAGGTGGCGCGCGCTCGCCGCGCCACGAACCAGTTGTTCAGCGCGCCATAGAGTCCGAGATCGTACGGCCCGGCCCAGATCATGCGGGCGAAGACGAACAGCAGGTAGAACGCCAGCAGCGTCTGCACCAGCGACAGCGCCATGGTGGCGAGGCCAGTCCCGAGCACGGCGAGGCAGAGGATCAGCCTGGCGCCGCGCCGGTCCAGCACCGGCCCGATCAGCGGCGAGACGAAGGCCGCCAGCACGCCGCCCAGCGACACCGCACCCGCCATCTCCGTGCGCGACCAGCCGAAGGCGTCGGTCATCGGCACGACGAAAACGGACAGGGTGGCGACGGCCGGTCCCTGGCGCGCGAAGCCTGCCAGGCAGATGCAGGCCAGCACGACCCAGCCGTAGAAGAACGGCAGGCGCGGCACGAGCAGGCGGGGAAGCAGTGGCGGGCGCATCGGCGCTGCAGTAGAGCGCCGAAGGCTGCCGCTGGGCTACAGGAACTTCATGGCGACTGCTTGTCTGCGATCGCCGCGAACCGGGTGCGGCGGACGTGACGCAGTGCTAGACTGACGCAGATTGCCGAGGCTTGAGATGGACGCTGGTCGAGCCCTGATCTGCAAGGGATGCTGGCAGAACATGCGCATGCCGATCGCGCTGCGCGGCCCGCTTTCGGTCCCGTTTCGCGTGGGCGGCCTGCGGCCCAGCCGCATGAACCCCAATCTCTGCACCTTCTGCGAGCTCATGTTCCAGAGGGTCATGAAGGCGACCAAGATCACGATCGACGCAACGATCATGTTCGCCGACCTGCGGGCCTACACCAGCCTGTCGCAGTCGCTGTCGGCGACCGAAATGGGCGGCGTGCTCGACATTTTCTACGACGAAGCCGCCGCCGCCATCTGGCAGTTCGACGGGCTGCTCAACAAGACGATCGGCGATGCCGTGATGGCGGTGTTCAACTTCCCGGTCAAGCAGCCGGACCATGAGCGGCAGGCGCTGCTGGCCGCCCGCGAGCTGCAGCGGCGCATGGCGCTGCGACAGCCGGACTTCGCCGACCTGCTCGGCGGGACCGAGGGCACGGTCGGTGTCGGCATCGGCATTCATTGCGGCAAGGTGAGCTTCGGCGAGTTCGGCCGCTCCCATCGCGACCTGACCGCCATCGGCACGGTGGTCAACACGGCGGCGCGCGCCCAGTCCGCCGCCCAGCCCGGGGAGATCCTGGTCACCGAGGCCGTCCATCAGCGTGCGCCCGACGATCTCGCGGGCAGCGTCAGCAAGCCCTACGACCTGAAAGGCTTCGAGCAACCCGTCGCGCTCTATGCGGCGTGATCGAGGCTCGCTTCGCTCGGGGTGACAGCTGTGAAGCGCACTCCCGCGATATTAAGGCAGGAGGATCAGGGGACCGACCGTCGAGCGGCTCTCGAGGTCCCGGTGTGCCTGCGATGCCGCTGTCAGAGGATAGCGATGCCGGATGTCGAGGCGGATGGTGCCCCGCCGTAGCGCGTCGAAGGTCCGCTCAGCCATTTCGGTCAGGACGGCGCGCTCGGCGGTGTAATGGAACAGCACCGGGCTGGAGAAGGTCGCGGATTTCTGGCCGAGACTCTCGACCGACAGGTGATCGACCGGACCGCTGGCCTGGCCATAGCAGATCCAGTGGCCGCACATGGCCAGAGCCTCGAGGTTCTCGCGCATGGCGGCCTGACCCAGGCCGTCATAGATGACGTCGGCGCCGCGGCCGCCCGTGGCGTCGTGCAGGGCGGCGGCGAAACGGTAGTCGCGTCCGACGATGACGGCATCGCAGCCCGCTGCCCTCGCGGCGCGGGCCTTGTCGTCGGTCGAGGCCGTGCCGATCACCCGGGCACCCAGGGCCTTGGCCCATTGGCAAAGCAGCAGGCCGACGCCGCCCGCTGCCGCATGGACCAGGACGGTCTCCCCGCCATGCAGCCGATGAGTACGGTGCAGCAGGTATTCGGCCGTCATGCCCTTCAGCATCAGGCCGGCCGCCGTCTCCTCGTCGACGTCGTCGGGCAGCACGACGACCTGGTTGGCGGGCAGAGTGCGCACGCCGACATAGGCGCCGGGCGGCGCACAGGCGTAGGCGACGCGATCGCCCGGCAGCAGATGAGCGACGCCGTCGCCGACATCGAGGACGACGCCCGCCGCTTCCATGCCGATCGGCGCCGGTGGCTCGATCATCCGGTACTCGCCCTTGCGGACGTAGACGTCGATGTAATTGACGCCGATGGCGCCGTGCCGCAGGCGGACTTCTCCCGGCCCAGGCGCCCTGGCCTCGAGCGGCCGCGCTTCAAGGACGTCGGGCCCGCCGAAGCGGCTCGCGACCATGCCCTGCGTCGCCATCGTTTCGCCGCCGGCGATCCGCACGGCCGGCGCGCCGGGGCGGCGGCGCAGGAAGGCGCGCAGACCCTCGAAGCCGCCTTCGTAGACGCCCTTGCCGACGAGGTCGGCGAATTCCTGCTCGCGGCCGCGCGGCGTGTCGAAGGTCGATTGCCAGTGCCAGAAGGTGCGGTCGCCGTCGGTCACGCGCTTGAGCTGGACGGTCGCCACATAGCGCTGCATGGGAAGCGTCGCGTCCAGGATGCAGTAGGTCGAGACGTGGTCGTTGTCGGACAGCGCCAGGAGCTGCTCGCGGATGTGGTTGCCGTCCTTCAGGGTGAAGTTGCGCACGCAGCCGACCTGGTCGGAGGGCTCGTCGTTCTCGATCACGGACTCCGCCACGACCGGGTGCCAGGCCGTGTGGCTGTTGAAGTCGCGCAGGATCGCCCATACGCGCTCGATCGGCGCGTCGATGATGGCCGAGCGCGTGACGCGGATCATCTTGCCGGCGTCAACGCCGCACCAGCATTTTCAGGGAATCGAAGCCCGCCTGGAACACGCCTTGGCCGATGTCGCGCGAGAGCTGGCTTTCGCGCTCCGGCGCACAGTCAAATTCGGCCCACCATTCGGCGAAGGTGCGGTTGCCGTCGGTCACCGGCGTGAGCTTCAGCGTGGCGACGTAGTTGTCGACGCCCATCGGGCTTTCCAGGATCGAGTAGGAGCACTGGTAGTCGTAGTCCGACAGCGTCAGCAGCTGCTCGCGGATCGTGCCGCCGTCCTTGAGGCGGAAGTTGCGCACGCAGCCGATCTTGTCGGCGGGCTGGCCGCCCTCGATGCGCGATTCGGCGACGAAAGGCGTCCACGCCGGCAGGCCGTTGAAATCGCGGATGCGCGCCCACACCTGCTCGGCAGGCGCGTCGATGACGCTCGATGTATAGACCTTGATCATTCTCCGTCATCCCGAGCGGAGCCGCCCAAAGGGCGGCGCAGTCGAGGGACCTCGTCTTGTCGATGCATCCCTAGAACAGGTCCCTCCGCTTCGCGCTTCGCGCTCCGGTCGGGATGACGGGGGGTTGAAACCATCCGCTACTCCCCGGGCGGATTGGCCGGCACGGGTGGGCCGCTCGATCCCTGGGTGCGGTCGAGCAGGCCTTGGGCGACCCGCCCGACATCGCCGCCGGCGATGCCGATCTCGCGCAGGAGCTGGTCGATCAGCGGCGCCTGGGCGCGGAAGCGCAGGGCCGAGTTCACGACGCTGTCGGCGATGCCGCTGCCGGCATCGCCGGCGCCGGCATGGC
>JAEWIV010000132.1 GCA_023386865.1 Pseudomonadota bacterium
CGCGTGGCCCGCGACGTCGGCCTGACCCACTGGCAAGCCGAGGTCTCCCCGGCCGGCAAGGCCGCGAGGCTGTCGGCGCTGGCCGCCGAAGGACGGCGCGTTTTGATGGTCGGCGATGGGCTGAACGACGCCCCGGCCCTGGCGGCGGCCCATGCCTCCATCTCGCCCTCCACCGCGGCGGAAGCGACACAGAACGCGGCCGACGCCGTTTTCCAGGGCGATGAGCTGCGTCGGGTCGTCGAGGTCGTCGACGTCGCCCGACGGGCCGACCGGCTGGTGCGCCAGAACCTGGCGCTTGCCCTGCTCTACAATCTCAGCGCGGTGCCGCTTGCCATCATGGGCGAGGTGACGCCGCTCGTGGCGGCTGTCGCGATGTCGTCGTCTTCCGTGCTGGTGATCGGCAATGCGCTGCGGCTCGCCCCGCTCGGGAGGAGGACCGCCGATGGATAGCCTGCTCGTCCTGGTGCCCGCTGCCCTGCTGCTCGGTTTGCTGGCGCTCGCGGCTTTCCTGTGGGCGCTGCGCAATGGCCAATACGACGACCCCGACGGGGCGGCGGGCCGCATTCTGTTCGACGATGAGTAAGGAGAGAACGATGTCTCATTGGACCATGGGGATTTTCACCGGGCTTCTCGGGTTCGCCGGGCTGCTGATGGCGGGTGCCGCACGCGATGTCGGCATCCTCGCCTTCGGTCTGGCGTTGGCGCTCTATGCAGTCCTGTTCTGCTGGTGGATGATCAAGACCGCCTACGACGAAATCGAGGAAGACGCGGGCCATCGCTCGTCGATCCGGGAGAAAAACATATGAGCCTCAAGCGCGTTCGCCTGGAACTGGCCCGCACCCCCGATCATCCCGAGGGTAGCGCCTCGCACGGCTACGAGTTCGTGGCGCCGCTGGACGACAAGGGGCATCTCGCCTCGTCGGAATGGCCGACCCAGAAAGGGGCTTGCACGGTACGCCGGTTCTGGGGCCACACCCCGGACGAGCACGGCACGCTGGTCCACCGGCGCAACGGCAGCTGGGCGTTTTCCTATGCACCGGGCGAAGAGGACGACGAGCCGATCTTCAAGTTCGACAGGCACAACTTCGTGGTCGGCGAATACGTCACCATCACCGAGCACGACGGCGTCGCACGGCCGTTCCGCGTCGCCGACGTCGGGCCCGCGATCAGACGTGCTTAGAGCGGAATGGGATGAGGGGGAACCGCCGGCGGTTCCATCTCATCCCGTTCGCGCGCACCGGCGTCCGGCTCGACCGATCATGCTTTAGGCGGCTGCGTCGCCAGCCAGCGGCGGTAACGGACGTAGGCGACGCTGATCGACACTCCGAAACCGACAAAAGAGACGATCACTAGAAGCAGATAGTAGAACTGTTCGTTCGTCATGACACCCCCGCTAATCGCGGGCGATGATCTCCAACCGTCCCCGGCACACGTTTGATCCAGATCAACGAGCGGCAGGTGGCCGCGCCTATCCTGATCGCGGAGGGTGTGATGGACGCCTGCTACTACTCGATCATCGAACGGGGCGAGGACGGCCATTTCTGGGGATGGGTGCCCGACCTGCCGGGCGTCAGCGCCGACGGACTGACCGAGAAGGAAGTCGTCGATCGCCTGGTGCGCGGCGTGCGGGAGTGCCTGCGCAACCTCATCGTCACCGGCGAGCCCCTGCCCCGGCCGAGCCCGCCGGAGGAATTGCCGCGCCGTGACGGCGCGCGCGAGCTTCGCCGCCTGTTGCTGATCATCAGCTGAATGACCGCCGTATACCAGGATGGAACCCGATGCCTCTCAGCCGAGCGATCGTATGGATCGATTCACGTCAAGCCAGCGTCTTCAGGTTCGGCGCCGATGACCTCGCGCAGGACCGGCTCCGCGCCGACGCTCCCTTCCTCAAGGTGGATCACAGGGCCGGCCGAATGCGCGCCGGGCGACCGGCGGCCGATCTCGACTTCCTCGACCGCGTCATCGATTCCCTGCGCGGCACGCGCGTCTGGTGCCTGACCGGCCCCGACGGCGTCAAGGACGAACTCGTCGACTATCTCGACAAGTACAAAGATCGCGACGGACATATCGCCGGACTTCGACAGCAGCTGCTGTGCGTTTCGGCCATGGAGCGCCCTACCGACGAGGGATTGCGCACGGAGGCCCGGCACCAGGAGAAGGAGCCGTAAAATAGCTGTGAGCCGGTGCAACCAAAGCCCATCGGCCGGTCATTGATGGATGCTACGAGAGGAGCATCCGATGACCTACCTGGATCTTGCTCCGGCCATAACTGCCATTCGTGCGCGACCGGAGGAATTCGAGTTCTCCAACGATACGCTCTACCATCCGCGGAGCCGCCACAGGTTCCGCTTCAGTAGCGATGGCGACGTGCAGATCGATGCTCTCTGCGACTGTTCCCTGCTTCGCGCCAAGCGGGAGCAGGCCGAAGCCTTCCACGCGTCATACCGGGAATGGCACGCCTCCTATTGGCGCCCCTTGCAGATCAACCGCGAATTCGCCTCGCACTTCGGTCCCCCGCCCCTGTGGCGGCGCGCGGCAACCTGGCTGCTGAAGCGCCTGCTCTCGGGTTCGCAGGAGACCAAGCCGATGCCTTCGCCCGCCGTGGCGCCGGCGGAGTAACGATTCTCGCGAGCCGACCGGCGCCCACTCGATCGGCGAGCGCCGGCGCGGACGCTCAGCGGGTATAGACAGTCGTGCTGGTGGCGGGCGCCGCCGGCGTGGTCACCGTGGTCGTGCTGGCGGTGGCAGGCGTGCTGTAGGTCGTGGTCGTTGCCGCGGGCGGAGTGCGCTGCACGGTGGTGCGCTCCTGAACGCTGCAGGCGGCGGTGGCCATGGTCAGTGACAAACCGATGATGAGGAATTTCATGACAGCTCCTTGTGCCTGGAGGGCACAGGTCGCAACGTGACGGACATCTTACGGTTGCCGAGCTTTCGAGGCGGCCCGCAGGGCGAATTTCAATCGGGCTGACCCGGTCCGAAAATCGCGAGCAGGTGCAGCAGGCGCAGGACTATGCTGCCGCTTTCGCGAGGTTCTCCATGAAACTGCTGCTCAATATCGACGTGCCCGACGTCGACGCCGCCGTCCGCTTCTACACGGCAGCGTTCGACCTGAAAGTCAGTCGGCGCTTCGGCGCCGGTTTTGCCGAGCTCGAAGGCTGGCCGGCAACGCTCTATCTCCTGGCCAAGGATGCCGGCACGATCGGCGCCGGCGGCGACCCGCGACGCTACAGCCGGCACTGGACTCCCGTTCACCCCGACGTGGTCGTCGACGACGTCGACAGCGCCGTCGAACGCGCGGTGGCGGCGGGCGCCAAGCTCGAAGCCACGGCCAAGGATACTGCCTATGGCCGAATCGCCATGCTGGCCGATCCCTTCGGCCACGGCTTCTGCCTGCTGCAGTTCAACGAGCGTGGCTACGACGCCTTGCTTTGATCACAGCCTCAGCAGGCTGCCGTAGCCCTCGACCTTCGCCTGGACGCCGGACGACCGCAGGCAGTGCCAGAGGCTCGCCTGGTTGGCCGAGATCACCGGGCGCTTCAGGTCCTGCTCCAGCGCCTCCAGGATGCCGACGCAGCGAAAGCCGGTGCCGGCGATCAGCACGGCATCGGCATCGGCCGGGCAGGCCGACCTGATCTGGGCATAGAGCGGCTCGATCTCCTGCTCGAAGCCCAGGCCCTGGCCGACCAGTTCGCCCGGCGCCAGGTCCCGCCACTTGCGGCCCGGGTCATAGCGCAAGCACCCGGCCGGCGCGAAGCCGTGATCGGCATAGTAGCGCCGGCCCGCCGCGACCGTCTCGTCGTTGAACCATGGTGGCAGGACCAGGAGGGGTCGCTTGCTCCCCGAAGCCCGAAGGGCGGCGCAGGTATCGATGCCGTTGGTGGTGACGACCGTTCCGTCACCGAGCAGAGGCAGCAGGCTCACCACGGCCGCCTCGTCCCAGCCCTTGCCGCCGAGAAGGCTGCTCGAGCTGTGGGCGATCACGACCGCCGACAAGCGCATGGCGGCGAACTGGCGGCAGCCGCGCACCAGATCCTCCTCCGGCTCGACATCGCGCCGGTCGTCGCGCCAGCGCAGCCACGGCGCGCGCGCCGTCACGCGGGCGGCATGCATCGAAACGCCGGACGGGGCCATCGCCCACCATTCGGCTTCCGGCACGGCCTCGTTGCCAACGATGAACAGCCCGATGCGAGCCCGCCATCCCCAGTTGTCGCTCGTCACGGAAAATGCCTCCGATCGATCATGGTGTCGGCGCCAGGCCGTCGATCCAGCGCCAGGCCGGATCGAGGCTGGTGAAGAGCCTGAGCGGCCGGTCGGCCGCGGCGAGCACGCCCAGCG
>JAEWIV010000554.1 GCA_023386865.1 Pseudomonadota bacterium
GTCGCGGACCGCGCATCGGAGCGCGGGAACAGGGCTGCGATCCCGACGTTGTCACGCGATGACCTTGGCGACGTCGGCGGGGGCTTGGGCAGTCGGCAGGTCGGCCTGGTCCCCTTCGCTTTCACGCCATGAGGAAATGCAATGGCCATTCAGCAGAAGATCACCCCGTGCCTCTGGTTCGACGATGACGCGGAGGACGCGGTCGCCTTCTATCTGTCGATCTTCAAGGACTCGCGGATCGTCTCGCGCTCGCGCTACGGCGAGTCGGTGCCCGACAAGAAGGGCTCGGTCCTGGCGATCTCCTTCAAGCTCGAGGATCAGGATTTCATCGCGGTCAACGGTGGGCCGCACTTCAAGTTCAACGAGGCGATCTCGCTCTACGTCAATTGCGAGACCCAGGCCGAAATCGACGACTATTGGAGCAAGCTGCTGGCCGGGGGCGGCCAGGAGAGCCAGTGCGGCTGGCTGAAGGATCGCTTCGGTCTGAGCTGGCAGATCGACTATGCCGGCATGCAGGACATGATGAGCGACACCCATCCCGATCGCGCCGATCGGGTCATGAAGGAGATGCTCGCGATGAAGAAGATCGACATCCAGCGCCTGAAGGATGCTTACGAGGGTCGCTGACGGCCGGCCGCGTTTCGGGCATCAGGAACCACGCCGTGGCCAGGGCACCGGTCGCAACGGCCGCCAGCCCCATGAAGGCGGCCGGGCTGCCGAACGTGTCGCTCATGTAGCCGGCGAAGGTCGGGCTGATCGAGGCGCCCACGCCCATCATGGTCCCGACCACGCCCTGTGTCAGGTTGAAGCGGCCCGAGCCGCGCGTCAGGTCGGCGATGGTGAGCGGCACCATGACGCTCATCACCGCAGCGGTCAGGCCATCGAGGAGCTGCACGGCGACCAGCAGGTAGGGATCGCTCACCGTGGCGAGCAGCAGGCCGCGGACCGGCAGGACGGCGAACCCGGCGACCAGCAGGGGCTTGCGCCCGATGCGTTGCGCCTGTCGGCCGACCCAGGGCGAGAACAGGGCGACCACGATCTGCGGACCGACCATGCAGGCGCCGATCAGTACGGTGGCCCATTGGCCCGAGCGCGTGGTGAGCACGCTGCCCATGAGCGGCAGCATGGCGGCATTGGCCAGGTGGAACAGCAGGATGCAGCAGCCGAACACCACCAGGGCGCGCTTGCCGAGCAGGCTGCGCAGGCTGATCGGCGGCTCGCCGGCGCGCACCTCGGGCAGATTGCCGTGCGCCCGTTCCGGGTCGATCTCCGCCGCCGCGACGCCGCGCAGCACCAGCAGCGTCGGGACGAGCAGCGCCGCCGTCACGAAGAATACGGCTTGAGGGGTGAAGAAGTAGCCGAAGCCGCCCATCACCGCCGCGGACAGCGCCGCGCCGATCGACGCGAAGCGCGCATTGCGGCCGAACCGCTCGCCGATCGCGGCGTGGCCGACCAGCCCGAGGCTGATCGCCGCGATCGCCGGTCCCAGCACGCAGCTCGCTGCCGCGTGCAGCGTCGCCGCGAGCAGCACCGCGGGAAAGATCGGGAGGGTGGCGTAGACGAGCGCGCTCATGGCGATCATGGTCACCGCCACCGCCGCGACGACGCGCTCGGAGCGCACGGCGTCGACCAGCGCGCCGCCGGGGATCTGGCCCAGCAGCGAGACCAGCCCGGCGACGGTCAGCACCAGGCCGATCTCGATCTGCGTCCATTTCTGCGACGTCAGGTAGACGGCGACGAACGGCCCGAATCCGGTTTGCACGTCGGCGACGAGGAAAACGAACCAGTCGAGCCGCTTCAGGCTGCGACGGGAGGGATGCGGCAGCGAAGAAGGGGGAAGCACCGACACTGGCGGCGCCGCTACGGCAGGGGCTCTAGCTTGCCCGAGGCCACGATCACGATGACCGGGCGGCCTTCCTTGTATTCCGGCGCGGGTTTCACCTGATCGCGCGTCAATTCGAGGACGATGCCGTAACGCTTCTCGGCGGCCGGCACGAAGTGCAGCGCCTGCCAGGCGACGGCGATCTTGCGGCTGCCGACACCCAGGAAGCCGCCGAAGTCGATGATGGCGGCGCGCGTCGCGCCCTGTCCATCGACCAGGACGTCGACGATGCGGCCCATGTTCTCGTCGGCGGTGCTGCGCACCTCGCGGCCGAGGATGCCCTGGACTTCCTGCGTGCCGAGCACGGTGACCGACGGCTGGCCCGGCGCCTGTGGGGGCAGCTGTGCCGGCGCGCCGCCCTCGGTCTGGCCGGAGGCTGCAAACGCGGTCAGCACGGCGGCCAGCAGAACGGTCGTGAACGTCTTGATCATGGAATGCCCCCGGGCGAATTTCAGCCTAAGGATCAACTCCGCACGCGGCTGCCGGTTGCCGCGGGAAGGGCGAACGTGGCCAAAGCAATGGCAGAGAACACAGCGTCCGCGACAGGCCAATGCCTTTGTGGCGCGGTGCGGGTCGAGATCGGCATTCCCGCCCGATGGGCCTGGCACGATCACTCCGGTCCTACCCGACGCGCTCATGGCGCCGCCTATGCGACCTACGTCGGCAGCTGGCGGAGCCGGTTCCGGGTGATCGAGGGGCAGGCGAAGATCATGCGCTACCAGGACAAGGCGACCGGGACGACCCGAAGCTTCTGCGGCCGATGCGGGACGCCGCTCACCTATGAGCGCGCGCGCTCACCACAGATGGTCAACGTGCCCCGCGCGCTCTTCAGCGGCCGCACGGGACGGGAGCCGCGCTATCATATCGCCATCGCCGAGTTGCAGGACTGGACGTATCTCGGCGAGCCGCTCGTTCCCTTGAAGGGCTTTCCCGGCGTCGTGTGGGAGCGGCCCGCAAGGAAGAAGCGGCGTCAAATCATCCGCGGACAAAGGCCAGGTTTTCCCACGCCAGTCGATCGCGATGAGTGACGACGAGCCCGTGCGGGGTGACCAGGTCCTTGTCGCCATGTGCGATCAGGATCGGCACGGCGACGGCGCCCACGTCCCCCGGAAGTCGCCGCCGGCAGGCCACTCTGTAAGCAGCCCGTGGCTCAGCTCGGCAACCGGTCGATGCTCCGACCTTCGTGGCGGCGCTGGCCGAGCGCGAAAGGCTGCTTGTGCGCTGCGCAACGGCGTGCAGATCATGGCCATGCGCAACCGCGAGGACCTTTGCCTCGACGCCGGCGAGGTCATCGAGGCAGCGGAAGGCGTGGTCGTGCCGATCGATCCGGCGTGCGCGTAGCTGCGGCGGGAGGCCCCGGCTTCGGCAGGGCACGGTCCTCGCGTTGGCGACGGCGGAGGATGGCCTTTCCGGTCACTGCTCCGGCATGCCGGCCTTGCGCAGGCCCTCGTAGATCCGCTCGCGCAGCGCCTGGTACGCGGGGTTGTCCGAGTAGGCCAGTCCCCGCCAGCCGGCGACGGTTCTGATCGTCGTGTCGCGCAGCGACAGGTAGCTTTTCAATTGCTCGCTTGCTTCGGCCGTCTGCCCGCTCAGGGCCAGCGCGGCCGTAAGGTATCCGGAGGATGCCGGGAACTCGGGATTGTTGGCGACGGCGCGTCGCAGGCACGTCACGGCGAGGTCGTCATGGCGCATCATGACGTGCGCCAGCCCCTCCTGGGTGTGAAAGACGTAGAGATAGGGATCGGGCGGGCTGAACCGCTTCACCCTGTCGGCGTGCTCGATCGCCTTTTCCGGCAGGCCGAGCATCAGGCTGGCCTGGCACAGCACGAGATAGATCGGGATGAAGCCCGGATTGAGCCGGAGGGCGCGCTCGGCCTCGATCAGGGCCTCGTCGGCGCGCTTCTGGGCGACGAGAACGCGCGCCTTGGCGTAACGCGCATGGTAGGCGTTCGGGTCGGCTGACAGCGCCCGCGAAGCGAGGTCGTCGCTGCGCCTGATATCGGCGTCGCGCTCGGTACTTTGCATGCCGGTGACCCGAGTCGTGTATTTCTCGGCCAGTATCGCCAGGGCGCGAACGTTGTCGGGATCGATCGCCAGTGCGCGTTCGCAGAGGTCGAATCCAGCGGCGGACTCGCGACGACTCGGTCCGTATCGCAAGTAGATGGCTTCGCCGTTCAGGGCCAGATCTTCGGCGTTCTGACCCTCCAGGGCACTTCGCGAAATCCGCAGGCTCTCGAGCGCTGCCAATTCGATCTGCAAGGCGCGGGCGAGTCGCGTGACGACCTCGTCCTGCATCTGGAGCAGATCGGCATGGTCGACGTCGCAGCGCTCGGCCCACAGATGAGCGCCGGTATCGACGTCGATGAGCTGCGCGCTCACCCGGATCCGGCCGCCGCTATGCTGCTCGCTGCCTTCGAGCACGTAGCGCACGCCCAATTCCCGGCCGATCTGCCGGACGTCGACGGCCTTGCCCTTGTACGTCATGGCGATGCCGCGCGAAATGACGAAGGCGCCGCGAATGCGCGACAGATAGCTCGTCAGCCCGTCGGTGATCGCGTCCGAGAGATGATCCTGCGCCGGATCGCCGCTCATATTGACGAACGGAAGCACGACGAGAGAAAGCTGCGCCTGCGACAAGACTCTCGCCGCCGCCGCTGCTGCGGCGTCCTTGACGGCGACTGGCGCAGGCTCGGCGTGCCCCGCTCGCGCGCCGAGGGACACGGGTGCGGCAAACATGTAACCCCGGCGCGACACCGTCTTGATGAGGTTCTGATCGGCGTCGGCAAGGGCAAGCCGCACGTCGCTCACGCAGCGGGTCAACGACTCGTCCGTTACGGTGACGTTCGGCCACACGGCCTTGATGATCTCGTCCTTGGGGACCAGCCGCCCCGCATTTTCGACGAGATAGCGCAGAACATCGAAGCTCTTTGGCCGCAGCTCGATTTCGCGATCCTCGGCGAGCAGGCAGCCTCGCCGGAGATCGAGGACGAACTGCCTGAAACAAAAGGTTCTCTCGCTCGCAACTTGCATCGCAACTCGGCCGCCGGTTCAGCCGGATTTCAGCATTTTTTCGGGCTTCCGACATCTCGTTTTCAGGTGTCGCCGCCGGCCGCCCTTTACCGTGCCGCCAAGCGCTACCAAGGAGGCCGTCATGCCCAAGACGATATTTGCAGCGGCGCTCGCGGGCGTTGTGGCGCTGACGGGTGCGGCAGGCGCCCAACCATGGCCAACGCGCCCCGTCACGATGGTGGTGGGTTTCGCCGCCGGCGGCACCACCGACCTGCTTGGCCGCATCGTGGCGCAGCACGTCGGCGACAGTCTCGGTCAGCAGATCGTGGTGGAGAACGTCGGCGGCGCCGGCGGGGTGGTCGGCTCTCTCAGGGTCGCGCAGGCGCGGCCGGACGGTTCGCAACTGCTGTTCGGCAGCCTCGGCACGCTCGTTCTCAATCAATTGCTCTACAAGAAGCCGCCTTACGACACGGCGGCCGATTTTGCGCCAGTCGCGCTTGTCGCCGAAGTGCCTCTGGTGCTGCTCGCGCGCAAGGACCTGCCGGTGAACAGCCTTCAGGAGTTCATCGCCTACACCAGGGCCAAGCACGCCGACATGACGTTCGGATCGGCCGGCGTCGGATCGGCGCCGCACTTGGGGTGCCTGCTGGTCAACATGGAGATCGGCGCCGACGTCACACATGTTCCCTTTCGCGGCTCCGGGCCGGCGCTGCAAGAGCTCATTGCCGGCCGGATCGACTACTATTGCGATGCGCTGCCTTCGGCCTTGCCGCACATCCAGGCAAAGAACATGAAATCCATTGCGATCCTGAGTCGGGATCGCACGCCGCTTCTGCCGGAGCTGCCGACGGCGCGAGAGCAGGGCCTCGCCAACTTCGAAGCCTACACCTGGTTCGGTTTCTTCCTTCCGCGTGGGACGTCAGAGGCGATCGTGCGCCGGCTTCAGAGCGCGACGGTCGAGGCATTGAAGACGCCATCCGTGCGCGACAAGCTCGAGAAGCTCGGTGCGACCGTCGCTTCGCCCGACCAAATGACACCCGAGCACCTCGGCAATCTCGTTCGCAGTGAAATGCAAAAGTGGGCCGCCCCGATCCGGGCCAGCGGCGTCTCGGCTGATTGAGGAGAGAGGAACATGACCCAGCTCATCTACGACGCGACTGCCGCCGGCGGCTACGAACGGGGATTTGCACGCATCTCATCGCACTTCGTGCCGTTTCTTCTCAGGGCGGGCCGGGTTGCCTCCGGCCACCGGGTGCTCGATGTCGCAACGGGCACGGGCTTGGCGGCCGACGCAGCCCTCGCGATCGTCGGGGCAGATGGTCACGTCACCGCCACGGACATTTCGCCTCAAATGGCGGAGCGGGCGCAGGAGCGGCTGGCCGGCGCTGCCAACGTCTCGGTTCGCGTCGAAGACGGTCAAGCGCTCAGCTTTGCCGACGACAGTTTCGACAGCGTCGTGTGCAGCCTGGGGCTGATGTTCTTTCCCGACCCGGCCCGCGGCCTTGCCGAGTTTCACCGCGTGCTCCGCCGGGGCGGACGTGCTGCCGCATCGGTCAACACGGTGCCCGAACGTTCCTACAATACCCGGGTCCTTCCGATCATGGCTCGTCATGTGCCGTCATTGGCGCCCACGGCATCCCGCTTGTTCTCCCTGGGCGACGAGGCGCAGCTGCGGGCCCTCTTCGCCGAGGCTGGCTTTCGCAAGGTGGAGATAACGACCGCCGCCCACACTTTCGGCGTGCCGTCCTTCGACGAATACTTCGATCACGTCGAGCGAGGTTGGGGTTCGGCCGGGCAGGTGTTCGTCTCGCTTCCCGACGGGATCAAACGCGCCGTCCGCGAGGACGTGCGGCGCGATGTCGGCGACACGGGAGGGCCTGTCCGGATCGAGGTCGAGTTCAGGTTTGCAAGTGGTGAGAAATAGCGCGGGATGCGGCGATCGAAATCGCTTGCAGTACGAAGGGGTGCTCAGGCGAGCAGCCCCAGGCTCCTGAAGCTCGCGTGCCCCTTGCGGCCGATCACCAGGTGGTCGTGGATGGCGATGCCCAGCGCCTCGGCCGCCGCCTTGACCTCGCGCGTCATCTCGATGTCGTCGCGCGACGGCTTGGGATCGCCGGAGGGGTGGTTGTGCACCAGGATCAGCGCCGCGGCATTCAGGGTGAGGGCGCGTTTCACCACCTCGCGCGGATAGACCGGCGTGTGGTCGATGGTGCCGCGCTGCTGCACCTCGTCGGCGATCAGCACGTTCTTGCGATCGAGGAAGAGGATGCGGAACTGCTCGGTCTTCTCGTGCGCCAGCGCCGCGTGGCAGTAGTCGATGAGCTGCTGCCAGTTGGTCAGCACCGGCATGTCCTTGACCTTGCGCTCGGCCAGCCGGCGGCCGGCTTCGCGCGAGGCCTTGAACAGCACCAAGGTGCGCTGGTCTATGTCGAACTCGCGCAACTGCGCGGACTCCGCGGCGAAGACGTCGCCCAAGGTGCCGAAGCGATCGAGCAGCCGCTTGGCGAGCGGCTTGGTGTCGACGCGCTCGATCGAATAGAAGAGCAGCAGCTCGAGCAGCTCGTAGTCTTCCAGCACCTCGGCGCCCGCTCTCATGACGCGCTCCCGCACGCGGCCGCGATGGCCGTGATAGTGGGGCTGCGGCTCGACCGCTGGGGCATTGTGACCGGCACCGGCCGGCTGCGCCTCCAGCGCCGAGGCGAGCCGGTCGGTCGGATCGTCGCCGGAGAATTCCCAGCACCGGTCGAGCCTGTTCCAGGTGCCGCCGGCCTCGCGCAGCAGCAGGCGGTATGAAAGAGTGTTGCCGATGACACGCCAGCGATCCTCCCCGGCCTGGACCCGCAGTCCTGCCGACAGGAGCGTGCACAGCGCGTCATCGCTTGCAGCGACGGCTTTTGCGGTGCGCCTGGTCTTGGCGTCGGAACGTCGGTCCACGTCCTTCAGGACGAATGGACGTGGCCGACCGTTACAGTTGGTTTTGCCGGACCCTCAGGCCGAGACGGCCTGGCGCGGCTCCTCGCCCGTGGCGGCGAGGTCGTAGGGCGGCTTGGCCAGGCTCCTGGGCGACAGGGTGAAGAACTCGACGCCGGTCTCGGTGATGCCGACCGAGTGCTCGAACTGGGCGGAGAGCTGCTTGTCGCGCGTCACCGCCGTCCAGCCGTCGCTCAGGATCTTCACCTGCCAGGTGCCGGCATTGACCATCGGCTCGACGGTGAAGAACATGCCGGGCTTCAGCACCGGACCGGTGCCGGCCTTGCCGTAATGCAGGATGTTGGGCGCGTCGTGGAAGATGCGGCCGAGCCCGTGGCCCGAGAAGTCGCGCACCACGGAGAAGCGCTGGGCCTCGACATAGCTCTGGATGGCGTGGCCGATGTCGCCGACGCGGCCGCCCGGCTTGGCGGCGGCGATGCCGCGCATCATCGCCTCGTAGGTGACATCGCACAGGCGTCGTGCCTTCACGCCGACATCGCCGGCGAAGAACATGCGGCTGGTGTCGCCGTACCAGCCGTCGAGGATGACCGTGACGTCGATATTGACGATGTCGCCCGACTGCAGGCGCTTGTCCGACGGGATGCCGTGGCAGACCACGTGGTTGATCGACGTGCAGATCGACTTGGGATAGCCGCGATAGCCGAGCGGGGCGGGGATCGCCTTGTGGTCGAGGATGTAGTCGTGACAGAGCTTGTCGAGCTCGGCGGTGCTGATGCCGGGCTGGACGTGGCCGGTGATGAAGTCGAGCGTCTCGGCGGCCAGGCGGCCGGCACGGCGCATCCCCTCGAAGCCCTCGGGGCCATGGACCTTGATCGTGCGCTCGTCGCGCCGCCAGTAGTCGTCGCTGTCGTCGATGAAATCGCGGGGACTGCTCATGCGCCATATTTGGCATGCGATACCGGCAGTAACAAGGCCGTAGGGCGCTTGGCCCTTCGTCGGACCTCCGCTAGTGTCCTGAAAGACAAGGAAAATGAGCGCATGTCCGAGCCGGCAAAAACCGTCACTGCCTGTATCGTCGTCATCGGCAACGAGATCCTGAGCGGCCGGACTCGCGATTCCAACATCCAGTATCTCGCCACCGAGCTCGGCGCGCTCGGCGTGCAGGTGCGCGAATGCCGCGTCATCCCCGACATCGAGGCTACGATCGTCGCCACCATCAACGAGGTGCGCAAGAAGTTCGACTACGTCTTCACCACCGGCGGCATCGGCCCGACGCACGACGACATCACCGCCGATTCGATCGCCAAGGCCTTCGGCGTCGGCATCTCCGAGCATCCCGAGGCGGTGGCGCGCATGACCCGGCACTACGGCGATCCCGCCCTGTTTACGCCGGCCCGGCGGCGCATGGCGCGGGTGCCGCATGGCGGCCTGCTGGTCGACAATCCGGTATCGGTGGCGCCGGGCTTCCAGGTGGAGAACGTCTTCACCTTTGCCGGCATCCCCAAGGTCGCCGAGGCGATGTTCCAGTCGATGAAGCACAAGCTGGTCGGCGGCACGCCGGTGCTGTCGCGCACCGTGCGCACCAACCTGCCTGAAGGCATCATCGCCGAGCCGCTGGGCGCCCTGCAGAAGCGCTTCGAGGATCTCGACATCGGCAGCTACCCGGCCTTCCGCAACGGCAAGCCCAGCGTGTCGCTGGTGCTGCGCGGCACGGATGATGCACGGCTCGCCGCCGCAGCGGGCGAGCTTCTGGCCACGATCCGCGGCATGAACGGCGAGGCGGAGGAGTTTGCCCAATAGGCTTGCAGCGGCGGTTCACTGGGGCGTGCTGATCGCCCTGTCGGCGGGCATCGCGGCTTTCCTGCTGTGGGTCCACGCGCCGGCGGCGCTGATGCTGGGACCGCTGATCGGCGGGATCGTCGTCGCTTCGTCGGGCGGCAAGGTGCGCTTCCCATTGCCGCCCTTCGTGCTGGCCCAGGGCGTCGTCGGCTGCCTGATCGCGAGCATGGTGCCGCTGTCGATCGTCGACGACGTGCTGCGTCACTGGGGGCTGTTCACGGCCGGCGTCGTGCTGGTGGTGGCCGCCTCGAGCCTGCTCGGCTGGCTGATGACGCGCTGGCAGATGATGCCGGGCACGACGGCGCTGTGGGGGACCAGCGCCGGCGCGGCCTCGGTGATGACCATCATGGCCGAGCACTACGGCGCCGATCCGCGCCTTGTCGCCTTCATGCAGTATCTGCGTGTCGTCCTCGTGGCGGTCGTTGCCGCCATCGTGGCGCGCCTGTTCGGCGTAGCGCCCGTCCATGCGGCGCACGACATCGTGTGGTTTCCCGACGTCGCCTGGCTGCCGCTGGCCGAGACGCTCGCGCTCGCGATCATCGGTCCCGTGATCGCCCAGCGGCTGCGCATTCCGGCCGGCGCCTTCCTGGTGCCGCTGGTGCTGGGCATCGTGCTCACGCATTTCGGCCTCATCCGGATCGAGCTGCCGACCTGGCTGCTGGCGGCGAGCTACGCCTTCGTCGGCTGGAACGTCGGCCTGCGCTTCACGCGACCGCTGCTGCTGCACGCGCTGAAGGCGCTGCCGGTCATCTTCGGTGCCACCCTGATCCTGATCGCCCTGTGCGGCGGCGTCGCCGCGCTGATGGTGTGGGGCGCCGGCGTCGATCCGCTGACCGCCTACCTCGCCACCAGCCCGGGCGGTTCCGATTCCATCGCCATCATCGCCGCCTCGACCAACGTCGACGTGTCGTTCGTCATGGCCATGCAGACGGTGCGCATGATCGCCGTGCTGTTCCTGGCGCCGGTCTTGACCAAATTCATCGCCGAACGTCTAAGGTATCCCAATGACCGCCCTCCATGACATGACCGCCAGCGAGCTGCTCGCCGCCTACAAGGCCAAGAAACTCTCTCCTGTCGAAGCCGTCGACGCCGTCATCGCCCATATCGAGAGGTGGGAACCCAAGCTCAAGGCGCTCTACGCTCCCGACTTCGAGGGTGCGCGCAAGGCCGCCAAGGCGTCGGAGAAGCGCTGGCAGGCGGGCAAACCCGAAGGCTCGCTCGACGGCGTGCCCATCACCATCAAGGAGAACATCGCCACCAAGGGCGTGCCGGTGCCGCTCGGTACGGCCGCGACCGACCTGGTGCCGGCGGCGGCCGACGCGCCGGCCGCGGCGCGGGTGCGCGAGGCGGGTGCGGTGATCCTGGCCAAGACCACCATGCCCGACTACGGC
>JAEWIV010000079.1 GCA_023386865.1 Pseudomonadota bacterium
CCGCCTCACCGTCATGCGGGCACGGTCACGGCCTACATCACCAAGGGCCAGATCAGGTCACAGCTCAAAGGCGGTCCGGTGGAGATATTCGAGGTCGGCCAGTCGTTCTTCGAGCCGCCGGGAGCGATACATCTCGTGTCGGCCAACGCGAGCAACACCGAGTGGGCCGAATTGATCGCCGTCTTCGTCGCTGACGAAGGGGCACAGTTGACGACCTTCATCGATCCTTGAGGCGTCCCATGCCGCTTCAGAACGTCGGGTATTCCAGGCGGAAGCCGTCGTCCCAGCGCTTGATGTGGCCGACCGAGGGCGACGGGAAGTGCATCGTGCAGCACAAGGTGTCGGTGTCGCAGTAGCGCTCGAAGAAGCTCCGCCGCGTCCGGACGGCCTGCTCGCGGTCGGTGTCGACGCGCATGACCAAGTCGGGATAGCGGGCCTGGATCGGCGAATGGATCAGGTCGCCGGTGAACACCGCGGCGTCGGAGCCCTTGCCGGCGCAGACCGCGAAATGGTCGGGCGTGTGGCCCGGCGTCGGGCTCAATCGGATATGGTCGTTGAGCGCGTGATCGCTGCTGACCAGCTCGGCCCGGTTGGCCTCGATGATCGGCAGCACGCTGTCGGTGATCTGGTCGAGCGGCGTCTTCTTATGGATCTCGCTCCAATAGGTGTATTCCTTCCTCGAGAACAGGTAGCGCGCCTTCGGGAAGGTCGGGACCCATCGGCCATTCTCCAGTCGCGTGTTCCAGCCGACGTGATCGCCGTGCAGATGCGTGCACATCACGAAATCGATGTCCTCGACTCCCAAGCCGGCAGCCTTCAGCGCTTTCATCCAGTTGGCGTCTGTCTTCTTGTTCCAGGCCGGCCGATTGGGGAAGTTCTTGTCGTTGCCGATGCAGCTGTCGACCAGGATGTTATGGTGCGGCGTCTTGACGACATAGGACTGGAAGCACAGCACGACGTTCCCGCTCGCGCTGTCATAGCCGCCGGGCGCCAGCCAGGGGAGGTTCTCGTCGAGGGTTTCCTTCGACAATGTCGGCAGGAAGTCGAGCATCGGGGTGAAGCCGCTCTCCTGTTCGATGATGCGGTGGATGGTCATGTCGTTGACGGTAAAGCTCGTGCGCATCGCTCGCGTCTCCTCACCCGTGGGCTGTCCGAACCTGCCGAGCCATCGTAGCCCAGCCCGGAGCCGATGACGAACGGTCCGGACCACCCATCTTGTTCGCCACTTGGTCGGTCGTGGCGCATGGACTACGGTGACCGACATGCAACGGGGCCCCAAGGACCGACTGGCGCCGCTCTTGAGCGGCCTCGCCATGGCGGTGCTGCTCGGGACTGTCCTCGGACTCCCCTTCTGGCTGCTCGGCCTGTTCCGCATCGTCAGAATCAGCGGCTACTGGCGCGCCGTGCACTACGTTCGACGCGGCCGCATGCTCATCGTCGCCAACCATCCATCGCTCATCGAGACGTTCCTCATTCCTCTCGTGTTCTGGCCCTGCGCGATGTTCAGGCTCAGGATGTTTCCGTGGAGCCTGCCGGACAAGAACCTCTTCAGGGGGTTCACGCCGGAGGATCACGAGCGGCTACGCTGCATTCGGGTCGGCCGCGACGAGACGCTGGAATCGCGGAGGCTCAACTGGTCTGCGATGAAACGCGTGATGGAGCATTTCGACAGGCAGCAATGCTTCGTCGCCCACCTCGAAGGCGGTCGGACGAGCAAGCAGGTCGAGCACGTGTCGGTCGGACCGAACAGGATGGGCAAGATCAGGAACGGCCAGATCCTCAAGGCCGCCTGGAAAAAAGGCGCCTGGATCATGCCGCTGCACGTCAAGATGACCGATGCCATGAGCCGGGATCTGCCGGGTTTCGGAAAATCCCTGCGGCGCCTGCTCCTCAGTCCGACTTGCTGGCCGGTCAGGCTCGAGTTCCGCCGTCCCTACAAGATCGTGGGAAAAAGGTTCGACGAAGAGGCGGAGAAGAGACGTCTGGAACTGGCGATCCTCACGCCAGAGCTGCCGGCATGACCTGCCGGCGGGGCGGCTTCGCCTGACAAAATCCGGGTTGGTTGTGGCGCCGACTTCAATCAGGATGATCCATCCGTTCTCCCCGAAGGAGCACCCATGACCGTCAGCATCACGCCGCTCACGCCCGTCTTCGCCGGCGAGGTGGGCGCGATCGACCTGCGCCGGGTGCATGACCGCGCCTCGCTGGAGGCGATCCGCGGCGGCATGGACAAGTACGCCGTGCTGGTGTTCCGCGACCAGGATTTCACCAACGAAGAGCAGCTCGACTTCGCCCAGCGTTTCGACGGCACGCTGCATGCCCGCACCTCCTCCTCCGCCATCGGCAGCAACCGGTTCGGCAACGAGGCGCTGGCCGACGTCTCCAACGTCGACAAGGACGGCAGGATCCGCAACGCGAACAACCGCATGCGCGCCTCCTCGGTCGCCAACCGCCTGTGGCATACCGATGCCTCGTTCGTCGATCCGCCGGGCCGCTACTCGATGCTGTCGGCGCGGGTGGTCCCGCCGGTGCGGGCCGATACGGAGTTCGCCGACATGCGCGCCGCCTACGATGCGCTCGACGAGGAAACCCGCGCCTCGATCGAAGGGCTGCGCGTCTTCCATTCCATCGTCTATTCGCGCCATGTGCTCGGCTTCGACTTCAGCGAGGACGAGCAGGAGAAGCTGAAGGGCGCCGTGCATCCGCTGGTGCGCACGATCCCCGGCTCCGGTCGCCGCGCCCTCTATCTCGCCTCGCACGCCGCCCATGTCGTCGACCGGCCGGTGCCGGAAGGCCGGCTGCTGCTGCGCGACCTGATCGACCATGCCACGCAGCCGCAATTCGTCTATCGCCACATCTGGCGGCCGCATGATTTCGTGATCTGGGACAATCGCTGCACCATGCATCGCGCCCGGCCGTTCGACGACAAGACCCACCGCCGCGAGCTGCGCCGCACCACGTCGCTCGACCTGCCGCTGCCAGCTTCGGGCTAGGCGTCCGCTGTTGAAGCTCGGTATCGTCTCCGATCTGCATTGCAACATCGATGGCCTCGATCGGGCCCTGCAGATCATGGGTTCGATCGATGCACTGCTGTGCCTCGGCGACAGCATCTCCGAGTACAGCTTCTCGAATGCGGTGATCGGCCGGCTGCGCGAGCTCGACGCGTTCACCATCCAGGGCAATCACGAGGAGGTCTTCCTCGGGCCGGCCGGCCTGCGGGCGCGGTCGCGAGCGGACATCGACCAGCCATTGCTCGGCTGGCTCGCCGAGCAGCCCCATCGGCGCGCGCTGCAGATCGGCGGCAAGCGCATCCTGATGGTGCACTCGACACCGTGGGAGCCGCGCGGCGGCTATGTGCTGCCCACCAGCTCCGAGCTGCAACGCTTCGGCGAGGCCGAGGCCGACATCGTGCTCTACGGCCATACGCATCAGCAGGTCGTCCGTCGCGTCGGTCGCGTGCTGGTGGTCAATCCCGGCTCGGCCGGCGATGCCCGCGATCCGCGCAATGGCCGGCAGCTGAGCTGCGCCGTCCTCGACACGGTGAGCGAGGAGGTCGTGGTCCGCGATTTTCCGGCGCTCGCCTCACACTGAAAGGGCGCGCCTGCGGCGGTGCGCCGTCGCCATCACGAGCGCAGCGAGCGCCTGAAGCGCCGTGGTCAGCGCCAGTGCCCAACTATAGCCGTCCGGATGCCAGCCATCCGACGCGGTGCGCGGCCAGAGATCGAGGATCCAGCCGATCGCCGCCTGGATCAGGAACGCACCTCCCAGCGTCAGCGTGTTCACCGCGGTCGAGACCCGCCCGGTCTGCTCCGGTGGAAACATCTGGCACATCGCGACATAGCCCACCGATCCGGCTGTCCCGAACACCGCGATCGCAAGCCAAAGCACGACCACGACCGAGGATCGGCTCGGCTGCAGCATGAGGCCGGCCTGCAGCAGGACCATGCCGACAAGGCACACGACCGGGACGAGAAGGGACGGCAAGCCGGCGGCGTTCGCGCGGCTCGCGGCGGCGCCGGTCAGCACGCTGCCCACGACCATCGCGAAGGTGTAGAGCAACAGCACGCCGGCGCGGGCCGGTCCGTCCATGCCCGCCACGTCGCGCAGCCAGGGCCCTGCCCATAGGCCCAGGTAGGCGAAGTTGAACATCGACAGCGTCGCGACCGCCGGTCCGAACCCCCAGAAGGTCGGCGAGGCGAGGATGCGGCCGCTCAAGGCTACGTCGCCCCGCAGGGTTTGCGCCGCGCCAGCGGCGCGCGGCTTGTCCGGCACCGACAGGAAAATCCAGGCCGCCACGCCAAGCGCGAGCAGGCACAGCCCCCAGAAGATGCCGCGCCAGCCGAACGCGGGCAGCATGGCCTGAACGGGCGACGTCGTGAGCGCGCTGCCGAGCGCGCCGATCGCCGTCGCGATTCCGGTCACGTAGGCGACCCGGCTGCGGTCGAACCAGTCGGCGTGCGCCTTGATCACAGCCATCAGACCGGCCGAAATCCCGACACCCAGGACGATCCGCGCCACGGCCAGCCCGGCAAAGCCCGGCGACAGTGCGAAGATCGCAAAGCCCAGCGCCGACAGCACCATCAGCACGGTCTGCACGCGTCGCGGCCCGAACGCATCGAGCGCGACGCCGAGCGGCAGTTGCGCGGCCGCATAGGCGGCGAACAGGCACGCTGCGAGCACGCCGAGCTCGACCGCCGACAGGCCGAGCTCCACGGCGAGCACGGGGCCCACGATCGCCATCACCGTCCGCGCCGACTGGTTCAAGGCGTTTGCCGCGGCCAGCGGAAAGGTCACCTTGACCAGCATCAAACACCCGTCATCCGAGCGCGGCGAGGCCCCGTCCGCAGTATCCCATCGACGAGACACAAGATCAGGCACATGTCGATCGCCCTACGAGTTCAGGCGAGCCTCGACAGCACGCCGTCACGGAAGCGATGCATGTTGTCGATCGTGCCCTGCAGCGTCTGCGCCTCGCCATAGCCGAACAGCCGCAGGTCGACCGAGCTGACGCCGAAGTCTTCCAGCCGCCTGATGTCTCCGACCCAGTCGGCGTCGTTGCCCGTGAACAGTTCGGCCTCGCCCTCGATGGTTCCGCGGGCGCGCACGCCCGGGCCGGTGAGGACGCGATAGGCCAGCGCGATCTCCTTCGGATCGCGGCCGCCGCGCTCGCAGAACCCTCGGAAGCGTTCCAGCCCCTGCCTGAAGGTCGAGACCGTGTTCATCGGGTGCTGCGGGTTCGTGCCGACCGGGTACCAGCCGTGGGCGTAACGCACGGTGCGACGCAGCGCCGGCGCACTTTCCCCGCCCACCCAGATCGGTATCGGCTTCTGCACCGGCTTGGGGGTGAAGACCACGTCGTCGAAGCTCACGTACTTGCCGTGGAATTTCGGCGCCTCGGCCGACCAGAGTTCCTGGCACGCCGCCATCCATTCGTCGGTCACGTTGCCGCGATCGTCGAACGGGGCGGCGCCGATGGCCTCGAATTCCTCGCGGCACCAGCCGACACCGATGCCCAGGGTCAGGCGGCCCCTGGAGATCCAGTCGATGGTGGACAGCACCTTGGCGGTCAGCACGGCCGGGCGGTGCGGCACCACCATCACCGAAAGGACGAAGCGAAGCTTCTTCGTCAGGCCGGCAACGAAGGCCGCGGTCGTCAGCTGCTCGAGCCACGCCGCCGACGCGCCCGCCGGGAACTCGCCGGTCCCGGTATAGGGATACTTCGACTGCAGATTGCGCGGCACCATGATGTGGTCGCTGATCGTGACGTAGTCGAAGCCCAGCGCCTCGCCTTCCGTGACGATGCGGACCAGGCTGTCCGGCTCGATCAGCGGACCCGTGGTGGGCAGATTGAAGCCGATCTGCATGACGTTCTCCTCCTGCGGGCCCAATTTCCGACAATACAGACGACACAATTGGCATCGGTCATAACATGACCGCGATACGCTAAGGGATTAAATGGGTCGGCGCAGGAGAGTGCCGACCAGCGCGGGTGCCATGAAGCCGACGTCGATCCTGAAGAAGCCGACCGCCGTCTTTCACCAGTCCGGTTCCCTCGACGCCGGTCGGGGCAAGATCACCGGCGTCATCGCCCTGACACTCGGCGGCCTTGCCGTGCTGTCGGTGCTGGCCTTCCACTTTCCCGAATATCTGACCACGCCGGATCTGCGCAGGAAGTACGACGTGAACGTGCTGCGCGAAATCCTGCTCGTCGGGATGGTGATCGGCGGCGGGCTTGCCCTCGCCAACCTGATCAGGTTGCGCAATCGCTGGCTGAACAGTACCGCCCTCGCCCTGATCGCGATCGCCGCCGCGGCAGGCGGTCATCGCGTTCCGGTCGGCGACTTCCCGGACAACACGCCCTATATCGGGCTCGACTGGTTCGTGCTCGACCTGCTGGGCTCCAGCCTGGTGTTCATCCTGATCGAGAAGCTGTTTCCGCTGCATCGCGGACAGCCCGTCTTCAGGCCGGACTGGCAGGTCGACTTCACGCATTTCGTGGTGAACCACCTGCTGATCGGCCTGGCGCTGGTGATCGTGAACTTCGCCATCCACCGCCTGTTCGGCTGGCTGGGCTGGGCGCCGCTCCAGAAGTGGGTCGGCGGGCTGCCGTTCTTCGCGGCGCTGTTCGGGGCGCTGCTGGTCGCCGATCTGGTGCAGTACTGGACGCACCGGGCCTACCACGAGATTCCGTTCCTGTGGCGCTTCCACGCCGTGCATCACAGCGCCAAGCACATGGACTGGATGGCCGGTTCGCGGTTGCACCTGTTCGAGCTCCTGACCACGCGCGTGTCGATCCTGGGCGTGCTCTACGTGCTTGGCTTCACCGAAGCGGTCATGAACGTCTACATCGTCATCGTCGGCTTCCAGGCCGTGTTCAACCACGCCAATGTCGCCCTGCCGACCGTCTTCGCCCGGGCGCCGTTGAAGTGGCTGGTGGTGACGCCCGACTTCCATCACTGGCACCACAGCTCGGAGCGCGAGGCGATCGACCGCAACTACGCCGCCCATTTCGCCTTCATCGACTATCTCTTCGGCACGGCCGTGAAATCGGACCGGCGTTTCCCCGAGAAGTACGGCGTGCTGGGCGACTACATGCCGGGAAGCTACGTCCGGCAGCAGCTTTTCCCGTTTACCTGGAAGCACTGATTGGGCGGCTTATCGGCCTTCCTCGCTTGGACGCGGAACGTTGGCCGCCTTGAAACCGTCAATTCCGAAGAACTCGCCGGAACGCAGCAGGAACTGCCGCCGCAGAGGGCGTTCTTTCTATTACTCATAGTGTAGGGGTTGTGAGTTACGACAATTGAGGCCGAAAGCCATGCGTCGGCCAGCCACTCGCTCTCGTCTTGAAGAGTGAAACAAGACGACCGGCGACTACTTGCATCCCTTCCATTTGCGCGCATGCTCAGCGACAGACACCGGAAGGAAACAGCGCATGAAGTTCGGCATCTTCTACGAGTTGCAGCTTCCCCGTCCCTGGAAAGAGGGCGACGAGCACCGGCTCTATCAGAATGCGCTCTCCCAGCTCGAGCTGGCCGACAAGCTCGGCTACGACTACGCCTGGGAGGTCGAGCACCACTTCCTCGAGGAGTATTCGCACTCCCCCTCGCCCGCCTCGTTCCTGGCGGCGGCCAGCCAGCGCACCAAGCAGATCAGGCTGGGCCACGGCATCCTGCAGCTCACCACCAACCATCCCGCGCACATCGCCGAGCGCGTCGCCTGCCTCGATCTCTTGTCGAGCGGCCGGGCCGAGTTCGGCATGGGCGAGAGCGCCTCGATCACCGAGCTGGAGCCGTTCGACATCACCATGGAGAACAAGCGCGAGGTCTTCGAGGAGGCCGTGCGCGCCATCATCCCGATGTTCAAGGACGGGCCCAGCGAGCACAAGGGCAAGTACTTCAACTTTCCGCTACGCATGGTGGTGCCGAAGCCGATGCAGAAGCCGCATCCGCCGCTCTGGGTCGCCTGCTCGCAGCTCGAGACCCTGGCCAAGTGCGGCGAATGGGGCATGGGCGCGCTCGGCTTCCAGTTCGTCTCGGCCGACGCCGCGCACGCCTGGGTCCACGCCTACTACAACGCCTTCGTGAAGCGGCAGAAGCTCCTGGCCGACTACAAGACCAACCCCAACATCGCGCTCGTCTCGTTCTTCATGTGCGCCAAGACCGACGAGGAGGCGCGCGCCCGCGCCGACGGCGACACCTTCTTCCAGTTCTCGCTGCGCTTCTACGGCCAGTCGACCGACCGCCGGCGGCCGCCGGCCGGCACGGTCAACATGTGGGAAGAGTACCAGAAGTGGAAGGCGGCCAATCCGGAGGCCCATGCCGCGGCCCTGCGCGGTGGCCTGATCGGCTCGCCCGACACGATCCGCCGCAAGCTGCGCAAGTTCCAGGAATCCAACATCGACCAGGTCGTGCTGCTGAACCAGGCCGGCAAGAACACCCACGAGCACATCTGCGAATCGCTGGAGCTGTTCGCCAAGGAAGTGATGCCGGAGTTCCAGGAGGCGCACCCCAAGCTCCTGAAGTGGAAGGAGCAGGTGCTGAACCGCGAGATCGAGCTCGACGAGATCGACACCTCGGCCTTCACCGACCGCTACGGCGGCACCATGAAGGCGATCGCGCCGGCCAAGGCCCAAGCCGCGGAATAGGGCGCTGGCCCGGGTCCGTATCGTCGGCGCATCCGGCTCGGGCACGACGACTCTGGGGCTCGCCCTCGCCGCCCGTCTCGGCCATCCCCATGTCGACGCCGACAGCCTCTTCTGGCTGCCGACCGACCCGCCTTTCACGACCAAGCGGCCGAGGGACGACCGGCAGGCGTTGCTGCATCGGTTGCTTCCAGCCGCGGGGCGATGGGTGTTCTCGGGCTCGGCGGTGCAATGGGCCACGCCCATCGAGCCGTTCTACGACCTCGTCGTCTTTCTCCACATAGACCCGGCCTTGCGCATGGAGCGGCTGCGCCTGCGCGAAGCGGCGCGTTACGGCCAGCGCATCGCGGCGGGCGGCGACATGGCCGCCGCGAGCGACGGCTTTCTCGAGTGGGCGCAGGCTTATGACGTCGCCGGTCGCGAGCAGCGCAGCCTGGCCCTCCACGAGGACTGGGTGGCGACGCTGAAAGTGCCCGTGCTGCGGCTCGATTCCGCCGCGCCTCTGGAAGACCTCGTTTTGGCTGTTCTCTCCAGGCTCGATCACAGGCAATAATCCGCCCGGTTCCAACTGTAGAGTGTGGCTTACCCCATGACCGACGAGACGAACCAGCCACCTGCCCTCGCCGTCGTCGATTCCCTTGCCGTCGATGTCCTTACCGACAATGTCAGCGACACCTACGTCAGCAAGACGACCTTCGCGGTGTCGGAGTTCGCCAACGTCGTGCTGGCCGGCGCCAGCGAGATTTCCGGCGAGACGCTTCTGGCGGCCAACCTGGGCTACGGCTTGCGGCTACGCTCGAAGGCCGGCGGCCGCGAGCACACCATGCTGTTCGACACCGGCACCGAGGGCGCGGTCTTCATCCGCAATTGCCGCAACCTCGGGCTCGACCTCGGCACCGTCGAGGAGATCGCCATCACCCACGGCCATTGGGACCACATGGGCGCCCTGCCGGCGGCGATCGACGCCATCGTCGCCCGGCGCGGCCGCAACGCGGTGACGGTTCACGTCAATCCCGGGATGTTCAACGAGCGCGGTGTGCTGCTGAAAAGCGGGACGATCTTTCCTGCCGCCCGGGTGCCGACGCCGGCCCAGATGGAGGAGCGCGGCGCCAAGGTCGTCAACGACGGCAAGGCCCGCCTGCTGCTCGACGGCCACTTCTACTACAGCGGCGAGATCCCGCGCGTCAGCTCCTTCGAGACCGGCCGCGAGGACCATCTCTGCCGCAAGGACAACTCGGAGGACTGGCGGCCCGATCCCTACCTGATGGACGAGCGCATGCTGATCGCCCATGTGCGCGACCTCGGGCTGATCGTGTTCAGCGCCTGCAGCCACGCCGGCATCGTCAATGTCTGCACCGAGACGCGGCGGCTCTTCCCCGGCATCCCGATCCACGCCGTCATGGGCGGGCTGCACCTGGGCGGCGTCATGGAGCACCTGATCCCACAGACGGTGGAGGGGCTGAAGCCGTTCGACATCCAGAACCTGATCGCCGGGCACTGCACCGGCTGGCGCGCCCTGCATGCGCTGGCCGATGCCTATGGCGAGCGGGTCAGCCAATCGGCGGTCGGCACCAGCTACACGTTCGACGCCAAAGCGCCGCCGGCCGGCGCATGACGTCGCCTGCGAGGCTGCCGGTGACGCTGGTGACCGGCTTTCTGGGCAGCGGCAAGACCACGCTGGTCAACCACATCCTGTCGAACCGCGCCGGCGTGAAAGCCGCCGTGCTGGTGAACGAGCTGGGCGAGATCGCCATCGACAACGACCTGATCGTCACGGCCGACGGCGGCATGATCGAGCTCAGCAACGGCTGCATCTGCTGCTCCACCAGCAACGATCTTCTCGACGGCATCGTGCGCGTGCTCGGCCGGCCCGACCCGGTCGACCACATCCTGGTCGAGACCACGGGCGTCGCCGATCCGCTGCCGGTGGCGCAGACCTTGCAGCGGCCGGAGTTCCGCAACGCGCTGCGGTTGGATGCCGTCGTGGCGGTGGCGGACGCCGAGCAGTTCAGCCTCGACCTGTTCGACGGCCACGCCGTACGCAGCCAGCTGCGCCACGCCGACGCCATCCTGGTCAACAAGTGCGACCGGGTCGGCGAGGACCGCGTCGCCCGCGTCGAGGAGAAGATCCGAACAGTGAACCCCGAGGCGCGCTTGCTGCGCACCACGCGCAGCGCGGCGCCGTTGCCGCTGATCCTCGATGTCGAGCTGCATCGGCCGGCGCCCGGCGGCCACGGCCATCATCACGCGCATCTCGACGAGGACGGCTTCGTCTCGCTGTCCTTCGAAAGCGACCGCCCGTTCTCGGTCATCCGCTTCCAGGAGTTTCTCGACAATCGCCCATCCAGCCTGTTCCGCGGCAAGGGCTTCCTGAGGCTGGCCGAGACCGGCAAGCGCTACGTCTTCCACCTCGTCGGCAGCCGCTTTGCGCTGGAAGAGGACGCTTCCGCCACCGGCGCCAACCGCCTGGTCCTGATCGGGCGGCAGCTCCACACCGAGGATTTGCGGCAGCGCCTCACGCGCTGCCTCGCCGCCTAGACCCGGATGCTCCGCCGATGGCCGTGCGCGCCCGGTCGAGGCTCTGGCCCTGGATCGTCTTCGCCAGCTCGCGCAGGCGATCCTTGTCGCCCTCGCCATTGACCGGGATCGAGAACTCGCAGTGGGTGACCACGTCCGAGTAGCGGTCGAGAAGCTTGCGCGCGATCTGGTCGTAGGTGCCGACGGTGACGTAGGTGTGGAGGATGTCGTCGGTGATGAACCGGGGCATCTCCTCCCAGCGCTGGGCGCGCGACAGGAGCTTCAGCTCGTCGGCCAGCTCGCCCAGACCGTGATGGGCGAAGGCTGCGCGGTACTGGGGCGTCGAGGCATAGAAGGAGATGCGAGCGCGCACGTCGACGATCTTCTTCGCAAGCTCTTCCTCGGTCGCGGCGGTGGCGACCAGCGGCTTCATGCAGACCTGGAACTCGGCGAGCGAGCGGCCGGACCTGGCCGCGCCGGCGCGCACCGCCGGCAGCATGACCTCGGCGATGTAGGACGGCGTGCACACCGGATGCGGCCGCAGGCCGTCGGCGACTTCACCGACGATCTGGCTCATCACCGGATTTACGGCGGCGAGCTGGATCGGGATGCGCGGATGCTCGATCGGGCCGGGATCGAACAGCGGCACCATGAGGTTGATGTTGTAGTGCGGTCCCTTGACGTCGAGCCTGGTGCCGTTCTGCCAGCAGTCCCACACGGCGCGCACCGCCTGGACGTACTCGCGGATCCAGGGCCCGGCGGGCGACGCGGGCATGCCGAAGCGGCGTTCGATGTGCGCCTTGACCTGCGTGCCGAGGCCCAAGGTGAAGCGCCCGCCCGACAGTTTCTGCAGGGTCCAGGCGCTCATGGCGGTGACAGTCGGGCTGCGCGGGAAGGCGATGGCGACCGAGGTCGCGAGCTTCAGCCTGGTCGTCGCCTCGGCTGCGAGGGCCATGATGACGAAGGGATCGTCCTTGGTCTCCTCGACCACCATGCCGTGGTAGCCGATCTCCTCGAGGAGCTTCGCCGTGCGGCCGATGCTGGAAAGATCGAGCGGCACCTCGGGAGCGCGCAGACCGGGATCGACCTTGCCGAGCGGCAGGAGAGTTTCCAGGAGCATTGTGTTAGGGAGGATAACAGTTTTTGGTCGTCCTGGGCGCAGCGAAGGACCTCATCGCCGCTTGCCATCGGCATGAGATCCTTCGCTGCGCTCAGGATGACAGAGGGAGGAGAGCATGAAGGATCTCGCTGGGCGGATCGCCGTCATCACCGGCGGCGGCACGGGCATGGGACGCGAGCTCGCCCGCCAGCTCGTCGCCGAGGGCTGCAGCATCGCGATGTGCGACGTATCGGCTCCGGCGATGGCCGAGACCAAGCGGCTGTGCGAGGCCGAGCGCCTGCCGCAGGGGCTGCGCATCACCACCCACGTGGCCGACGTCTCCAACGAGGACGACGTCAAGCGCTTTGCCGCCGAGGTGGCGCGCGATCATGACAGTGACAAGATTCACCTGCTGTTCAACAACGCCGGCATCGGCGGCGGCGGCAGCATGATCGTGCACGAGCGCTCGGAATGGGAGCGCACCTTCAACATCTGCTGGTTCGGCGTCTACTACTGCACCCGTGCCTTCCTGCCGATGATGCTGAAGGCCGACCGCGGCCACATCGTCAATACGTCCAGCGTCAACGGCTTCTGGGCCTCGATCGGCCCCAAGGTGCCGCATACCGCCTACAGCGCCGCCAAGTTCGCCGTGAAGGGCTTCAGCGAGGCGCTGCAGACCGACCTCGCCATGAACGCGCCGCACATCAAGTGCTCGGTGGTGATGCCGGGCCATATCGGCACCTCGATCGTCACCAACTCGCGCAAGATCCAGGCCGGCCACGATTCGCCCGACTTCACGCCCAAGGAGCTGGGCCAGATGCGCGCCCGAGTGGCGTCGATGGGCGTCGACGTGTCGAAGCTCACCGACCAGGATATCGCCAAGCGTGCCGATGAGCGTGCCCGCCGCTTCCTCGAGGATGCGCCGACCACCGCCGCCGAGGCCGCCAAGATCATTCTCGACGGCG
>JAEWIV010000136.1 GCA_023386865.1 Pseudomonadota bacterium
GGTGTGGGTGACGCGCGAGCATGTGCAGATCGACCGCATCGCCTCGGCGTGGCTGATCCGCCGCTTCGTCGATCCGGCGGCGCGCTTCAAGTTCGTGCCCGGCCGCAGCTACGCGCCTCGGGCCAACGAAGTGCGCTTCGACATGTTCGAGGGCGAGTACACCCACGAGGGCGACCGCTGTACCTTCGAGGTGCTGCTGCAACGTGGTGGTCTCGACGACCCGGCGCTCGCCGCCATCGGCGAGATAATCCACGACATCGATCTCAAGGACGGCAAGTTCGGCCGCGAGGAGACGGCCGGCATCCGTACCGTCATGTCGGCCATCGCCGCGGCCCATCGCGACGACGAAGACCGGCTGGCGCGCGGCGGTGCCGTGCTCGACGATCTCTACGAATACTTCAGGACGGCACAATGAGCGACGCGACGGCGACACGGCCCCACGACGTCCCGGCCCATGGCGTGCCGTTCGGCGAGGCCATGAAGGTATGGGCGCGCGTGGCCGCACTGTCCTTCGGCGGCCCCGCCGGGCAGATCGCGGTGATGCATCGCATCATCGTCGAGGAGAAGCGGTGGATCGGCGAGAACCGTTTCCTGCAGGCCTTGAACTACTGCACGCTGCTGCCCGGTCCCGAGGCGCAGCAGCTCGCGATCTACATCGGCTGGCTGATGCATCGGACCAGGGGCGGGCTGTTCGCCGGCACGCTGTTCGTGCTGCCCGGCCTCGTCGCCATCATGGCGCTGAGCTGGATCTACGTGCTGCTCGGACGCCTCACCATCGTCGAGGGCCTGTTCTTCGGGCTCAAGGCCGCCGTGCTGGTGATCGTCGTCGAGGCCGTGCTGCGCGTCGGCAAGCGCGCGCTGAAGAACGGCGTCATGGTTGCGCTGGCCGCGGTGTCGTTCATCGCGATCTTCTTCTACGACGTGCCGTTCCCCATCATCGTCTTCGGCGCCGGCGCCATCGGCTACGTCGCAGGCCGCGCCGGGCTGCAGCCTTTCCTGAGCGCCGGCGGCCACGGCAAGGTCGGCGACCGGCAGGTCGCCGACCGCGATTCCCTGCTGGGCGAGGAGACGCCCGAGCACGCCAGGCCCAACCTGAGGTGGTCGCTGTCGATCGCCGTCGTGTTTCTCGTCCTGTGGCTGGCGCCGTTGGCACTCCTCTATGTCGCCCTGGGCGGCAGCAACGTCTTCACCGAGATCGCCGTCTTCTTCAGCAAGATGGCGGTCGTCACCTTCGGCGGCGCCTATGCCGTGCTCGCCTACGTCGCCCAGCAGGCGGTCGACCACTATCACTGGGTCAAGCCCGGCGAGATGCTGGACGGGCTCGGCATGGCCGAGACGACGCCCGGCCCGCTGATCATGGTCACGCAGTTCGTGGGCTTCCTCGCCGCCTGGCGCGAGCCCGGCGCACTGCCGCCGCTGCTGGCGGCGACGCTCGGCGGTCTGCTCACCACCTGGGTGACCTTCGTGCCGTGCTTCCTCTGGATTTTCTTCGGCGCGCCGTTCGTCGAGGCGCTGCGCTCCAACAAGGCGCTGGGCGCGGCGCTCGGCGCCATCACCGCCGCCGTGGTGGGCGTGATCCTGAACCTCGCCGTGTGGTTCGCGCTGCACGTGCTGTTCGCCAAGCAGGTGCCGGTCACGGCGCTGGGCGCGAGCTTCGGCATGCCGGTCCTGTCGTCGATCGACATCCCGGCGGCGGTGCTGGCGGCGGCATCGGCCGTCGCCATCTTCCGCTTCAAGATGGGGATGATCACGGTGCTGCTCGCGAGCGCGCTCGCCGGGATGATCTATTACCTGGCTTTGGGGAGTGTCTGACGCAACAGAAGGAGGCTCGTATGACCGATGTGCACAACCGCCGCGCCTTCGTCGCAGCCGCCGCCGGAGCGGCGCTTGCCGCCACCGCCGCAGAGGCCCTCGCCCAGCCCGCACCGACCAAGGTCGAATACGCCATCAAGAAGCTGCCGTTCGATCCGGCGAAGATCAAAGGCCTGTCCGAGAAGCTGCTGGTCAGCCACTGGGAGAACAACTATTCCGGCGCGGTGAAGCGTCTGAACGCCATCACCGCCCAGCTCGCGGGCCTCGACATGGCGAGCGCGCCCGTCTTCGTCGTCAACGGCCTGAAGCGCGAGGAGCTGATCGCGGCCAACTCCATGATCATCCATGAGCTCTACTTCGACGGCCTGGGCGGCGAGGGCGATCCGAAAGGCGCTCTGGCCGAGGCGATGACGCGCGACTTCGGCAGCGTCGCCCGCTGGAAGGCGGAGTTCACCGCCATGGGCAAGGCGCTGGGCGGCGGCTCGGGCTGGGTGCTGCTCGCCTGGTCGCCGCGCGACAAGCGCCTGATCAACACCTGGGCGGCCGACCACACGATGACGCTGGCCGGCGGGCGGCCGATCCTCGCCCTCGACATGTTCGAGCACGCCTACGCCATGGACTATGGCGCGAAGGCCGCGGGCTACGTCGACGCCTTCATGCAGGTGGTCCGCTGGGACAATGCGGCGGCGCTCTACGAGAAGTATTCCAAGGAGGCGTAACGGGTGAACGCTCGCGCGCCGGCGTGATGCGGCTCTTTCCGCCGACCGCGGACGCCAACGCCAGACGCTTGGTGGCAGCGCGCGGCCTGCGCGCGCTGGCCGACGGCTATGTCAGCATCCTGCTGCCGGCCTATCTGCTGGCGCTCGGCCTCGATTCGTTCGAGGTCGGCGTGCTGGCCACGGCGACGCTGCTGGGCTCGGCGAGCCTCGCCTTGTGCGTCGGTTTCCTGACCAGCCGCTTCGGCCACCGTCGTCCGCTCCTGGTGGCGGCCGGGCTGATGACGGCGACCGGCTGCGCCTTCGCCGGTGTGCAGGGCTTCTGGCCGCTGGTGCTGGTCGCCTTCGTCGGCACGCTCAACCCATCGAGCGGAGACGTCAGTGTCTTCCTGCCGCTGGAGCATTCCCTGCTCGCCCAATCCGTGGCCGATCGCGATCGCACGGCGCTCTACGTGCGCTACAGCCTCGCCGGTTCGTTGATGGGCGCCACCGGCACGCTGTTCGCTGCCCTGCCGGCGCTTGCGGTGGAATGGTGGAACGTCTCGCCTCTTCGCACCATGCAAGGCCTGTTCGTGCTCTATGCCGCGATCGGACTGGCGAGCGGTCTGATCTACCGACAGATCGACGAGCCCCGGGTGCCGCACGAAAAGCGGCCCGGCACGCCGCTCGGGCCGTCGCGGGCCATCGTCTACCGTCTCGCGGCCCTGTTCTGCATCGACTCCTTCTCGGGCGGCCTGATCGTGCAGTCGATGCTGGCCCTCTGGCTGTTTCAGACCTTCGGCCTGTCGGTGGCTATGGCGGCCAACCTGTTCTTCTGGACCAGCATCTGCTCGGCGGTGTCGATGTTCGCCGCGGTGCCGCTGGCCAACCGGATCGGGCTGGTGCGCACGATGGTCTTCACCCATCTGCCATCGAGCCTGTGCCTGGTCGTGATTCCCTTCGTGCCGGACCTGTCGGCCGTCATCGCGCTGCTCGTGGCCCGCAGCCTGCTCTCCCAAATGGACGTGCCGACGCGCAATTCCTACGTCATGGCGGTCGTCACCCCGACCGAGCGGCCGGCGGCGGCCAGCATCACCTCGGCGCCGCGCAGCCTCGCCTCGGCGATCGGACCGGTGATCGCCGGATATCTGTTGCTGCTTTCGGGCTTCGGCTGGCCGCTGCTGATCGCCGGCATCCTGAAGTCGGGTTACGACCTCGCCTTGCTCACCTTGTTCAGCCATGTGCGGCCGCCGGAGGAGCGTAAGGCAGCGCAAGCCGAAGCTTCTACGGATCGCGGGTAGTCCGATCCGTCCCCACCAATGGTTGTCAGGAACGTTGCGCGGCTGGCCGGCGTTGGCGGCCGAGTGTCCATTTGCGCGAAAGGATCGAACCATGCCGTTCGATGGCAGCAGATGCGTCCAGGGGTCTGCCGTGACCCGGATGCTGGTGGAAAGCAGGGGGCAGGTGGAGCAGGGCTGGTGCCAGCAGGCCGCCCGGCAGCGTGGCGCCGTCTGCATGATCGGATCGTTCACCATCGAGGACTTCGCGTTGTTCGTCGAGGCGGAAGACCTGTTGCTTCAAGCCATTGCCAGCCTCGGCTATCCGCATCCAACCGTGGTCCAGTTCAATGACGACGCCGGCCGAACCAAGCAGCAGGTGCTGGACGTCTATGATCGAGCCATCGAGCGCTCACTGACCATGTAAGGCGGCTTGCTCGTCGGAGCCGGATGTGGCTTTCGCCACAGCTGCCGTCACCCGAACCTGCCATGCTCGCCGACATCGCCAGGATGTCGTGCGGAGCCGCGCGCCCTGGCCACAGCCACGGAGACCAACCACACCCGAAAGACCGCATCCGAGGGAGTCGAGCCATGGCACCACTGCCCGCTGAATCCACCACGTTCTCCTTGGACAACATGGGGCGCTTCGTCTGCAACACCTTGCAGGAAGCGAGAGACAGCGCGGGACAGGTGCTCGGCGGCCGGAGCCGCGAGTTCGATACCATCGTGGTGGGTGGCGGCACCTTCGGCTCCGTTGTCGCCGAACATCTCTTCATCGCCGATGCGACGCGCGGCCGGCGCATCCTGGTGCTCGAAGCAGGCCCCTTCGTGCTGCCCGAGCATGTCCAGAACATGCCCTTCGTGGCACCGGCCAGCGGTGCGCCCGACATGCGCGTGCCATGGGTCAATCACCCGGCCCTCAACTACGCGGGCCTTCTGTTCGCCATCGGCGGACGCTCGCTCACCTGGGGCGGCTGGTCGCCGGAACCGCTCGACGTCGAACTGGTCGCCTGGCCGGCCGCGGCGCGGGCCGAGCTGCGGGCGCGCTATTTCGCCGAGGCCAGCCGCCAGATCGGGGTCAAGGAGACCAACGACTTCATCTACGGCCCGCTTCACACCGCCTTGCGCAAGCAGCTCGATGACGGCTTGAACGTCGCCGGCAACGAGACCGGATTCGTCTTCGGCGATCTGCTCGATCATCCAGCCGTACGCTACCCCGATCCGGGGGAACCCACCCTCGATGCCGCGATCCTGCGTGACTGGCTCGGGCTGCCGGCGAGCGACACCACGCCACTGGCCAAGCTCAAGGAGCTCTTCAAGCTCGAGGCGCCCCTCGCCGTCCAATCGACCACGCTGCCCGGCTTCTTCCCCACCAACAAGTTCAGCGCCGTGCCCGGCCTGATGCGCGCCACGCGACTGGCCAGCCAAGAAGCCGATGGCGTGGGCCCCGCGGCCGACGCGCGCAAGCGCATCATGGTGGTGCCGAACTGCCACGTGCAGGACCTGATCACGGAAACCCAGCCGGACAACTGGCTCAGGGTGACGGGCGTGCGTGTCTGGCAGAACGGCGGCTCCGTCGAGATCATGCTGGCGCCGCCGCGCAACGGTGGGCAGAGCGCGGTCGTCCTGGCGATGGGCACCGTGGAGACCACGCGCGTGGCGCGCACGACCTTCCGGCAATCCCTGGGCGGTCGGGCGGCGGAGCGGATGGGCAAGAACCTGATCGCCCATTTGCGGTCGAATCTCACGATCCGCATTCCGAAGGCAGCGATCGTGGCCAACCTGCCGCCGATGACGATCCCGAGCCTGCAGGTGTCGGCATTGCTGGTAAAGGGCAGGGCCGCCAACGGCAGGACCTACCATTTCCAGATCACCGCATCGGGCCTCAGCAAGCTCGGCGCCGATTCCGAAGCCGAGCTGTTCAAGAAGGTCCCGACGCTGGAGCACATCGACGCGCTGCGCCAGGCGACCGACGACACGGTGGTCGTTACCATTCGCGGCATCGGCGAGATGACGCCGCGCAATCCCGACAGCTTCATCGACCTGTCGACCGTCGAGACCGACTTCGACCGGCCGAAAGCCGTCGTGTCCCTCGGAAACGCCAAGGCGACCCCGCAGCAGTTCCCGGGGAGCGCCGAGACCAATGTCGATCGCGCGACCTGGGACGAAATGGATGCCGTTTCAGACAAGGTTGCACTGATCTTCGCCGGCGGCGAGCCGTTCGAGATCCTCGCCGGCAACACCGTGATCCCCGTGCCGGCCGGGACGCGCGCTGAGCGCCTGGCGGTGCTGGCCGCGTTCAGGAACCGGCGCGATGATCTCGGCACGACGCATCACGACGCCGGCACCATGCGCATGGGCTCCGACATCGCCGACGCCGTGACCAACGACTTCGGCCGGATCCACGACACGACCAACTGCTATGTCGCGGGTCCCGCACTCTTCCCGACGGCGGGCTCTCCCAACCCCATGCTGTCGAGCGTGGCGCTGGCCCGGCGCACCGGCGATCTCCTGAACGCCAGTGTGCTGCCCGGCCCCGATGCGGTCGTCAGCCCCCAGTCCGAGGCAGGCTTCCGCTCGCTGTTCGACGGCACGGCAAAAACGTTCTCGCGGTGGCGCCTAGCCGGCCCCGCCGGTGGCGGCATGCTCCATGTCGATGGCCAGATGCTGAGCTACGGCGACGGCGGCCTGCGCCTGTTCTACTACGCTACCGAGACCTTCGCCGACTTCACGCTGCGCCTACAGTTCAGGATCTTCGACACGGCCAGGCACAACAGCGGGGTCTTCGTGCGTTTCGCGCAGCCGTCGCTCGACCTGTCGCCGCCCCTGAAGCTGCGCCGGGGCAGCGAGCCCGCCTTCGATCCCGGCAATCCTGCGTGGCGGCCGGTGATCTCGGGTTTCGAGGTCCAGATCGACGACAACGCCATCGGCGATTCGGCGAAGGACTTCTACGGCATCCGGCCCGAGCCGAATGGCCTCTACAAGAACCGGACCGGCGCGATCTACAAGATCCAGGCAGGCGACCGCATCTGGCATGAGAACCGCAACGAGCCGGCGGTGCAGAGCTACACGCCCGGTCCGGCGCTCATTCCCGGCATCTGGTTCGAGTACGAGATCGCGGTACAGGGCGACGACTATGCGGTCTTCCTCACCAACACCCAGACCGGTGAGCGCCGCCAGACGACGTCCTTCCACAATACCGATGCGGAACGCGGCCGTACGCCGGGATTCATCGGCGTGCAGGCCTATTCCGGCAACGCCGTGGCATGGCGGCATATCCGGATAAAGACCTAGGCCAACGACCAGACCCTTTTAAAGCTCTCTTAAAGTTGGCTTGCGAGTCTGCGCGTTTGGGTACGGAATGGCCATGCCAGGACGCCAAGGAGCGGCTGCAGGCTATGCGAATTCTGGTGGTCGAGGACGAAAGCCGCATCGCCGAAATTCTCCGCACAGCGCTGTCACGTGCGGGCTTCACTGTCGATGCAGTTCGGTTCTACGCCGAAGCCAGCGCGGCGCTGGCGACCAATCCCTACGATGCCGTCGTCCTCGATCTCGGCTTGCCCGACGGCGACGGGCTCTCGCTTGTGGCGGAAATGCGGGGGCGGGGCAGCACTATCCCGATCCTCGTGATCACCGCGCGCGATGCGGTGGAACACCGGGTCGCCGGTCTCGATGCCGGAGCCGACGACTATCTGATCAAGCCGTTTGCCACGAGCGAGGTCGTTGCACGCATCAAGGCACTTCTGCGCCGGCCGGGAGGTGCCCTCGGTACCGTCCTCAGCAGCGGCAACATCGCCTTCGACACGATCGGACGAGACGTGCGGATCGGCGAGGCCGCACTGGCCTTGCCCCGGCGCGAGGGCGCCATTCTGGAGCATCTGATGCGCCGGGCGGGTCGCGTCGTTCCCAAGGCCGTGCTGGAGGAGAAACTCTACGGCATCGACGACGAGCTGGCCTCGAATGCCGTCCCGGTGCACGTCCATCATCTGCGCCGCAAACTCATCGAGGGCGGCGCCACGGTCGAGATCCACACGGTGCGCGGCATTGGCTACCTTCTGGTCGAGCAACGATGAGCCGGCCTCGCCTGCATTCCCTGCAGTTGCGCCTGGTCCTGCCGCTGGTGATCCTTTTCATCGTCGGCGCCGCGGTCATCGTCGGCTTCGTCGCCTGGCGCGCCTACGATACGGCCGATTCGCTGGCCGATCGCGAGCTCAGCCTGCGCGCAGCCGACATCGCCGGCCACCTCGTCCGCCAACCTGACGGCACGGCGCGGCTCGACCTGCCGGACAGCCTGCGCTCGGCTTACGGGGCGGCGCCGGGTGGCGACATTTTCGCGATCCGAGGTGCCGACGGCCGCGTGATCGCCGCGTCGCCGCAAGACTTTGGATTCGTTGTCGAGCGCTGGCCTGCCGCATCGGAACATGCCGGCTACTTTCATCTCAGGGAACTCCCCGGCCGAAGTCCTGACTACTATGGCTTGGGGCTCGCCTTCGACAGTCCGGCTGGCCCGGTATCCGTCTGGGTGGCGCGGGCGAACGGTGCCACTGCGCTCGTCCATTCGATGCTCGAGGAGTTCGTCTTCGACATCGCCTGGGTCATTCCGCTTTTCATGCTATTGGCGCTGGGCATTGCCATCCTGACGACCCGCCAAGCGCTCGCGCCGATACGCGCCATGGCGGACGTCGCGGGCTCCATTGGACCAAGCACGACCGCGGTGCGGCTGCCGCAAGCGAGCCTCCCCAGTGAGATCGAGCCGCTGGTCGCCGCCGTGAACCGCGCCCTCGATCGCCTCGAGCAGGGCTTTGCCGTCCAGCGGTACTTCACCGCCAACGCCGCGCACGAGCTGCGCACGCCGTTGGCCATCGTCACCGGCGCTCTTGAAGGCATGGACCCGTCGCCCGAGCTCGACAAGCTCAAGCTCGACGTTGCGCGCATGAACCGCCTGGTCGGACAGTTGTTGAGCGTCGCGCGCCTCGATGCGGTCGCCCTTGACGTGTCCGGCATGGTCGACCTCAACGAGGTGGCGCGCCAAGTGGTCGCCAACATGGCGCCATGGGCAGTGGAAAGGTCCCGCATGCTGGCGTTCGACGATGCCAGAAACCCGGTCGTGGTCAGGGGTAACGCCCATGCGATCGACGATGCCGTTCGCAATCTGGTGGAAAACGCCGTGGCGCACGCGCCGCCGGGGACTGAGGTGATCGTGAGCGCGCGAGCGGACGGCCGCATAGAGGTCAGCGACTGCGGTCCAGGCGTGCCGCCGGGGGATCGCGAGCAGATCTTCGAGCGCTTCTGGCGCGGCAAGGCCGCGCCCGCGCACGGGGCTGGACTGGGCCTCGCCATCGTGGCCGAGATCATGAAGGCCCATGGCGGTCGCGCCGAGGTCAGCGCCGGCGCCGAGCGCGGCGCGGTCTTCACTCTCGCTTTTCCCACCGCGGCAAGCGTGCGCTAGGCCTGCGCCAAACGGCGTACCTTCCTCAGGAGCAACCGGCGTTCGATGCAGCGTCAAGTCTCGTGCCAGGTCCGCATAATACTGCGTTAAAGCGGCCGGCCGATAGTGCGACGGCACATCGGATCCGTGCGATCCAATTCGACTGTCGGCGTCGCCGTTGCAGCTGTCCTGATGCTCGGCGGTTGTCGACCGAGGCCGAGGAGGACGCGAAACTGAATTGAGGAGGACTGCCATGCGCTCCGTCATGAACAGCGTGAAGACCACGGTCGCCGCGCTCGCGGTGAGCATTCTGCCGGCCGCCATCGGCGCGTCGGCTACGGCCTTTGCCGCCGAGCCCGACTGGAACCAGGTAGCGCAGGCGCTCGGCAGGTCCGGCACCGTGCAGGCGGGCGGCGTCTACCGCGTCGGCTTTCCACGCACCGATCTCAAGGTGACTCTCGATGGCGTGTCCCTGAAGCCGGGCTTTGCGCTCGGCGGCTGGGTCGGGTTTCTGCCGATGGATACGCAAGCCATGGTCATGGGCGATCTCGTGCTCACCCAAGACGAGGTGAATCCGGTCATGCGCAAACTGCAGGAGGGCGGCATCGAGACGACGGCGCTGCATAACCACCTGCTGCGCGCCGAGCCCATGACGCTCTACCTGCACATCGAAGGACACGGCGAGCCGGCCAAGCTCGCGTCGGCCATCAAGGCTGGTCTCGCCGCCAGCAGGACGCCGTTTGCGGCGCCGCCCGGCACGGCCACTCCGGCCAACATCGACATGGTCGGCATCGACCGCATCCTGGGATACTTCGGCCAGGACAGTGGCGGCATCTATCAGTTTGGCGTGCCGCGTGCGCAGCCGGTCACCGAGCAGGGCATGGCCTTGCCGAACGCCATGGGAACGGCGAATGCCATCAACTTCCAGCCGACGGGCTTCGATACCGCAGCCATCACCGGCGACTTCATCCTCACCGCGCAGGAGGTCGCCCCCGTGATCAAGGCCCTGCAGGCGAACGGCATCGAAGTCACCGCCCTGCACAGCCACATGCTGGCCGAGCAGCCGCGCCTGTTCTTCATGCATTTCTGGGCCAACGACGATGCGTTGAAGCTGGCAAAGGGCCTGCGCGCCGCCCTGGATCAGATCGATATCAAGAAGGCTGCCGCTGGCGCACGCTAGGAGGCACCCGATGCAGCGTCTGGTGATGGCGGCAGTCCTGATCGGCCTGCTGCCAGCGGGATCGAGCTCAGCCCAGGCCCCGCAGCCTTTGGCACTCGAAGCGAAGATCCTGCTGGGCGCCGTGAAGGGACGCATCGACCATATGGCCGTCGATTCCCATCACCAGCTTCTGTATGTCGCCGAGCTCGGCAACGGCAGCGTGGCCGTCGTAGACCTGGCGGCGCGCAAGGTTGCGCACCGCATCGGCGATTTGAGCGAGCCCCAGGGCGTTGCCTACCATGCTGCCACGAACACGCTCTACGTCGCCAATGCCGGCGACGGTTCAGTGCGGTTGTTCCAGGCCTCCGACTTCACGCCCCTCGGCAGGATCGATTTGGGCAACGACGCCGACAATATTCGCATCGATTCATGGCGCAATCGCCTCGTCGTCGGCTACGGCAAGGGCGCCTTGGCGATGATCGACCCGACAAGCCGGCGCAAGGTCGGCGAAATGCCGCTCGACGGCCATCCCGAGAGCTTTCAGTTCGACGAGGCGGGATCGCGGATTTTCGTCAACGTCCCCGCGGCCGACCAGATCGTCGGCCTGGATGCCACTACCGGCAAGAAAGTCACGCTGTTCGAGAGCGCCGGGGCAAACGCCAACTTCGCGATGGCTTTGGATGCCGACGAGCACCGCCTGGTGGTGGCGTTTCGCACGCCTCCTCGCCTCGTGAGCTTCGACACGTCGACCGGCAAACGACAGGCGAGCCTCGAAGCCTGCCGCGATGCCGACGACGTATTCGTCGATGCACGGCGCCATCGCGTCTATGTCAGCTGTGGCGAGGGCGTGATCGATGTTTTCAGCGGGGACGCCGGTGGCTACGCGAGAATCGCGCGCATCGCGACGGTCGCTGGTGCGCGGACTTCCCTTTTCGTGCCGGCTACGGATCGCCTTTACCTCGCGGTACGCGCGACGCCGTCGGAACCGGCGACAATCTGGGTATTTCGTCCAAGCCCGTGAGGTGCGAGGCCGCTTGCGGCTCGCACTTGAACGAAGCGGCTTTCAGGACCTCCCGCCGGGTCCGATACTGCACCATGCCGGTGAACCGAGCCGCTGACCCCAGCGTGCTGCAATAGCCGTCGGCCAACGGCCGTGCTTCCGACTCGTTCCTGGCGTGGGTGATCACCACCGAGGCGCCGTCGCCCTTCGCCTCTTGCAGGTTCGACCCGCGGTAGGGACTTGCGGAGCACGCACCGAGCGACAGCGCCGCGAGCAGGCCTGCGATGAAATTGTGGGCGTACTGCAGCATCGGTGCGCGACGTTGCGCCCGCCGTCATTACGGTGACCTGACACCGGGCGCTGATATACTGCCTACATGACCGACACATCGCCAACCCAGCTCCCCGACCGCCTTTCGACCAATCCCAAGAGCCCGTACTACGACGAGGCGCTGCTCGCGCGCGGCGTCGGCATCAAGTTCGACGGTCAGGAAAAGACCAATGTCGAGGAGTACTGCGTCAGCGAGGGCTGGATCCGAGTCGCCGTCGGCAAGACGGTCGACCGCAAGGGCAATCCGCTGACGATCAAGCTCACCGGCAAGGTCGAGCCTTATCTCGAAAAGTAGTATTTCGAGGCCGTCTCGAGCGCGTGGCGCGGAAGCGCATTTGCCTTGCTGGAGCAGCATCCATGCTGATCGTCGAACTGGTCATTGTCGCGGCGCTGATCGTCGCAAATGGCTTTCTCGCGATGTCCGAGCTCGCGCTGGTCTCCGCCAAGAAGCCGTTGCTCGAGCGCATGCAGCGCGGCGGTTCGCGGGGAGCAGGGGTTGCCCTGACGCTGACGCGCGAGCCGGGCCGCATGCTGTCGGCGGTCCAGATCGGCATCACGCTGGTGGGCATCGTGGCCGGGGCATTCAGCGGCGTCACCATCGCCGAACGGGGCGATGCCTGGCTGGAAAGCCTCGGTGTGCCGACCCGCGTGGCAGAGCCGCTGGCCTATGTCGCCGTGATCGCGATCATTACCTACTTTTCGGTCGTTTTGGGCGAGCTCGTGCCCAAGCAGGTTGGCCTGCGCAATGCCGAACGCATTGCCGTCATCGTCGCGCGACCCATGCAGGTCGTCGCGACAGGCGCAGCGCCGATCGTGTGGCTGCTCGACCGGTCGGCGCGGTTGGGGCTGCGCCTGCTGGGACAGGCGCACCAGGTCAAAGCGGTCGTGACCGACGAAGAAATCCGTACCCTGATCCAAGAAGCCGAGCGGGCCGGAGCGGTCGAGCCGGAGGAGCGCTCTATGATCGACGGCGTCATGAGGCTCGGCGACCGGTCGGTTCGGGGCATCATGACTTCGCGGACTGACCTCGAATGGATCGATCTGCAGGGCACCGAGGCGGACGTCCGCGCCGCGTTGCGCAACGCCCGCCATGAACGCCTGCTGGCGGCCAACGGCGGCGTCGATGAGATTGTCGGTGCGCTACCTGTGCGGCGCGCGCTGGCGGCTCTTCTGAAACAGAATCTCGGCAATGTCTGGGCCCTCGTCGAGAAGGTCCCGATCGTCAGCGAACGCATGAGCGCCCTCGACGCGGTCGAACAGCTCCGCCAGTCGCCGCTCAACCTGGTCGTGGTCGCGGATGAGCATGGAACGGTCGAGGGCATTGTCACCGAAGGCGATATCCTGAAGACGATCGTCGCAGATATCGCCGAGGAGGAGCGGCCGCGCATCGTGCAGCGCAACGACGGCTCGCTCCTGGTCGACGGCACCTTCCCGATTGACGAGTTGGGGGATCGTCTCGGCCTGACGCTGCCGCCGGCATACGACTATCACACCGTCGCGGGCTTCGCCTTGGAACGCATGCGCCGCCTGCCGCGGATCGGCGAGTCGTTCCAATACGGTGGCTGGCGTTTCGAGATCGTCGATGTCGACGGCCGGCGCATCGACAAGGTGCTGGCAGCCGCACAGCCGACCCTTCACCGCATCACCTGATGCCCGTTTGCAGGAGTTATTCGACCTCATCCTGTCGGTTCAGCGCCAGCTGCAAGGAATCTTGGCCGGCCATGCCGCGACGCTGTTCGATTCGCCGCAGCGGTTTGTGGTTGGCCTGGCGGTCGCCGTCGCGCTCGGGCTGGTTCATGCCCTGACGCCGGGCCACGGCAAATCGGTCATCTTCTCCTACTTCCTCGGGCAGCGCGCCGGCGTGCTGGACGGCATGCGTATCGCCGCGATCGCAGCGCTGACCCACGGCATGATCGCCGTGCTCCTGGTGCTGCTGGCCGGACGCGTCCTCAGTCCGCTCGGCCGGCCAACCGGGCCTGCCGCGTGGCTGGAGACGACTGCCGGCTCGATCGTGGCCGTGGTCGGCACGTTTTATGTCGTGCTCTCGATTCGCGGCCTTCGCCGCGGCGGCGATGATCAAGGTCGCTACGGTTCGACCTCTCGTCCGCTGTTGGCGGTCGCCATGGGGTTGCTGCCATGTCCGCTGACCATCATCGTGGTCGGAGCGGCGGTCGCCCAAGGCGCGACCGCCGGCGGCATTGTGTTGGCGGCGGCCATCAGCCTCGGCGCAGCCGTCACCATCGGATGCTTCGGCATGGTGGGTTGGGTGCTTCGCAGCGCGAGCCTCATCCTGTCGGGCGCGAGCACCCGGCGCTTGAAGACGGCGCTGAGCTGGCTGGAGCTGGCGACGTCGGTCGTCATCCTATTGTTGGGTGTGTCGATGGTGGCCGGCCCTGTCGTCCGCGGAGCTTGACGCTACAACCAACGGCCAACACGGTCCTTGTAGTCGCGGTAGGCGTCGCCAAAGCGCCGTTCGAGGTAGGCCTCCTCGCGCTCGATCACGCCATGGCGCATGATAATGGCGAGAGGCAGCATCAGGATCAGAATCCATGGGCTGCGCGCGACCATGCCGATACCGGCGTAAACCAGAAACATTCCGAGGTAGATGGGATTGCGGCTCCAACCGTGGATTCCGGTCGTTACCAGTGCGCGGCTGGGCTTGGTCCCTTGAACCGGCGTCGCAGCACGGGAGAAGTTGCGAATGCCCGCGACCAGGACCGCGATGCCGATGAGGATCAGGACGCCGGCATTGATGGCGCCGATCCAGTGGGCCAAGCCGGTCCTCGAAACGGGGAACGGCAGGCGCAGCAAGTGGTCCAAGACCAAGCCGAGAACGAGAGCGGCGAGAAACAGCAGGGGTGGTCGCGCAATGACGCCTGCGATTTCCGTGTCACCACTCTGCCGACTGATTGAATTCATGGATGTCCTCCTGACTGCCGAGCGATGCGGAGTGTCGATGTTGCCGTGTGGCCGACGACGGAGCGGAAGCGGAGGGGCGAGCGCGGTACTGCAGCAATTCCTCGACCGAGAGGCCGGCCGTCGTCGGTCGCACGGTGACGTCGCCAAAGCGAGCGAGCGTGTCGAGGAGAACGACGTCGTAGAGTAGTTGCCATCGATCCCTGTTCTGTAGCCCGACAGGATCGCAGGCTTCCGCGACGCATCCGTCAGTGCCACTTGGCGCGTCGTCTTCGGGTGGCAGGTAGAAACGATCGGTGCTGGAAGCGGCGCCGACCGTGTCCCTGACCGCGAACGATACCCGGCCGCGGCAGCCGCGATCGGCCATCACCCACCTGTAGATGTCGCTTGCGACGTCGATACCTTCGACCTGAAGCGTCATCACGGACAGGCCGTTGTCTCGAACTTCGCTCCAACCCCACCGGTGCGAAACGTGAAGGGCGTGACGGTACTCGATCCTATGCCACCGGCCATCCGCGACGAACTGGAGTGCGCAGACTGTGTGGTGGACCGTGTAGGCCGGCTTGTCGCCGATCGAAACGTCGACCGTCTCGACTTCCTGCCACTGTTCTTTTGCCTGGGCGCAGGCGATTTCCCTGACTGCATTCACCACCGAGGGCGAGACGTCTTGCGCGACTGCTTCTCCGGCAATGGTCGCCGCGAGCGTGAGCGCAACGACGTGGCCGGCGAGAACCCGCGGGACCTGTGGCGCAGCGACCCTTTCGGTCTCGGTCAAGCGTAGCCCAGTCGGTTCCATGGTCGCGATTGCTCCGGTAAGCGCCGGCGGACAGTGCGGCAGGCTGTTCGTGAATGACAACCAAGTTGTCATTCTGCACATTGACAACCAAGGTGTCAATTGGAGAAACTCGACGGTGATGGCATCAGCACGACACAGGACCGGGACCGCCGCACAGCCGGCAGGACGCCCAATCGTTGAAAGCAAGGCCGAGGCAATCGAGGAACTCATGCTCGATGTCGCCCAGTGCTTTTTCAGGATACGGGCGCTCGGTCAGAAAGCCGGCCTCATTACCGGCTGGGGCGGCGGTGCCTTCGGTTTCATGCGAAGCCTGGCGCTGCTTGGTCCGCTGACCGTGCCGCAGGTGGCTGAGATGCGCCCCACAAGCCGCCAGCGAATGCAGCGGCTGGCAGACGAGCTTGCGGCCGAAGGGCTCGTCAAGTTTGTCGACAATCCGAAGCACCGGCGGTCAAAGCTCGTGCGGCTGACGCCCAAGGGCGAGGCTCGCTACCAAGAGCTCAACGTTCGGCTCCTTGCGATAGCGTCGACCATGGGCGGTGCGCTGAGCGAGGCAGATATTCGCAAGACCAGCGAGATCGTGCGCAAGGTCAGCGAAGATGTGAAAGCCTGGTCCGAGCGGTCGTAGCCCACGATGCCGGCGGGCCGGCCAGGTATCGGCGGACATCTCAGCCCGCCATCAGGTCGAACAGCTGGCGTTTGATGTCGGTCGGGACGTCCGCGCAGTAGCTCGCCGAGCCGTATGCCCGGGCCAGCCTCTCCGGGCCTCCAGCGCTCTGCCGGACGAGCAGAGCATGTGGCCGCCGAAAGGGGGCAAGAAGCGTCGGATCCTCACCGACCCAGGCCTGAACTTCGGCGCAGCCGAACTGCCGCGGCTCGACGATATAGGCGGCAGCGAGGAGGTCGAACGGGCTGACGCCCCGGCGCCCGATGTCGGTTTGCCAATAGGCGAGCCAGGCCCGCGAGCGGTCGGCGACCCACGCCGCCGGGCCGCCGGCGGCGGCGAGCCGGTCGAGGTCGGCCGCCGACACCTCGATGCGCCGCGCCGCGTCGTACGGAACAAGCGTCAGCGGAACGCCAAGCGCCACGGTTCGTATGACGGCCGAGACGTCCATCTCGAAGTTGAAGTCGCGAAAGATCGGGCCGTGACCGAAGAGTATGCCCCCGCCGCCACCTTCGGCGGGATGGAAGACGTGCCCGGGACGCCGGCCCATGACAGCGACGACGCGTGTCACGTGCGCGCGTAACTCCGGCCGCGCGTCCAGGACGGCCGCGAGATTTGTCAGCGGTCCGAGCGCGACTATCGTGAGCGGCCCCTCGACGAGCGCCGCTGTCAGCCCATGGCTTGCCGTGCGGACGTCAAGCGGGCGGCCGAGTTCGGCGGACAGCCGCGCGGCAAGCTCTCGTGTCGTGCGCTCGACGACCTCGTGCGACGCGTTCCCGGCAACCGTCGAAATGCCGGCGATCCGGTCGCCCGCAGCGCGCGCAAGCAGCATGATCGCGAGGCAGTCGTCCGGATCGGTGCGCGCGCCGTGGCCGCATGCCGCATCGGTGTCGATCCAGAGCCTGCCCTCGAGCTCGACGCTTTGCCTGGTGAAGGTCATCTGCTCCAAGCCCTTGTCACCTGTGCGCCTGACATCGATTGGCATGGCCAAGCCGCCGAGCAGAGCGGCTGCAATGAGCGCGGCAATCGCCACGCCGCGGCCCGACCTCAACGCGGAGGCAACCCACTTTTCCATGAAAGGCATGTGCGGTCTGCTTTTCCGGGCGTGCGCGCCGATTCAAATCGACAACTACGGTGTCATCTTGCTTATTGACAACTAAGGTGTCAATTCGCCTTTCCATCAGGCCCGGCCCGGCCATTCCGGATGATGGCTGTCGACAATGTAGGTGTGCGTGTGCCTGTAGCCGTGGTGGGTCCGCTCGGCGCCCGCGAGGTGCGGATGACCATCGGGCAACATGTCGTGGACGTGCTCGATCTCGTTTTCGTCCGCCGTCGGCCACAGCCGCGTGGCCAGCACGATGGCGACAGCGGCGATGGCCGCCAGCACCACGAAGGTCGACTTCATTCCGGCGGTCGCGCCGAGCCATCCCGCCAGTGGATAGGTGAGCAGCCAGCAGGCGTGGGAAAGCGCAAACTGAGCCGCAAACACGGCGGGACGGTCCTCCGGCTGCGCCGATCGGCGCAGCAGCCTGCCCGACGGCGTCTGCGCCAGCGAATAGCCCAGCCCCAGGACCAGCCACAGCGGCAGCAAAAGGCCGTAGCTGCTGGCCGCGAGACCGCCGAACAGGCCGGCCGCGAGCACTGCCGCGCCGGCCAGCATGGCCGGCCGGTCAGGAATCTGGTCGAGAAGCCGCGGCAGGGTGAGGGCAGCGATCATCGAGCCGGCGCCGAAGACGGCGAGAGCGAGCGCGGTCTCGCGCTGGCTCATCCCGAACTGGTTCTGGACCAGCACCACCGTGTTGACGATCACCATCGAACCGCCTGCGGAAACCGCGAGGCTGAGCGCCAGCAGGCCGCGCAGCCGCGGCGTCGCAAGATAGATACGCAGGCCGCGCGTGGTGCGGTCGTAGATGCCGCGCCGTTCGCCCGGCTTGGGGCTCGGCAGCGCAACCGAGACCACGAAGGCGGCCGAGGCGAGGAAGCCCACGACCGTGCCCGCGAACAGGCTGTGGAAGCTGACGACGGTCAGCAGCGCCGCCGCCAGCACCGGACTGACGACGCTCTCCAGGTCGTAGGCCAACCGCGAAAGCGAGAGCGCGCGCGTGTACTCGCTTTCCTCCACCAGCACGTCGGGTATCGTTGCCTGGAAGGTGGGGGTGAAGGCGGCCGATGCCGACTGCAGCACGAAGATGAGGACGTAGACTTGCCACACCTCCGACACGAAGGGCAGCAGCACGGCGACAGCTGCCCGCACGAGGTCGAGCGACACCAGCATCGCGCGCCGTGGCAGTCGCTCCGCGAAGGCCGCCGCCACCGGCGCCATGCCAACATAGGCGATCATTTTTATGGCGAGCGCCGTGCCGAGGACGGCCCCCGCATCGGCACCGGCAAGTTCATAGGCGAGCAGGCCGAGCGCCACCGTGGCGAGGCCGGTGCCGATCAAGGCGATGACCTGCGCCGCGAACAGATGGCGGTAGGTCCGGTTGGACAGCACCTTCAGCATTCGCCCATCCTGTTGACGTATCCCCTCCTGGAGGATAGGAAAAGTTATGCCCGATCAGCATCTGCATCAAACACATTCCGACGTCACCAAGCGGCTGCGCCGTGCCGAGGGCCATTTGCGCAGCGTCATCGAGATGATCGAGGCGTGTCGCTCCTGCGTCGAGCTTGCACAGCAGTTGCACGCCGTAGAGAAGGCGATCGGACAGGCGAAGAAGACACTCATCCAGGATCATCTCGACCATTGCCTCGACGAGGCCATCGATCGTCCCGCCAGGGAGCGACGCCGTTCCGTCGAGGAGTTCAAGCTGATCGCGAAATACCTGTAAGGCATGACCGACGGGTGGGTGATCGTGCTGCGCCTTGCACGCGGCCCGCCGCCGGCTTCCATCAGCGGCACGGAGTCGCGCCAAGGGGGCCTTCTCGAACCAAGACTTCAGTGGCGTTCCTGCGAGGGGGAGCGCTGGGGCTTTTGAACGAAATCACTCGCAACGGGGCTCATCATGCATAGCCACACACTCGACGATTGGCGCCACGATCACGTCTTCCTCGGCACCGCACACGATCGCAACGAGCGGCGCACTTGGCTGGTCGTCGGCCTTACCGCCACGATGATGGTCGTCGAGATCGCTGGCGGCACCCTGTTCGGTTCGATGGCGCTGCTGGCCGACGGCTGGCACATGTCGACCCATGCCGGCGCGCTTGCCATTGCCGCCTTTGCCTATCGCTTCGCGCGTCGGCATGTCCGCGATCCGCGCTTCGCCTTCGGCACCGGCAAGCTCGGTGATCTCGCGGGGTTCGCCAGCGCCGTGCTGCTGGCGCTGATCGCCCTGTTGATCGGCTTCGAATCGCTGGTGCGGGTGTTCCAGCCCGTTGCCATCCACTATGCCGAGGCGACCGTCATTGCCGCGGTCGGCCTCGTGGTCAATCTGCTGAGCGCCTGGATCCTGGGTGCCGGCCACGACCACGACCACGACCATGACCATCGCCACGGCGACCATCATCACGACCACGATCACAATCTGCGCGCCGCGTTCCTGCACGTCATGGCCGATGCGCTGACGTCGGTGCTGGCGATCGTGGGCCTGCTGGCGGCCTGGGGCTACGGTTGGACCTGGCTCGATCCCGCGATCGGCCTGGTCGGCGCCGCGGTGATCGCGCACTGGTCGTGGCGCCTGATCCGTGACGCCGGCGCCGTGCTGCTCGACGCCGCGCCCGATGCCGACCTCGCCGCGGCCATCCGCGGCCGCCTCGAGCGAGGCGACGACCGCATCGCCGACCTGCATGTCTGGCGCGTCGGACCCGGCCATCACGCGGCGATCGTCTCGCTGGTGTCGGATTCGCCGCTGCCTGTCGGCGACTACAAGAGGCGCCTGGACGGTCTCGCGCGGCTGAGCCACGTCACGGTCGAGGTCCATCGCTGCAACTACAGCCACTGAGATGCCATGCCCCACCGCAGATCCTTCCTGGCGGGCGCCGCTGCCCTGGCGGCGCTGCCGGCGCAGGCGCAGCCCGTGAAGATCACCCTCGGCACGGCCACGCCGGGCGGTGGCTTTCCGGTCTACGGCGCAGCCTTCGTCGAAGG
>JAEWIV010000183.1 GCA_023386865.1 Pseudomonadota bacterium
CACCACACGACCTCGGCATTGGGGTACTGCGACAGGCGCACGCCCAGCCGGCTGAACGGGAACGGATAGAGCTGCTCGATGCGCATGATGGCGATGTCGTCGATCTTGCGCTTGCGGCGCTCGGCCAGAAGATCGAAGTAGACCTTGCCCGAGCACAGCACCACCCGGCGGACCCGGGCGCCGTCGACGAGCTGATCGCTCTCGGCGAGGATGCGTCGGAACGACGAGCCCGGCCCGAAATCTTCCAGCCGCGACACCGCATCCTTGTGGCGCAGCAGCGACTTCGGCGTCATCACCACCAGCGGCTTGCGGAACGAGCGGCGCATCTGGCGACGCAGCGCGTGGAAGTAGTTGGCCGGCGTCGTCGGCACGATGACCTGCCAATTGTCCTCGGCCGAAAGCTGCAGGTAACGCTCGAGACGCGCCGAGCTGTGCTCGGGTCCCTGGCCCTCGTAGCCGTGCGGCAGCAGCATCACCAGGCCGTTCATGCGCAGCCACTTGCTCTCGCCCGAGCAGATGAACTGGTCGATGATGACCTGCGCGCCGTTGGCGAAGTCGCCGAACTGCGCCTCCCACATCACCAGCGCGTTGGGCTCGGCCGACGAATAGCCGTACTCGAAGCCCAGCACGCCCGCCTCGTTCAACGGGCTGTCGATCACCTCGAAGTGCGCCTGGCCCTCGGCGACATGGTTCAGCGGGATGAACTTGCTCTCGTTGGTCTGGTCGATCAGCACCGAATGGCGCTGCGAGAAGGTGCCGCGGCCCGAATCCTGCCCGCTCAGCCGCACCGGCGTGCCCTCGGCCAGCAGCGTGCCGAAGGCCAGCGCCTCGCCGGTCGCCCAGTCGATGTTCTCGCCGGTATCGATGGTCTTGCGCTTTTCCTGGAGCTGGCGCGCGATCTTGCGGTTGAGGTCGAAGCCCTTGGGCACTTCGGTCAGCGCATGCCCGACCGAGGTCAGCCGGTCGAGATCGACGGCCGTCACGCCCTTGCGATCCTCCTCGCCCGGCGCGACGGTGAAGCCGGCCCAACGGCCTTCAAGCCAGTCGGCCTTGTTGGGCTTGTACTGGCTCGCCGCCTCCAGCGCCTTGTCGAGCTTTTCGCGCAGCTCGGCGTCGCGTTGCGCCACGTCGTCCGCGGTTATGACGCCCTCGGCTTCGAGCCGCGCGGCATAGACTTCCTTCACCGTCTTGTGGCCGCCGATCTCCTTGTACATCAGCGGCTGGGTGAACATCGGCTCGTCGGACTCGTTGTGGCCGTGCCGCCGGTAGCAGAACATGTCGATGACGATGTCGCGCTTGAAGTGCTGGCGGAACTCGGTGGCGATGCGCGCGACGTGGACCACGGCTTCCGGGTCGTCGCCGTTCACGTGGAAGATCGGGGCCTGCACGATCTTGGCGACCTCGGTGCAGTAGGGACCCGAGCGTGCCGCGGTCGGCAGCGTGGTGAAGCCGATCTGGTTGTTGACGACGAAATGGATGGTGCCGCCGATGCGATAGCCGGCGAGGTCGGAAAGATCGAGGCTCTCGGCCACCAGCCCCTGGCCGGCGAAAGCCGCGTCGCCGTGCATGAGGATGGCCATGACCTGGCTGCGCTCGGTGTCTTGACGCTGGTCCTGCTTGGCGCGCGCCTTGCCCAGCACCACCGGGTTGACCGCCTCGAGATGCGACGGATTGGACGACAGCGACACGTGGATGGTGTTGCCGTCGAACTCGCGGTCGGCCGAGGCGCCGAGATGGTACTTCACGTCGCCCGAGCCGCGCATTTCCTCGGGCTGCGAGGAGCGGCCCTGGAACTCGGAGAACAGCGCCGTGTAGCTCTTGTGCAGGACGTGCACCAGCGTGTTGAGGCGGCCGCGGTGGGGCATGCCGATCACGACGTCACGGATGCCGAGCTGGCCGCCGCGCTTCAGGATCTGCTCGATGCCGGGGATCAGCGATTCGCCGCCGTCCAGGCCGAAGCGCTTGGTGCCGACGAACTTCACGCCGAGATAGCGCTCCAGCCCCTCGGCCTCGACGACGCGCTCGAAGATGGCGCGGCGGCCTTCGATGGTGAACTCGGTGTGGTTCTCGACGTGCTCGATGCGCTCCTGGATCCACGCCTTCTGGTCGGGATCGGAGATGTGCATGTACTCGACGCCGATCGTGCCGCAATAGGTCTTGCGCAGACGGTCCCAGATCTGGCGCAGGGTCGCCGACTCGCCGAGCCCCAGCGAGCCGAAGATCAGGATCGGTCGATCCCAGTCGTTCTCGCCGAAGCCGTAGGTCGCGGGATCGAGCTCGCGATGCAGCTCGCGCTTGATCAGGCCCAACGGATCGAGATCGGCCTCGAGGTGGCCGCGGATGCGATAGGAGCGGATCAGCAGGAAGGCGCGCGAGGTGTCGAGGGCGGCATCGCGGATCTCGGCTTCGGTCTTGCCGGCGAGTGCGGCAGGTGCCGCCGCGCCGTTGGCCTTGCCGGTTGCCTGGCCGTTGCCCTTGACGTTGCGATTGGCAGGCGACGGCAGGGTGTCGGGATCGACCGCGCCGATCACCCGCGCGCCGTTGGGCGCCCAGGAGGCGCCGCGCACCTCGGCCAGCACGTCGCCTTTCTGCTCGGCCAGAGCGTCGAAGAATGTGCGCCATTCGAGGTCGACGGCGTTGGGATCGCCGAGGTAGCGCGCATACAGCTCCTCGATGAACGGGGCATTGGCGCCGAACAGGAAGGATGTCTGCTCTGCTTGCATTGGCCTTGTCTCCTTTGGCCTTGTCTTCTTGCTCCTCTCCCCCGCCAGGGGAAGAGGCTGGGTGAGCCCCCTCACCTACCCTCTCCCCCTGGCGAGGGAGAGGAATAGGAGGTGAATATGGTGTCAGCCCTTCATGGCCTTCAGCATCTCCTCGCCCAGAGCGGCGGGAGAATCGGCGACCCTGATCCCTGCCGAACGCATGGCGTCGACCTTGAACTCGGCGGTGTCCTGACCGCCCGAGATCACCGCGCCTGCATGGCCCATGCGTCGACCCGGCGGGGCGGTGCGGCCGGCGATGAAGCCGACCACCGGCTTCCTGGTCTTGCTGGCCTTGATGAACTCGGCGCCCTTCACCTCGGCGTCGCCGCCGATCTCGCCGATCATGACGATGCCCTTGGTCTCGGGGTCGGCCAGCAGCATCTCCAGGCACTCGACGAAGTTGGTGCCGTTCACCGGATCGCCGCCGATGCCGATGCAGGTCGTCTGGCCGAGACCGACCGCGGTGGTCTGCGCCACCGCCTCGTAGGTGAGCGTGCCCGAGCGCGAGATGATGCCGATCGAGCCGCGCTTGTGGATATGGCCCGGCATGATGCCGATCTTGCACTCGTCCGGCGTGATGACGCCGGGGCAGTTGGGCCCGATCAGCCGCGACTTGGAGCCGGCCAGCACGCGCTTGACCTCGACCATGTCGAGCACCGGGATGCCCTCGGTGATGCACACCACCAGCGGAATCTGCGCGTCGATCGCCTCGAGAATGGAATCGGCGGCGTAGGGCGCCGGCACGTAGATCACGCTCGCCGTGGCGCCGGTCTTGGCGACCGCCTCGGCCACCGTGTCGAATACCGGCAGGTCGAGATGGGTGGTGCCGCCCTTACCCGGGGTGACGCCGCCCACCATCTTGGTCCCGTAGGCGATCGCCTGCTCGGAGTGGAAGGTGCCCTGCGAGCCGGTGAAGCCTTGGCAGATCACCTTGGTGTTCTTGTCGACCAGAACGGCCATCAGCTTGCCTCCTTGACGGCCGTGACGATCTTCTCGGCGGCGTCGGCGAGGTTCTCGGCCGACGTGATCTTCAGCCCGGATTCCCTGAGTATCTTCTTGCCGAGCTCGACGTTGGTGCCTTCCAGGCGCACGACCAGGGGCACGTGCAGGTTGACCTCGCGGGCCGCGGCGACGACGCCTTCGGCGATCACGTCGCAACGCATGATGCCGCCGAAGATGTTCACCAGGATGCCCTCGACGTTGGGATCCTTGAGGATGATCTTGAAGGCCGCGGTCACGCGCTCCTTGGTGGCGCCGCCGCCGACGTCGAGAAAGTTCGCGGGCTCGGCACCATAGAGCTTGATGATGTCCATGGTGGCCATTGCAAGGCCCGCGCCGTTCACCATGCAGCCGATCTGGCCATCGAGCTTGACGTAGTTCAGGGCGTACTTGGCGGCCTCGGTCTCGGCCGGGTCCTCCTCGTCGACGTCGCGCAGGTCTTCCAGCTCCTTGTGGCGGTAGAGCGCGTTGTCGTCGAAGTTCATCTTGGCATCGAGAGCGATGACCTGCCCCGTGCCGCCCACGATCAGCGGATTGATCTCGATCAGCGAGCAGTCGAGCTGCGTGAAAGCCTTGTAGAGATTGTCCAGGAGCTTCACGAACTCACCGACCTGCTTGCCCTCGAGCTTGAGGGCGAAGGCGATCTTGCGGCCCTCGTAGGGCTGGAAGCCCGCGGCCGGGTCGATCGCCTGCTCGACGATCTTCTCGGGGTGCTCCTTGGCGACCGTCTCGATGTCCATGCCGCCCTCGGTCGAGGCGACCACGGCGACGCGGCCGACGGCGCGATCGACCAGCATGGACAGGTAGATCTCGCGCTTGATGTCGACGCCTTCCTCGATATAGAGGCGCTTCACCGTCTTGCCGGCCGGACCGGTCTGCTTGGTGACGAGGTCATGGCCCAGCATGGCCGCGGCGTGCTGGCCTACCTCCTCGATCGATTTGGCGATGCGCACACCGCCCTTGCCGTTGGGATCATCCTTGAAGCGCCCCTTGCCCCTGCCGCCGGCATGGATTTGCGCCTTCACGACGTTGACGGAGCCGCCGAGCTTGCGGGCCACGTCCATGGCCTCGTCCTTGGTATAGGCCACGCCACCCTTGAGCAGCGGAATGCCGAACTTGGCCAGCAGGGCCTTGGCCTGATACTCGTGGATGTTCATGAAAACCTGTTGCTCACGATCAGTTGCAAAATGCAACTGACAAGGATCAGCGGCACTTTATGGGTGCCGCCCGCCCTTGGCAACGCTGGACTGGTGATCGTTGGCGACGTTCGACGAAGGTCTAACCCTCCCGCAGGACGGGTCGGGCTCAGCGTCCGACGATCTTGTTGGTGGCGTCGATCAGCGACTTCACGGCGGCGACCGACTTGTCGAACATCGCCTTTTCCTCGGCGTTGAACTCGACCTCGACGATGCGCTCGACGCCACCGGAACCGATCACCACCGGCACGCCGATGTAGAGGCCCTTCACGCCATACTCGCCGTTGAGCTGGACGGCGCAGGGCAGCACCCGCTTCTTGTCCAGCAGGTAGGACTCGGCCATGGCGATGGCCGAGGCGGCCGGGGCGTAGAACGCCGAACCGGTCTTGAGCAGGCCGACGATCTCGGCACCGCCGTCGCGGGTGCGCTGCACGATCTTGTCGAGGCGGTCCTTGGTGGTCCAACCCATGTCGACGAGATCGTGGAGCGAAATCCCGCCGACGGTCGAATAGCGCAGCAGCGGCACCATGGTGTCGCCGTGGCCGCCCAGCACGAAGGCGGTGACGTCCTCGACCGAGACGTTGAATTCCTCGGCGAGGAACAGGCGGAAGCGGGCGCTGTCGAGAACGCCCGCCATGCCGACGACACGCTTGGCCGGGAAGCCGGTGACTTCCTGCATGAGGCCCACCATGGCATCGAGCGGGTTGGTGATGACGATCACGAAGGCGTCGGGCGCGTGCTGCTTGATGCCCTTGCCGACGGTGTCGATGATCTTGGCGTTGATGCCGACCAGGTCGTCGCGGCTCATGCCGGGCTTGCGCGGGACGCCCGCGGTGACGATCACGACGTCGGCGCCTTCGATGTCCTTGTAGTCGGAGGTGCCGCGGTACCTGGCGTCGAAGGCCTCGACCGGGCTCAGCTGGGCGATGTCGAGCGCCTTGCCCTTGGCGACGCCTTCGAGGTCGGGGATGTCGAACAGGACGACGTCGCCGAGCTGCTTCTGGCCGGCGAGCAGCGCGAGGGTGCCACCAATCTGTCCGGCGCCGATCAGCGCGATCTTCTTGCGAGCCATGCCAAACACTCCCGATCCTTCCAAGGGCGGCGCGTGGTAGCGCGATTCGCCGGGAGCGGCAAGACGGCCGCCCGATTACCGGGTTTGATCGTGATCGAAGGAAAGTCGTCCAATGTCCCGAGCGGAATGCACAATATGCAGGATGACCGTCTCGTCGCCTGAAATCCGAAAATAGATGTTGTAGCGGCCATGAACGGAAAGCCGTAGCCCCGGCCGGATCTAATCGCGAGGCGCGCCGGAATAGCCGGTCGCAGCTATGCGATGAAGATGGTCGACGATTTCGGAAACGAAGCGCCGGGCCGCATCGACGCTGTCAGTTGCAATAAAATCAAAGTCTCGTCGAGATCAGCGTACGCCGGATCGGTGACGATCAGGTCCTTCGGCGTGATCGCTCTTCTCCCCGTGAGACGATGTCTGATTTCATCGCGTCCGCATCGGATGACTTCCGGTATTCGCCCCGCCGATACGCTGCATCCGCAGCGTCGATCTTTCCTTGTAACCGAACCAGATCGGATTCGTATTCCTCGATCATCCGTACACCGGCGCGAACGACGGCCTCCGCCGAGGGGAAGTTCCCCTTTGCCACCTGCCGGGCAATGATCGCGTCAGCATCGTCGCCTGGAATGTAGGTCTTGCTCATGTCGGCATTGTAACCCGAAGTCGGGCCAAAAGCAGCCTGACTACCGTGGCGGGGGTAGTGTGCGGCCTCCGGGACTGCCCGCCGGCAGCCCACCCATGAAGCAGCGAGGCACACAAGGGAATTTCGCAGTGACCAAGTAGCAGGCGCCCTGGCGAACTTCGGCGGTGACGCCTTCACGGCCATTGCACTCGTCGAACTGACCGAGGCCGCGGATGAACGTCTCCCAGGCAACGGCTTGAAGGAGGGCGGGCGCCGGGCCAAGGCCCTGGCGAAGGCCAGTCCCGCGCGACGCACCGCTTCATAGGTTTCCGCAAGCTGGCGCGTCATCTCTGGCGCGTTGCGGTAAGCCCAAGTCCTTGAGCGTCGGGTGAATCGGGCACTGGCTGCAATCCATCATCAGCACGACGTCGAAGAGCTCGTCGTCGGCATTGAAGACGACGCTGTTGTCCAGCGTCGTGTCCGTCACACGGGATGCTTCTTCAGGTGGGCCAGCATCAGCTCTATGGCCTTGCCCGGCGCCTGGTCCATGACGAAATGGCCGACGCCCGGCAGCACTTCCATGGTGAAAGTTCCGCCCACGAACTCGCCCGTGCCATGTGCAGCGTCGGGCCCGACCGTGGCGTCTGCGTCGCCCCAGATGTAGAGCGGCGGCACCTCGATGGTGCCGATGTCGGCCGCCAGGCCGACGTTGGCGCGATACCAGGCCAGCGCCGCTTCCATGGCCGCAGGATTGCCCAGCACCGAGAGATGCTCGTCCATCGCCGCGGCGGGCACGCCCTGGCCGAACAGGCCATCGCGCAGGCGGCGCGCATTGTCGGCCAGCAGGAGCTTGCCGGTCTCCGCATCGAGAAACGCACGATGATGGCGCGACCGGTTCTTCTGCTCGCCGTCGGGCTTGTCGAGAGCGCGGCGGAACGACTCGGGATGAGGCCGCGACATGATGGTAAGCGAAGCGAGCCGCCTGGGATGCGCCGCGGCCACGCCCCACGACACCTGGCCGCCCCAATCGTGGCCGACGAGATGGAAGCGCCGGCCGTCGTGCCCGGTGGCCGCCACGATCTCGATGGCGTCGTTCACCAGCCTGTCGAACGCGTAGTTCGACAGCTCCTTGGGATCGGGTCGCGCGCCCGGCGAGTAGCCGCGCTGGTCGGGCGCCACGGCGCGGTAGCCGCCGCGGGCCAGCGCCGGCAAGGCCGCGCGCCAGCTGTGTCGCGATTCGGGAAAGCCGTGCAGCAGCAGGACCAGCGACCCGTCGGCCGGGCCGGCGACATCGGCGGTGAATGCCAGGCCCGACCGTGTCGTGAGCGTCGTCGTCTCGGCCACCGGCAGATCAGCCGACGCCGTTGGCCTTGAACCAGGCGAGGCAGCGCTTCCAGCCGTCCTCGGCCGCTTCCTTGCGGTAGCTCGGACGGTAGTCGGCGTTGAAGGCGTGCGGCACGTCCGGATAGGTGACGATCTCCGACTTCTGGGCGGCCGGGCTGCCCTGCTTGAGAGCGGCGCGCATGCGGTCGACGCCGTCGTTGGAAATGCCGGAGTCGGCGCCGCCATAAAGGCCGAGCACCGGCGCCTTCAGCTCCTTGACCAGGTCGATCGGATTCTTGGGCGCGAGCTCGGTGCTCGTGCCCTCGACGCGGCCGTACCACGCCACGCCCGCCTTCAGACCGGGATTGTGCGCGGCATAGAGCCAGACGATGCGGCCGCCCCAGCAGAAGCCGGTGATGCCGAGCTTGGCGGTGTCGGCCTTGCCCTCGCCCTTGGCGAACTCGACGCAGGAATCGAAATCGCCCATGACCTGGGCGTCGGGCACCTTGGCCACCACCTCCGAGATCAGCTTGGGAATATCGGTGTAGCCCTTCGGGTCGCCCTGGCGGAAATAGAGCTCGGGCGCGATGGCGTAGTAGCCCGCCTTGGCGAAGCGGCGCGCCACGTCGGCGATGTGGGCATGCACGCCAAAGATCTCCTGCACGACGAGCACGGTGCCGAAGCCCTGGCCCGACGCCGGCATGGCGCGATAGGCCTCCATCTCCTTGCCGTCCTTGGTCTTGACCTTGACCTCGCCCGCGGTGAGCCCATCGGCCGGCGTGGTGATCGCGGTCTGTGCGCTCACCGGCTGGACCGACAACGCGTACGAGCTGCCGAGCGCGGTGCCGACCATCGCCGAGCGTCGCGAAAGAGTGATCATGCGATCGCCGTCCATGTCCCGTCTCCCGAGTTGAGGCGGCGCGAGCCTATGACGGGCGGGCGCCAGGCCGACAATCACAATTAGGCGATATGCTCCAGGGCGAGGTACTCCGGGCTCTGCATCTCCATCAGGCGCGAGACGGTGCGCTGGAACTCGAAGGCGCCGTCGCCTTGCTGATAGAGGCCGCTCGGCGCCGTTGCAGCAGAGCAGATGAACTTCACCTTCTTTTCGTAGAATTCGTCGATCATGGTGACGAAACGCACCGCCTTGTCCTGGCTGTCGGGCCCCATCTTGGGGATTTCGGCCACGATCACGGTGTGGAAGTTGCTGGCGATGCAGATGAAGTCCGCCGCGCCCATGGGCTTGGCGCACCAATCGAGAAAATGCGCCATGGCGACGCCCGGCGCGGCGCGCGGGATCTCGACGTCGCGACCCTGGGTCCTGAGGACGCGCGGTTCGCCGTCGGCGCCGCCGCTCAGCGCGCGGAACGCCTCGTCGAGCTTGGCGGTGGCCCAGGCGCCGAGCGGCGTCAGGTAGACGTCGAAGTTGCGCAGCCGGTCGAGGCGATAGTCGTGGTCGCCGCCGAGCTCCATCACGTCGAGCCGCTCCTTCACCAGGTCGATGAAGGGCACGAAGCGCTCGCGCTGCAGGCCGTCCTTGTAGAGATCGTCGGGCCGGCGGTTCGACGTGGCGATCACCGTCAGGCCCTCGTCGAACAGCACCTCGAACAGGCGGGCCAGGATCATGGCGTCGGCGATGTTGGTGACCTGGAACTCGTCGAAGCAGAGCAGCCGCGTTTCGCTCGCGATCTGCCTGGCGATCGGCACGATCGTGTCGGCTTCGGGCGGCGCGCCCTTGGCCGACAGCTCCTCGCGGCGGCGGTGCAGGCGCTCCTGCACCTCGAGCATGAACTCGTGGAAATGCACGCGCCGCTTCTTGGCCATCGGGACGTCGGCGAAGAAAAGGTCCATCAGCATCGACTTGCCGCGGCCGACCGGTCCCCAGATGTAGAGGCCGCGCGGCCCGGCCGGCGGACGGGGCGCCGGGCCGACCCCGAGGCGTGCCCAGAAGCCGGGCTTGGCGGCGGGATGATCGGCCATCGCGACGAGCTGCTCGTAGATCGCCTGCAGCCTCTGCACGACGCGTTCCTGCACGGGATCGGCGTGGATCTCGCCGGCGGCGCGGCGGGCGGCGAGGTTGGCGGCGGGGCCTTTGCTGGTGCTGGTCGACGGGCCGGCGGTCGGGGGCAGATGTGATTCCATTTGTCGCCGCATACCTAGCTCACGAGCGCGCGGCTGCCTATAAGGTCCGGCGATGAAGCTCGCGTTTCTCGGCACGTCGGAATTCGCGGTGCCGGCGCTCGAGGCGCTGGTCGAAGCAGGACACGACGTCGTCGCCGTCTATACCCGCGCGGC
>JAEWIV010000185.1 GCA_023386865.1 Pseudomonadota bacterium
CCCGAAATCGACGAGAATTCCGAGGAGAAGCGCCCGACCGTGCAGGTCGGCGATCCGTTCACGGAGAAGCTGCTGATCGAGGCGTGCCTGGAGCTGATGGCGACGGATGCCATCGTCGCCATCCAGGACATGGGCGCGGCCGGGCTCACCTCCTCCTCGTTCGAGATGGCGGCCAAGGGTGGGCTCGGCGTGATCGTCGAGCTCGACAAGGTGCCGATGCGCGAGACCGGCATGAACCCCTACGAGCTCATGCTCTCCGAGAGCCAGGAGCGCATGCTGATCGTGCTGAAGCCCGGCCGCGAGGAGCTGGCGCGCAGGATCTTCGAGAAATGGGAGCTCGACTTCGCCGTCATCGGACATCTCACCGACACCGAGCGCATGGTGCTCTCCTGGCACGGCGACATCGTCGGCAACATCCCGATCCCGCCGCTGGTCACCGAGGCGCCGATGTATGAGCGGCCGTGGACGCTGACGCCGCTGCCGGCCGTGCTCGATGCCGCCAAGGTGCCGGCGCCCAAGGACTGGCGCGCCTCGCTGCTGGCGCTGATGAGCTGCCCCGACCTCGCCAGCAAGGCGTGGATCTGGCACCAGTACGATCACCTGATCATGGGCAACACCGCGATCCGTCCGCAGGACGGCGACGCCGCCCTGGTGCGCGTCAACGGCGGCCACAAGGGGCTGGCCATGACGTCGGACTGCACGCCGCGCTACGTGCAGGCCCATCCCGAGACCGGCGGCCGCCAGGCCGTGGCCGAGGCGTGGCGCAACATCACCGCCGTCGGCGCCCGCCCGCTCGCCGTCACCGACAACATGAACTTCGGCAATCCGCAGAAGCCCGAGATCATGGGCCAGTTCGCCGGCGCCATCATGGGCATGGCCGAGGCCTGCAAGGTGCTCGACTTCCCCGTCGTGTCGGGCAACGTCTCGCTCTACAACGAGACCGAGGGTCGCCCCATCCTGCCGACGCCCACCATCGGCGCCGTCGGCGTGATCGACGACATCGCCAAGGCGGTCGGCTCGCGGCTGACCCAGGCGGGGCTCGGCATCGTCCTGATCGGCGAGACCACGGGCTGGCTCGGCCAGTCGCTCTACCTGCGCGAAGCCTGCGGCCGCGAGGAAGGCGCCCCGCCGCCGGTCGATCTCGCTGTCGAACGCCGCAACGGCGACTTCGTGCGGTCACAGATCGCCATCGACCGCGTGGAGGCCTGCCACGATGTTTCGGATGGCGGCCTGATCGTGGCCCTGGCGGAGATGGCCATTGCCGGCGGCACGGGCATGGAAGTCGCCCAGCCGGCCGGCAACGCCGTGCCTTCGCATGCGTTTTTCTATGGCGAGGATCAAGGCCGCTATGTCATCGCCAGCGGCTCGGGCGACGACATCATCGAGGCGGCGCACGCAGCGGGCGTTTCGGCGGTGCTGCTGGGCTACTCGGGCGGCGCCGCACTGGTGGTCAAGGACCTGCTGTCGTTGGCGCTCAGCGACATCAAGGCGGCCCACGAGGCCTGGTTGCCGGGCTATATGTCGGCCACCGAATAACGCAGGAAAACCAAGCCATGCCGATGGCCGCCGAAGACATTGTCCGCCTGATCAAGCAAGGCATCCCCGACGCCGAGGTCGAAATCCAGGATCTCGCCGGCGACGGCGACCATTACGCCGCCACGGTCGTTTCCGCGGCCTTTGCCGGCAAGTCCAAGATCCAGCAGCACCAGATGGTCTATGGCGCGCTGGGAGATCGCATGGGCGGCGTGCTGCATGCGCTCAAATTGACCACCATGGCGCAGAGGCCCTAGGAGCCTTATATTCGCGCCAGACCCGCGCCCGGCCCGCACGGCCTCGAGTGGCGCTTCAGGAGATCGACATGAGCGAGCCTCAGGTTTTCGACCGTATCCGCGACGAGATCGCGAAGAACGACGTGCTGCTGTTCATGAAGGGCACGCCGGTGTTCCCGCAGTGCGGCTTCTCGGCAGCCGTCGTCGAAGTGCTGAGCGAGCTCGGCGTGAAGTTCCACGGCATCAACATCCTTGTCGACCCGGAACTGCGCCAGGGCATCAAGGAGTTCAGCCAGTGGCCGACCATCCCGCAGCTCTATGTGAAGGGCGAGTTCGTGGGCGGCTGCGACATCGTGCGCGAGATGGCCGAGACGGGCGAACTCGCGCAGTTCTTCAAGGAAAAGGGCGTCGCGCTCGAGCACGCGGCTTAGGCTGATCCCGTAGCCGACCCGCCCTGGCTGTCACGGCGCTTCGGTCTCTAATCGAAGGCGTACGACGCCATCGACAGGTTGCCCAGCGTGAACGACCGATGGAGCGCGCGTCCGCGCGCGCCCTTGCCTGCGGCCCCGAAGGCGACATGGATGGGCAGGAAATGCTCGTCGGTCGGATGGGCCTCACGGGCATAGGGCGCCCTGGCGCCGTAGTCGGCCAGCGCCGCCTCGTCGCCGCTCTCCAGCGTTTCCGCCAGCCAATCGTCGAACGCCTTGGCCCACGGCTCCGGTTCCGAGTCGTCGCCCGCACCGCGCACCAGGGCGCGCAGATTGTGCGTCGCGCTGCCTGAACCCATCACCAGGATGCCCTCTTCGCGCAGGCTGCCGAGCTTGCGCCCGAGGGCGATGTGATGGGCCGGGCCTTTGCCGGGCTGCACCGAAAGCTGGAAGATCGGGATGTCGGCCTCGGGCCAGGCGAGCTTGGCCGGCACCCAGGCCCCATGGTCGAGCCCGCGATGCGGATCGTGAGCAGCGCCGGTCAGCTTGGCCACGCGCTCGGCCAGTTCGGGGGCGCCCGGCGGATCGTAGCGCAGCGCATAAAGCGGCTCCGGAAAGCCGTAGAAGTCGTGGATCGTGGCGGGCCTGTGCGCCGTCGACACGGCCGGCACGTCGGTGTCCCAATGGGCCGAGACGGCGACGATGGCCTTGGGCCGCGGCAGGAGCTTGCCGAGCGACGCCAGGAAGCCCCGCGCCGGCCGCTCCTCGAGGATCAGCATGGGCGAGCCGTGCGAAACAAAGACAGTTGGCATCGACATCGCTTTATTCCTCTCCTGCCCCATGGCAGCCTGCATGCAATCGGGGTCTCGTATCAGGGAAGATGGACATAATGCATATTCTACGGATTTTGACGCGTTTTGCCGCCGCCCTCGTCCTCCTGTGGACGGTTCCGGCCGGCGCCCAGACGCTGAAGATGGTCGCCCATTCCGACCTCAAGGTCCTCGATCCGATCTGGACCACCGCCTTCATCACCCGCAACCACGGCTACATGGTCTACGACGTGCTGTTCGCGCGCGACGCCGAGTTGCGCGTCCAACCGCAGATGGTCGACAAGTACGACGTCTCGGCCGACAAGCTCACCTGGAAGTTCACCCTGCGCGACGGCCTGGAATGGCACGACGGCCAGCCGGTGACGGCCGAGGACTGCGTCGCCTCGATCAAGCGCTGGGCGGCGCGTGACGCGCTCGGCCAGCAGCTCATGGCCGCGGTCGGCGAGCTCAAGGCCGACGACGCCAAGTCCTTCACCATCGTCCTGAAGCAGCCGTTCGGCCTGGTGCTCGAAGCGCTGGGCAAGCCCTCGTCCAACGTACCGTTCATGATGCCCAAGCGGGTGGCCGAAACCGATCCGTTCAAGCAGATCGACGACTACACCGGCTCGGGTCCGTTCATCTTCAAGAAGGACGAGTGGAAGCCCGGCGAGAAGATCGTTTACGTCAAGAACGCCAAGTACAAGCCGCGCGCCGAGCCGCCCTCGATGCTGGCCGGCGGCAAGGTAGTGAAGATCGACCGCGTGGAATGGATCGCCATCAGCGATCCGCTGACCGCCGTCAATGCGCTGACCCAGGGCGAGATCGATCTCATCGAGGTGCCGGTGCCCGATCTCTTCCCGGTGCTGAAGGCCGACAAGAACATCGAGCTCTACGGCTGGAACGCCCAGGGCAGCCAGATCATCATGCGCTTCAACCACCTCCATCCGCCGTTCAACAACGTGAAGGCGCGTCAGGCGGCGATGTACGCCATCGCCCAGGAGGACTTCCTCAAGGCCCAGGTCGGCGATCCCGAGATCTATCGCGTATGCAATTCGCCGCTGGTCTGCGGCTCGCCCTACGAGAAGAGCTACGGCAACCTGCTGATCAAGCCCGACCTCGACAAGGCGCGCCAACTGCTCAAGGAGAGCGGCTACGACGGCACGCCGATCATCATGATGCAGGCGACCGATCTGCAATCCTCCAACCAGCTGCCGCCGGTCGGCAAGCAGGCTCTCGAGCGGGTCGGCTTCAAGGTCGACCTGCAGGCAATGGACTGGCAGACCGTGGTGTCGCGCCGAGCCAAGAAGGATCCGCCCGACAAGGGCGGCTGGAACATCTTCTACACCACCACCGTCACCGTGGACGCCGACAACCCGGCCAGCAACTCCTTCTCCAGCGGCGGCTGCGACAAGGCGTGGTTCGGCTGGCCGTGCGACCCGGAGATGGAGAACCTGCGCGCCTCCTATGCCCGCGAAACCGATCCCGCGAAGCAGAAGGAAATCGCCATGGCGGTGCAGGACCGCATCATGGACCAGGCGGCGTATGTCGTGCTCGGCCAGTACAAGGCGTTCGGCGCCTATCGCAAGGACCGTGTCTCGGGCTGGCTCGCCGGCCCGGTGCCGGTGATGTGGAACATCACGAAGAAGTAGCTCTTCCGGCATCGTCACGGCCGGCGGCGACTTGCCCTTCGCCGCCGGCTCGCTGTTTCAGCTGTCAGGCGGCCTGCGCCAGCGGCTCCTCGCGCCAGCGGGTGGCCAATTCGGCCACGCGCTTGCCCAGCGCCTCCATGGTGCGGAAATCGGAGGCGGCGATGCCCTCTATGCCCTGATCGGCATTGGCCTGCGCCATGGCGCCGACTGACGCGCCCAGGCGATTGAGATCCTCTGCCGAGCCCTTGGAGTGGTTGTAGCCCGGCGGCAGGCCGAGCCCGACCCACACCATGCCGTGCTGCAGGGCGAGCGTGAGCAGTTGGTAAAGCGTGTTGTGCTTGTCGCCGTTCCACGACGCCGACGCGGTGAAGCCGGCGGCGAGCTTGTTGCGCCATGCGCTTTCCATCCAGCGCTTGGATGTCCAGTCCTTGAACTTCGCGAACTCGGCTGACACGCCGCCCATGTAGGTCGGGCTGCCGAAGATGATCGCGTCGGCGCCATCCAGCTCAGCTTGGCGTGCCTCGACGTCGGCCACCGGCACCAAACTGATTTTGGTGTTGGGAACCGATTCGGCGCCCTTGGCGACGGCGTCGGCCAGGGCCTTCGTATGGCCGAAGCCCGAATGGTAGACGATGGCGATGGTACTCATTTTCTCTTTCCAATCCTTTGATCTAGTTGGAGAAAACGTACATAAGTCTCTCCAATCCAGTAGGTTACTGTTTGTGACTGGAAAGATTTAGGAAGCGCCCTATATATCCGCTAGTAGGTACCAATTCGTAACTTCGGGTTATTCCCATGGACGCCAAACAGAGCCACGGCAAGGAGAGCGCTTCCTGCCCCATGGACTTCATCCTGCGCATGCTGATGGGGCCATGGACCACGTACATTCTCTACAACCTCAAGACCCATGGGCCGCAGCGCTTCGGGGAATTGAAGCGGCGGGTTGCCGGCATCTCGGCCAAGATGCTGACCGAGCGGCTGCGCACGCTCGAAGGCGCGGGCCGGGGGGGCCCCGCCAC
>JAEWIV010000260.1 GCA_023386865.1 Pseudomonadota bacterium
GCGGAAGCCGCCGGTGCAGCGCATGAACTTCGTCAACGCCGAGCTCACCAAGATCTCCGTCAACACCTACGTCACGACCAAGATCTCCTACGCCAACATGCTGGCCGACATCTGCGACCGCCTGCCCGGCGCCGACGTCGATGCCGTGACCAAGGCGCTGGGCGCCGACACTCGCATCGGCGGGAAGTACCTCAAGGGCGCCATGGGCTATGGCGGGCCGTGCTTCCCGCGCGACAACGTCGCCTTCGCGGCCCTCGCCCGCAAGATCGGCGCGCGCGCCGACGTGGCCGAGGCGACCGACCGCATCAACAACCACCAGATCGACCGGCTGAGCGGCCTGGTCGCGAAGTTCGCCAAGACCGGCACGCGCATTGCCCTGCTCGGCCTCTCCTACAAGCCGCAAACGCCCGTGGTCGAGGAAAGCCACAGCGTCAAGCTCGCAGCGAAGCTCGCCGACGCGGGCTACATCGTGTCGGTGCACGATCCTCTGGCCCAGGACGCGGCCCTCGCGGTGCTGGGCGAAAAGGTGGTCGGCGCTTCATCGATCGAGGGCGCCGTCCGCGACTGCGACCTGCTGGTCGTCGCCACCGGCTGGCCGGAGTACAAGGAGATCGACCCGGCCTGGTGCAAGCGCAATGGCCAGCGCCTCACGGTGCTCGATCTGTGGCGCACCCTGCCGGCCGACAAGTTCGCCGACGTGGCCGACGTTCTCTATCTCGGCTCCGGCCGCTAGCGCCGCGCCGCCATGGCCGGTCCTGAACGGAAGCGGCCATGGAAGGTGCTGCAGTCGACCTACGCGATTGCCGACCAGTGGCTGCGCCTGCGCCACGACGTGCTGCAGGCGCCGGACGGGCGCACGCTGCCGCCCTGCCCGGTCATAGAGCATCCCGACTGGGTCGACGTGATCGCGCTCACGTCCGACCTCAATATCGTTCTGGTCGATCAGTACCGGCATTCCGTCAAAAGCCTACGCACCGAGTTTCCCGCCGGCACCGTCGATGACGGCGAGGAACCATTGGCGGCCGTACGGCGGGAGTTGCTGGAGGAGACCGGCTACGCCAGCGACGAGTGGCACCTGCTGGGCGCCGCGCCCGTCTATCCGGCGCTGCAGAGCAACCGCATCTACTCGTACCTGGCGCTGAACGCGCACCGAATCGCCGACCAGGCGCTGGATGACGGGGAGATCATCCGCTGCCATGAAATGCCTCTTGCGGCGTTCATCGACCAGGTGGAGGCGGGGCAGATCGAATTGCCGGCTCTTCAGCTCACCGGGCTGTGGTGGATGAGTCGCCTTCTGGCGGGGCCTAGTGGAGCCAACGCTGACGGCCGATCTGCCCTCGAAGCCATTCGTCAGAAGATGTCGCTCGACCTCAGATAGGCAACGATCCTGTCGGCGATTTCATCTGCCGACTGTTCTGCCGGAAGGAATCGCAATTCCGGAGCCTCGGGTCGTTCGTAGGGTTGGTCCAAACCGGTGAAGTTCGCGATCTTACCTGCGAGCGCACGCGCATAGAGGCCCTTGGGGTCTCGCGCGATGCACACCTCCAACGGCGTATCGAGGAAAATCTCGATGAACTCGCCGGTCTCGACGGTCTCCCGGACGAGCCGCCGTTCTGCGGCGAACGGCGAGATGAAGGAGCACAGGACGATGAGGCCGGCGTCGACCATCAGCTTGGCCACTTCGCCGATACGGCGGATGTTCTCAACGCGGTCGGCGTCGGTGAAGCCCAGATCTCGATTGAGGCCATGCCGGACATTGTCGCCGTCGAGCAGGATGCTATGGGCCTGGTGGGCGATAAGGCGCGCCTCCACGAGATTCGCCACGGTCGACTTGCCCGAGCCGCTGAGCCCGGTGAACCACAGGATCACCGGCTTCTGCCGCTTGATTTGTGCTCGGGCATGCTTGCCGACGAGCAGTTCCTGGCGATGCACGTTGGTTGCCCGCCGCAGGGCAAAACTGATCATGCCGGCGGCTACCGTAGCATTGCTGGTCCGGTCGATCAGGATGAAGCTGCCGGTGGTGCGGTTGCTTTCGTAGGCATCGATTGCGACGGATTCGTTTGTTGCGATGTTGCAGAAGCCGATCTCGTTCAGTTCCAAAGCCTTGGCCGCCAGCTTCGCCTGTGTCTCGACGTCAAGTCGATGCTTGATCTCGGTGATCGAGGCGGGAACCAATCGTCCGCCGATCTTCATCATGTATGAGCGGCCGGGCAGCAGCTTCTCGTCGCCCATCCAGACGATATGGGCGGCAAACTGGTCGACGACATCCGGCCTCTCCTGCGGACGGCTGAGCACATCGCCGCGAGAGGCATCCACGTCGTCGGCAAGGACGAGAGTCACCGCCCGGGATGCTTCCGCCGACGCGAGATCGCCATCCATGGTCACGATTCGGGATACCTTCGTCGAACGACCCGAGCGGGCCACCACGACTTCGTCCCCGGCTGAAATCCGCCCTGACGCGACCATGCCCGCGAGGCCCCGGAAGTCCGGGTCGGGCCTGTTTACCCATTGCGCGACGAAGCGCATAGGACGCTCGCGGACGTCGGTCTCGACGTCGATCGTCTCGAGGTGCCCGAGCAGGCTCGGACCGTGCCACCATGCCATGTTGGACGAGAGGGAGCAGACATTGTCACCGCTCCGGGCGGAAACCGGCACGCTTACGACCGTTCGAAACTTCAACGACGTCGCGACCGTCTCGAACTCCCGCGTGATGCGATCGAACACCGGACGTTCGTAGCCGACGAGATCCATCTTGTTCACGGCGAGCACGACGTCGCGTATTCCCAGCAACGAGACGATGGCGGCATGTCGACGTGTCTGGCTCAACAGCCCCTTGCGCGCGTCCACGAGCAACACGGCGAGATCGGCGTTGGAGGCGCCGGTCGCCATGTTGCGCGTGTACTGTTCGTGCCCCGGGCAGTCGGCAACCATGAACGAACGTTCGCTTGTCTCGAAGTACCGGTAAGCGACGTCTATCGTAATACCCTGCTCGCGCTCGGCTTCGAGGCCATCGACGAGCAGCGCGAAATCGATGTCGTCGCCATTGGTACCGTATTTGCGGGAATCGCGCTCGAGCGCGGCGAGGTGGTCCTGATGGATGAGATTGCGCTCATAAAGAAGACGTCCGATCAGGGTCGACTTGCCATCGTCGACCGAACCGCAGGTGAGGAACCGCAGCGGCGGCCGCCTACCCATGGCGAGCCCGCCAGCAGAAGCCGGCATGTCGACCGGCATGCTCTCCATCAGAAATACCCCTCGCGCTTCTTCTTCTCCATGGAACCCGTCTCGTCGAAATCGATGAGGCGTCCCTGGCGCTCCGACTGCGTCGAGGCGCGCATCTCAGCGATGATCTGGTCGAGACTGTCGGCATCGGATTCGATCGCGCCGGTCAGCGGATAGCAGCCCAGCGTGCGAAACCGGACACGTCTCCGTTCGACTGCCTCCCCTGGATGAAGTTCGAATCGGTCATCATCGATCATGATGAACGTGCCGTTCCGGCGTACGATCGGACGCTCCTTCGCGAAGTAGAGCGGCACCACCGGAATTCCTTCAGCGGCGATGTACTCCCACACGTCGAGCTCGGTCCAGTTGGAGAGCGGGAAGACACGCATCGATTCGCCGGGCGCGATGCGCGTGTTGAAGATATTCCAAAGTTCGGGGCGCTGATTGCGCGGATCCCAGGCATGGTTGGCGGCGCGATGAGAGAAAATGCGTTCCTTGGCGCGGCTCTTCTCTTCGTCGCGGCGCGCCCCTCCCAAGGCGGCGTTGAATCCCCATTCGTCCAGGGCCTGGCGCAATGCCTCCGTCTTCATCACGCGCGTATGCGTAGCGGCGCCCGACCCCAGCGGAGAGACGCCCTGCGCCAAGCCTTCCCTATTGACATATACGCGAAGGTCGAGGTCCAGCCGCTGGGCGGTCCGGTCGCGAAAGTCGATCATGTCGCGGAACTTCCAGGTGGTATCGACATGCAGCAGCGGAAAAGGCAGGCGTGCGGGATAGAACGCTTTCAACGCCAAGTGCAGCATGACGCTGGAGTCCTTGCCTATCGAATAGAGCATGACTGGCTTGGAGAATTCCGCTGCCACCTCGCGAATGATGAAGATCGACTCGTCTTGGAGTCTGCGCAGGTGGGTGGAGAGGGAGCGGCTCATTGTGGAAATGCTCAAGGCGCGCTTCTGGTGACTTGCTCGCGAGCGCGGGGATGCACTTCGCCGGATCGACGGTGCGTCGACGACTCAAACAGCGTGTCGAGCCCGGAACTTGAGCACCTTGCCCTTGAGCGATTCGTCCTGGCGTGGCAGGCCGGCAAGGACCTGGCTGCAAAAGGGATTGATGTTGGCGCCGACATAGTTCGTGAAGGTCGTCCAGAACTTGTTGTAGATCACGTTGACGCCGATAAAGCGACGCGGCACCAGCCGGCCCTCCGACCGCGTCTCTGCCTCGGTCGCGGCGGCACGCTTGAACAGCCGCTCTACGACCTTCAGCCTCTTCTTGTCGATCGGGCTCATCTGTCGGCCGGTGCGTATCGGCTCGGCGGCCGTCTGGGTCGCCAGCCCGAACTCGAAAACGAAGAGCTCGGCCGACGGCAGCTGCCGCGCGAAAGGCGCCCGCTCCACGCCAGGAAGGTCGGGCGGCAGGCCTTCGCACTCCTCGGGGACCAGGATCGGGCCGGTGAAGCCCATGCCCTTCCAGGCCTTGGCGAAGCTCGTGACGAAGTCCGGCCGCGTCGCCACCAGCATCAGGGCGGTCGAGCGCGGGAACGTCACCACCTGGTCGCAGACGAATGGCAGGGTGTGCGGCAGGTCGTAGGTGAGATCGTCGTACAGCTGCCACTCGAGGCTGGTCTCGACGAACGGCATCGTGGCGGGCTCGATCGCCTTCTCGAGGCCGGCAGAGTAGCGCTGGTAGGGAGTATCGCGGTCGAGGCGGATTTCCTCGATCTCCGTATCCGGCCATCCCCAGGTCTCGGCCTGTGCCGGCACATAGGGCGTGGCGACGTTCCAGATGAAGCGGTCCTGGTCGTTCATCCGCGTTGCGCGGCCCTTGTTGTTGGCGGCGGCGACGCGGGTGTGGTCGCAGTGATAGCCGAACAGCTTGTCGACCAGCGTGTCGACGCGGCCACGATAGAGCGCCAACCGGGCCGCCAGGTTCGAATCGCAGTGCCAACCCAGGATCATGTCCTCGTCGAAGCCGTGGATGGCGAACATGTCCTCCCGCAACGCCGCCTGGAAGTCGCCCAGCGCGTCGTACTTCATCGGCATATAGTTGTGGACGACCTGATTGAGGTGGAAGCGAACCGACCAGTCTCGCAGCTTGGCGAGGTTGCCCGCCGGATCGCGGCGGTCGAAGGCCGCCTCCCACAGCATCTCGGGAATCTCGAAGCGCGGCACCTGGTAAAAGCCGTCGGGAAGCCCGCCCAGGATGTCGCTCAGCGACTCTTTCTCGTCGCGCGGCACCAGCAGCATGTCGGTATTGGTGTAGAGGATCCAACGGTTGCGTGGATTGGAGCGGCGGAGCGCCACGTTGCGCGACTGCGCTTCGAGGGCGACCAGATGCGTCTTCAGTCGGTGGCGGACGTGCTGGTCCGGACGGATACGCAGGACGCGCATCACCTGCTTGGCCTTGTCGGTCAGCGTATCGTGGATCGCCTCGGGAAAGGTTGGATGGTCATCCGGCGTGTTGTAGTCGACGAACAGGATCTCGTCGTCGGGATCGGTCATCACCTCGGCCAGTGCGTTGAAGCTGATCGCCGCCCGCTTGTGCAGGTTGTAGCCGTGGCTGTCGTTACGGCCGTAGAGGATGACGGAGAACATGAACGCCTCGACGGAATGTGCCCTACGCGCCGAGGCGCGCGAGCTCGTTGCTGGCGGCGGCGAACTCGATCAGCGCCGGCGGACCCTGATCGACCACATCCCGCCAGTACCTGCGCGCCGCCGCGGGGTTGCCGTCGACGGCGAGGACGCCCATCTGGAAGCGCGCTTCGGCGTGTCGGGCAGGTGAGCTGGCACGGTTGAGCAGCGCTTCCTCCGTTGCCTGTCCGGTCCGGTAGGCAAGCAGCAGCGCGGGCCACCGGTCGTCGGCGGGGAGCGTGACCGGCTCGGTCGGTGCGCCGGCGAGCCGCGCGGCTGTCAAGCGGTAGAGCAGCCAATAGGCGTTCGTCGGCTCCTTGGCGACCGCCACCCCGAACTCGTTGAACGCCGCGCTATAGTTGGCCATGCGCATCGCCACGCAGGCACGCGCCGCCGAGCTGGTCTGCGGCAGCAGGTCGAGCTGCTGGCGCCAATCGTCGTTCGCTTCGGCCAACCGCCCCAGCGCGGCCCGCGCAATGCCGCGGGCGTTCAGGGTATCGCCATCCTTCGGATTGGCGGCAAGCACGCCGTCGAAGATCTGGATCGCCTCCTCGTAGCGGCCGAGCGCCGACAAGGCCTCTCCCTTCAGCGCCAGCGCCTCGGAAAGCTTGGGGTCCACTTTCAGCGCACGCTCATAGCTGTCGAGCGCCTCAGCCGGCCGGCCGCGGGCCAGGCGCGCATTGCCGTGCGCGAGCTGCGGCAGAATCTTGCCGCGGACGTTGGAGCGGACCACGTCGTACGATTCGGCCTCGAAGGCGAAGTATCCCTGGCGACGAAAGACGTAGCGGCGGTCGGCGGCGCCCGGCGGCAGCTCCGACCACAGCCGGCGGGCCCGTTCGTACTCGCCCCTGGCCTCGACGCTGCGTCCCATGCTGTCGAGGATCTCCGCCCGCGCCATCACGGCGTCGGCAAAGTCAGGAGCCAGTGCCAGCGCCCGGTCGAAGGCCGCAAGCGCTCCGCCGCTGTCGCCGCCGCGCCGCCTGACCAGGCCGTCTCGGAAGTGGGCGTGGGCATCCTGGCCGTCGACTCCGACCTCGGGGACGATCTCGACCGCTGCAGGCCGGCGCCACAGGCGCCGGACGGGCGCGATGGCAGCTCGCAATATGCCGATGTCAGCCAATGGCGGCTCTCAGGGTATCGTTCGAGGTGATCAAGATCGCCACTTTAGCCGGCAGCCGGTGTTGCGGGAGGGAATCCGAGGCGTCCCGCTAGCCTAAACGCCTGGGGAGCGTCAAGGCGACGTCGTGCCCCCAAACGTTCGGCGCGCAACTCGCCGTGGTTCGACGACAATCTCTCCTGCCGGCAGCGACCGGGGGCTCCCTCCGGGACATTGTCGAGGCTATCTCGGGCGCGCTCGCTATGCTATGCGACCTGCCGCGATGCCCCCCAACCAAACACCATGTCTCGCGGCTGTCCGCCGCCCCGATTTTTCGTTTTAATTCAATGGTTAACTTGAACAACCGCCAGGAATTGCCCGATGCGCCGGTCATGCACATCTTGGATGGCAAGACGGTCGAGCCGCGGGACTACAACTGGCTGGAGCGCGTTGTGCGCTTCCTGCTGCGGCCGTTCGTCGAGGCCTGGCATCACCGCGACTTGATTGCGGCGATTCTGCGACGGGAGCTGCGCGAGCGCTTCAGCGGCTCGATGGCCGGCTGGGTATGGGCGGTGGTGGCGCCACTGATCTCGCTGGTCACCTATACGCTGGTATTCGGCGGCTCGGCGACGCTGCCCAACAAGACCCAATCCAGCTCCTCGCTGGACTATGCCCTGTTCATCTTCGGTGGGCTCGTGGCGTTCAACTTCTTCACCGAGATGGCATACCGGGCGCCGTCGCTGCTCCACGAATACGCCCACTACATCAAACAGACGATGTTTCCGGCCGAGATGCTGCCGATCATATCGACACTCAGGGCGACGACATACGCCTCGATCGGCCTGGCGCTGATGCTGCTCTGCCAGCTTCTCTTCACCGGGACGCTGCACTGGACGGTGCTGCTGCTGCCGCTGTGGTTCCTGCCGTTCCTGATGTTCCTGATCGGCATCACCTGGCTGCTGTCGGCCATGGGGGCCTTCACGCGCGACACCGCCTACCTGATGATGACCATAGCCCCGGTGCTGATGTTCGCCACGCCGGTGTTCTTCAGCCACGAGACTCTGAGCCCGACCTGGTACCTTCTGATGTACGCCAACATCCTCACCGGATTCATCGAGATCATTCGCGACCTGGTGGTGTTCGGCAGAATTCCTGCCGGCCTCGTCATCGCCTGGACGATGTTCATATCGATGTTCTTCTTCTGGTTCGGGTACTGGTTCTTCCGTCGCCAGCAGGATGCGATCGCAGATGTCATCTGACACCGAGGTCGTGATCAGGGCGAAGCATCTCGCCAAGGCCTACAAGCTCTACGACAGCCCGAAGGACTGGGTGAAGCAGCAGCTCCTGGGGTCTGAGAAGAAGCCCTACTACAAGTCGTTCTGGGCGCTGAAGGACATCAGCTTCGAGGTCCGGCGCGGCAAGAGCCTGGGCATCATCGGACGCAACGGCTGCGGCAAGTCCACGCTGCTGCAGATCGTCTGCGGCATGACCCGGCCGACCAAAGGCGAAATCTGGGTGAAGGGCAGGGTCGCCCCGTTGCTGGCGCTCGGCGCGACCTTCGACCTCGAGGCGACAGGCCGAGAGAACGTGCTGATCGGCGGCGCCGTACTCGGCCTGAAGCGCCAGGAGATCCTGTACAAATTCGACTCGATCACCGAGTTCGCCGGCATCGGCGCCTTCATGGACCAGCCGCTGAAGCTTTATTCCGTGGGCATGCGCATGCGGCTCGCCTTCGCCATCTGCGCCCACATCGATGCCGAGATCCTGATCGTCGACGAGGCACTGTCGGTGGGCGACCTCGCCTTCCAGAAGAAGTGCGTCGACTGGATCGACAACTTCCGGCGCACCGGCACGCTGCTCTTCGTCAGTCACTCGACCAGCGAGCTGTCGCGGCTGTGCGAGAGCGCGATGTGGATCGACAATGGCCGCGTCCGCGAAGCCGGCAGCGTCGCCGACGTGGCGCGCGCCTATCGGCGGGCGACCTTCGTCGAGAAGGACAACATGAAGCGGTTCTCGGCGGCGTAAACCTTTCAGGCCGCCGGCGTCCACCCGGCTGAAGGCAGGGATCAGCCCGCCGACCAGACCGCTATTTGCGACATCAACGCCCGCGCCTTGCCGATCTGCTCGCGGCGGACCTCGTCCCAGGTGCCGAGCGTCGCGTTGCTCTCCAGCCGATGCTGCCAGCGCTCCGGCAGCAACTCGCCCAGGATGATGGCGCACCAGCGCAGCCCGTAGAGCGGCATCAGCACCGGCAGGCGGGCGGCCTCGGCGTGACGAGCGAAATGGCCGAGCAGCGCCCGCTGGTAGAGGCCCTTCTGCCGCTCGCTCAGCCGCATGCCGGGATGCATGACAAAGTTGGCGATGCTGGTCAGCGGATCGTCCCAGCCGAAATATTCGAAATCGAGGAAGTGCAGGCGACCGTCGGCCGCCCTGAGCGCGTTGTGCGCGCCCATATCGGAGGGAATGAGGGTGCGGAACTGCGGCGGGAGGTCCTGGGAAAAATCGAGGCCCAGCCGGCGATAGGCCTTCCGGGCGCCGGCTTCGAAGCGAATGAGCGACGGCACGAGGATGTCGTCGAAGAACTGGGCAAACTCGGGGACGTCGTGCTTCACGGCAGAGAGCCGGGCATAGCGCCGTTCGATCTGCGACATGATCCGCGGCCCCGACAGGCAGGCCTCCGAGGCCTCCCCGATGTCGGCGCGGGCCTCGGCGTCGATGCCACGATCGAGCGCGATCTGGAAGGCGGCGAACTCGGCGACGTCGGCGTCGGTGACGACGTCGACCGCCTGGCCATCGACCCAGGTCAGCAGCGCAAAGCGCCGCTCGGGTGATACGGCCACTACCCGGGGGGTGCGGCCGATGCCCTTGCGCTCCATGTAGCGCAACGCATTGACCTCAGCCTCGAGGCGGTTGCGGTTGTCGGCGGCGGGATATTTCTTCAGCGCATAGCGACCGGCCGGGGTCTCGACCCGAAAGATGCGGCTGTTGCCGCCCCGGCGGATCTCCAGGAGCGCCCGGACGGGTTCGCCGCACAGCATGCGCGCGACGTCCCGGGTGTCGTCAGTTGCCGCGGAAGAGTGCGTCACGGACTTCATCCCAGGAGGCATATTGCTCGAATTCGCTCTGCGGCTCGCTGCCGAACAGGATCTTGCGGCAGGCCGTCGGCATCTCGGCATGGCCCAGAACCTCGGCAAGATCGTCGACGAACACGTCGCATTCAAGCGCCCGTATGCGCCTCACCTTCTCATCCCGCGTGCCTTCGAAATAGACGTTGTGGCGGCCGATGCCGAGGCCGGCGCTGTCGAAGAAGCGGTTGCCTTCCATCCAGCGCAGCGCCGCTGCGCGCAGATCGGTCATGTGCGGGTCGTGATGCGCAAGCTCGGTCTTGTGGCTGATGATCGCCACCACGTCAGCGCGCGTCCGGCAGGCTTCCAGGAACCCAGCCACGCCGTCGAACAGGGCTGCGGCGTCGATCCGCCGGCCGTAGACCAGCCCCTGCAGGCTCTCCCAGAGAAAGCCGTCGGGGCGCTCCGCCAGCAGCGCGCGCTTGACCGCAGCCTTGTTGCCCTCGAACGACGCCGGGAGCAGCCCCTCCTCCTTGGCGACGCGCTGGAACGCCTGATCGTAGGAGATCAGCGTGTTGTCGAGGTCGATGCCTACTCTCATGGCGGGAAGCCGGCGAACGACGTCTTGAGGATATTACGCGCGCTGCGGACCGGCATCGACAGGGTCCGTGCAATCTTCTCGCAGCCGAGCGTCACGTAGCGGTGGCGATAGATATCCGGCACCTGGACTTCCGTCAGCTCCTCGCCCCGCACCAGCGAGACCGGCAGATGCCGCATCTCGGCCATCAGCCTGGCGGCGTCGAAATAGAGGATGTCGTCGCTGGAGCCGAGATGCCAGATGCCGCGATGGCGTCCGCCAGCCAGCCGCTCGGCCGCCTCGGCGACGTCGCCGACAATGACCGGCGAAAGCGCCATGTTGGTCGCGGCCTGCACCGGCTGGCCTTTGGCCAGGGCCTCAAGCCAGCCCTTGAAGACGCCCACCGGCCGGTCGGCGAGGATCTTGGTCACGCGCAGCACGGCGGCCGGCAGTCCCTCGCGCTCGATCGCCTGCTCGACGGCAAGCTTCTGGCTACCGTATTCGTTCTTCGGGCCGGTCGGCGCCGCCTCGTCGGGGAGCGGCGTCTCGCCGTCGAACACCTGGCTGCTCGACAGGAAGACCAGGTGCGTGCCGCGCTCGGCCAGCCGTCGCATCAGCTCGAGCGTGTTGTCGACATTGACGCGACGTGACCGGGCCGGCTCGGCCTGGCAGGCCTGCATGCTGGTGATCGCGGCGCAGATGAAGGCCACGTCGTAATTGGCGTTCCGCAGGGGCGTGAAGTCGGGATCGCCGAGGTCGAGAAAGACGCTGCTTCGTCCGCGGCCATCCGGTCGGCGCGACGTCGCCTCGACCGCCGATCCGAGCTTGCGGCAATGCACCTGCAACGCGGAGCCGACGAGACCGTGGCCTCCGACGACGAGTGCGCGACCGCTTTTGCCCTGCCCCATCTACTGGAGATTTACCTTCTGCATCGTCTTGATGTTGAAGTAGCGCGGATCGTCGAGCGAGTTCGGCAGGCGGCCGTCCTTGAACGCCTTGATCAGATCGACGACGGCTTCCTCGATCGTGTGGCTGGCCTCGAAGCCCAGCTCGTCTTTGATCTTCTTCGACGACACGTGATAGGAGCGCATGTCGTTGGTGTTCTGAACCTTGAGCTTGCAGTCCGGCCCGACGTTGCGCTGGACCATCTCGGCAAGCTGCATCACCGAATGGTTCTCGTAGCCCGCGTTGTAGACCTTGCCGTCGACCTTCTCGTCCGGCGCCATCAGCAGCAGCATGTAGGCGTCGGCCATGTCCTCGATGTGGATGTTCGGCCGCAGCTGCGCGCCGCCGAACACCGAGACCTCGCCCTTGTGCACGCCGAGGTTGGTAAGAATGTTCACCACGACGTCGAGCCGCTGGCGGGGCGAGTAGCCGCACACCGTGGCCGGCCGGATCGTCACAGTGGTGAAGCCGGGCGCCTTCTCCTGCTCGAGCAGGACCTCGCACTCGGCCTTGAACTTGGAGTAGTCGGTCAGCGGCTCGAGCGACAGGTCCTCGGTGACCTCGACACCGTCCTTGATGCCGTAGACCGACGAGGACGAGGCGTAGATGAAGCGCTTGACGCCGGCGGCCTTCGAGGCGCGCACCAGCGGCACGAAGGCGTCGAGGTTGATCGAGCGCCCGAGGTCGGGATTGAGCTCGAACGACGGATCGTTGGAGATGCAGGCGAGATGGATGACGGCGTCGCAGCCCTGCAGCGCCTGCCTGACCACCTCGGCGTCGCGGATGTCGCCCTTGACCTCGCGCAGCGAAGGGCCGCGCGAGCCCTTCAGGACGTCCTCGCCGTACATGAACAGGTCGAGGACGGTGACCTTGTAGCCGGCCGCGACAAGCTTCGGCACGAGCACCGCGCCGACATAGCCGGCGCCGCCGGTGACCAGCACGCGATCGAGGTTGGGGTTCTTCTGGTATCGACTCATGGATCTGCCAAATGCCGGGGTTCTGCGTGCGAAACGATCTTTTTTAGCCACTCATTTCAGGAGCGTCGACAGGTACTTTAGGATTTCGGGCTTGGTGATCTGGTGGCGCTGACCGACGATGCGGACCTTCATCGCGCCGACGGCATTGCCGATGAAGGCCGCCAGGAACGGATCGCTGCCGGCGGCGAGCAGCGGGCTCGCCAGCGCGAAAAAGGCATCGCCGGCGCCGATCGTGTCGATTGCCTCGCCGGTCAGCGCCGGGATGCGTTTCACGCCGGCCTGCGGCGTGTAGACGATGCTGCCGAGCTTGCCGTGCGTGATCACGAAGGTATGGCAGTCGATCTTCTTCTCGAGCTTCTCGCGCACCACCGTCTCGATCGGAGCGTAGCGCTCGACCGCCGCCAGCCGCGCCTCGGGCTCGTCGATGCAGATGAAGTCGGCGCGCGGGTATTTGGTGATGAGGTTGAAGCCGCGATTGGCGCTGTTGGTCTGGGCGTTGACGGCCAGGAACCTCGACTTCCGGCAGACGATGTCGACCAGGCCGTCGTCGATCATGCCATGGCCGAAGTCGTTGACGATGACGGCGTCATAGTCGGCGATGTTCTTTTCCACCCAGTCGTTCAGCGTCGCCTGTTCGGCCCTGGGCAGCGCCTCGTCGGAGATGTAGGCGACCTCGATCAGCTTCTTCACGTAGGCCGGATCGACCAGCCGGCTCTTGACCGTGGTCTGGCCGCCTTCGCGGTAGAACGGCATCAGGTTGACGTGCGGGTTGAGATTGGCGCGGATCAGCTCCTCGTGGCTGTGCGACCGGCCGAGCAGGGTCACGAGATCGACGCTGGCGCAGACCTGGCCGACCAGGTTGGCCGTGGCGATCGCGCCGCCGCAGAAGATCTCGCGGCTCTTGTACTTGGTGGCGATGATGTTTTCCTTGGCCGGCTTGCCCAGTGGCTCGACATAGATGTACTCGTCGAGGATCGTGTCGCCGACCACCAGGCAACGTTTCTTCTCGACGGCCGCGATTTCCTTCTTCACGTCGTCGACCGTTATGCGCGCCCGCAGATCCTTGAGATAGGCCGCGGTCTCCTCGGGATAGAGCGACATCACCCGGTTGGAGAGGTTGGACGAGCTGAAGGTGATGTCCTCGGTGTACAGCACCTCGCCGCCGAACTTCTCGACGGTCATCCGCTCGGTCTTGATGCGGCCGGTGACGTCGGCTTCCTCGTCCGCGTATTCGGACCCCTTCAGGTAGTAGCTGGGCTTGATCGTCTCGAGCACGTGCTCGGCGCCGGGATCGGGCGAGATGCCGACGTAGTCGACGCATTCCAGGGCGGCCAGCATCTCGGCGCGCAGCTTCTCCGAGAAGACCGGACGATCGGGCCCCTTGTTGACGAAGCGGTCGGTGGTCAGGGTGACGAACAGCAGATCGCCGTGGCGCTTGCCGATGTCGAGGTGGCGCTTGTGGCCGACATGCAGGATGTCGAACACGCCATGCGCCAGCACGACCTTGTGGCCCTTTGCCCGAGCCGCAGCGGCGATCTCTCCGAGTTCGCGGAGCGGCTTGATCTTGTCGAACATCGATGCGTCGTCCCCTGCCGTTCTGCCTTGCCGAAACCGCCCTACCGGCGGCCCAGATAGGTGAACCAGTCCTTGGTCGCCACGGCGATCGAGTCTGGTGTCCAGACCGGTGCGTCGCGCCAATAGTCTATGACCTTCAGCATGTTCTGCACGCCGTCCTCGATCGGCACTTTCGCCGTCCAGCCGAGTTCGGCCTTGATCCGCCTCGTATCAGCGAACGTGCAATCAGGCTCGCCGGGCCGCTTGGGAATATGCACCGTCTCCGGTGCCTTGAGGAGTTTGGCCAGATGGTTGACCGACACGGGGTTGTCGCTACCCACGTTGAGGCACAACCCTACCTTGTTGGATTCGGCAGCACAAATCAGGGCATCGACCGCGTCCGACACGTAGGTGAAGTCGCGCGTCTGCTCGCCGTCGCCGACGATGGTGAGCGGCTTGCCGGCCAGCAGCTGGGCCAGGAACACGCCGAACACGGCGCCGTAGGTGCCGCTGGTGCGGGCGCGCGGTCCATAGATGTTGAAGAAGCGCAGCGACAGCGCCGGCAGCCCGTACACCTGGGCCCAGTGCATGACTTCGCACTCGCCGAGCCATTTGGTGAGCGCATAAGGATATTGCGGGCGGATTTCTGCAGTCTCCGGCGTCGGGTACGTGTCGGGGATGCCGTAGCACGACGACGACGCGACATAGACGAAGCGCTTGACGTTGGCGGCGCGCGCCGCCTGCAGCGTCACGAAGGTGCCGACGACGTTGGAGCGGAAATAGCCCTCGGGATTGACGATCGAGGGAACGATGTCGGCCAGTGCCGCGAGGTGGAACACGCGCTCGACGCCTGTCATGGCCTTGGCCATCGCCGCCGGGTCGGCGACGTCGGCGGCCATGACCTCGAGCTTGGGGTTGTCCTTGTGCTGGACGAGGTTGCGCGGCTTGCCGACTTCCATGCTGTCGACCACGCGCACCGAGCGCCCGAGGCTGAGCAGACGGTCCGTCAGGTGGGAGCCGATGAAGCCGGCGCCGCCGGTCACGAGATCAAGCATCTGGCCAATATTCTTTCGAGGTCTGGTGGTGCAAGTGCAATGCCGGAATGCGGTTCATTCGAAGAAGATGAAGCCCCAGTCGCCCTGGTATCCGCTTTGCTTGTAGATCCACTCCCAGTTCTCGACGTCGTGGAAGGATTCGCAGGTGAGCTGCCAGTACAGCAAATTCATGCGCTCGCGTTCGTTCCGCCAGGATTCGACCATGATGTACTTCCGGGTCCCCTTTCCCACCCGTTCGATCTCGCGCACGGCATCGTAGAGCCGGCTGATCGGGAAGTTGTGCAGGGTGCCCAGCGAGACGACGAAATCGAACGACTTGTCGGGATACGGCAGCGAGGCGGCGTTGCCCACCTTGAGGAAGGGCTTCACCTCGTCCTTGGCGTTGGCGATCGCATAGGCCGAGATGTCGATGCCCTCGACATGAACGCCGGGCACCGCGCGGGTGAATTCGTGCAGGAGAAAGCCCTTGCCGCAGCCGACATCGAGAATGCGATCGCCGGCCTTCAGGCCATAGTGCTTCGCCATGGCTTCGGCGATCGGCAGCCAGCGGCCATCGTACTTGTAGCCGCCGTAGCCGTACTGCCGTTCGCCGTCCCAGTAGTCCTGGCCGTATTTCTTGGCGACTTCCGAGCAGCTGGCCTTGTCATACTGGACGACGCGGCCGACGTAGTCGCGCTTGGTCCGGTTGTGCAGGGGGCCGATGAAATCTACGTTAGCCATCGCTCGATCTCTCGATAGTCCAGGTCCCTGCAGATGTGCGCCGTGCGCAGCACGTTCTCCCAGCGCTCGATATCCCCGTCGTCGGCCAGCACGAACCCTTCTACTGCCGAGTGCAGGCCGCCGCCAGCGTCGAGCACGCGCCGGTATATCCGGTTTCGCTCGCCGGCCGCCGCCGGCAGCATGAACATGCTGTAGAGGATCACGCCCTCGAGCGTCGCCAGCTCGTCCAGGACCTGCTCCAGGATGAGATAGCAGCCCGGCATGGCATACTCCGTGGCGCTCAACAGATAGTGAATCTTGCGGCGCGCGGCATAGTCGCGAATCACCAGATTCTGGATGTGCTGCGGCACCCTGTGATTGTCGACCGACCGACTGAAGACGTAGCCGCGATAGCCCTTCCGGTTCGACTGCATCAGGCGACCGAGGGCAGCCTGTAGCTGGCACCGATGGCGGTCGCCGGACGCACCAGGATCGGCTCGAAGAATTCACCGAGCTTCTTGTCGTGATACGGCGAGAACACGCTCTTGAAGCGGCAGTTGGTCGACCACCGGGTCTCCGGCTCCCGATTGACGATGTTCCCGTGCATGACGTTCTGGGTGAACAGCAGGACATTGCCATAGGGAATGTCGAGCCAGCGCAGGTCGGGCTCGATGGCGCGGTAGAGTTCCTCGGCCGACTTGAGCTTGAGCTCGCCCATGCGCGCCTGATAGCGGCCATCCTTGTCGCGCGGCAGGATGAACATCGTCTTGGTGCCGTAGACGTGGACGTAGGGGATCCACAGGACGACCTCGTAGGGCGAATCGCCGGCCCAGACGTCGGCATGGACCGGCAGGAGCGAGCTGTCGTCGTTGGGCAGCTGGATGCTGAGGTTGATGCGAAGCTGCATGGCCAGCTCGTTGCCGACCAGGACCTCGAGCGCGCGGCGCGCGGTGTTGAAATAGGACAGCCGGATCCACGGCTCCTCGTTCATCTCGCGGATCACCGCGAGGCGAAGATCGTTGAGGCGCTGGACATCGACCTTGTCGTGGATGTGGTCGAGGAACGCCCCCTTGTCCTCGGGCGGCGGCAGCTTGAGAAAGGACGCGGTGATATCGGCCATGAGATCGCGAATGCGATCGAGGTCGGCACGTGATTCCGCCGGAAGGATGACGTAGCCGTCGCGGACGAAGGCGTCGGCCAGCGCCCGCTCCTCGTCCCGCCAGAAACTCGGGAGGGCGCTCACCGGCGCAGCTCCGCCAGCAGCTTGCGCACCGTCGCCTCGATGCCCTTGGCGTCGAACCGGAAGTCCTCCATCAGCTTCGCCTGGCTGCCGTAGTGATCGGCAAACCTGTCCGGAATGCCGAGCCGCTTGAGCGGCGGCAGCGCGCCCGTCAACCGGTCCGACAGCGTCTCCAGGACGGCGCTGCCCAGGCCGCCGACGACGCTGTGCTCCTCGACGGTGACGACCAGCTTGGCCCGGCTCGCGGCATCGACCACGGCGTCGGCATCGAGCGGCTTGACGGTGTGGACATGCAGCAGCCGGCAGCGGATGCCGTCGGCCGCCAGCGCGCCCGCCGCCTTGAGCGCCTGCGTGGTGGCGACGCCCGTGCTGACGAGCAGCACGTCCGAGGCGCCGGTCTCTCCGTCGACCATGTCGATCGCCTTGCCGATGGCGAAGCCGCGCTCGGCCTTGCTGATGATCGGATCGCCGCCCTTGCCGAGCCGGATGTAGATCGGATGAGGCCAGGCGAGCGTGGCGTCCATCAGCCGGGTCATCTCGTCGGCATCGCAGACGGCGGTGACCGTCATGCGCGGCAGCGCGCGCATGATGGCGATGTCCTCGATCGCCTCGTGGGTCGGCCCGAGCGGCGCGTAGACGTAGCCGCCGCCGTTGCCGATCAGCCGCACCGGCAGGTCGTGCAGGCAGAGATCGACCGCGACCTGCTCGTAGCAGCGCCGCGTGATGAAGGTGGCGATCGTGTTGACATACGGTATGAATCCATCCATCGCCATGCCGGCGGCCATGCCGATGACGTTGGCCTCGGCGATGCCCTCCATGTAGTAGCGCGACGGGAACTCCTTCTTCATCTCGCCGAGCAGGTTGGGCGAGAGATCGGAGCCGATGAACACGACGCGCTCGTCGCGCTTGGCGAGCGTGTGGACCATGTCGAGACTGCGCTTGCGCATCGGCCGGCTCCTCAGCTTCCAAGCGCGCTGCGGACGATCTGCAGCTCGGCCGGCTTGAGGTCCGACTTGTGGTGCCAGTCGGGATTGTTCTCCGCGGCGGGAATGCCCTTGCCCTTGACCGTGTGGCAGATGACGGCGCGCGGCCGCTCGCCGGCATAGGCGGCGGCGTCGCGGAAGACCTGCCTGAGGTCGCCGACATCGTGGCCGTTGCACTCGAACACGCGGAAGCCGAAGGCGGTCCACTTGTCGGCCAGCGGCTCCATGTTCTGGATGTCGAAGACGCTGCCGGCCGACTGGATCTTGTTGTAGTCGATGATCGCCGTGAGGTTGGACAGGCGGTGCTTGTCGGCGCAGGCGGCAGCCTCCCACACCGAGCCCTCGTTGATCTCGCCGTCGCCCATCAGCACGTAGACCTTGCTGTCGCGGCCCTGCATGCGGGCGGCGAGCGCCATGCCGAGCCCGATCGACAGGCCGTGGCCGAGCGCGCCGGTGCAGGCCTCGACGCCGGGCACCACGGTCTCGGGATGGCCGCCGAGGAAGGAGTCGAAATGGCAGAAGCGGTCGAGCTCGCCGACATCGAAGAAGCCACGGTCGGCCAGCACGGCGTAAAGCGCCAGGCAGCCGTGGCCCTTGCTCAGGATGAAGCGATCGCGCTCCCGCCACTTGGGGTTGGCCGGATCGTGCCGCAGGAAGTCGTCATAGAGGACGCGGATGATCTCGACCAGGGAGAGCGCCGGCCCGATATGCCCGCGCCCACCGTTCTCGATTGCACGGAAGATGAGGCGCCGCAGGTGCCGGCTCCGATCGTCCAACGTAGCCTGCTGGACCAGGTTGAGGTCGGTTGCGTACTTGAGCGCAGTCTGATGCTTCATGCTGCTGTTCTACTTTCAGTAGCCAAGTTCCGCAATTTTCAAGCTAGCACGTGTTTCTTGTCGGGGGGAGCAGGGTTTTCGCGGCCGAAGTGAACAATGGCTCCGCCGCACCGGTAGGCTACTCTCGAAATTCGACATGGGCGAAGGGGGACCACGCGGACACGTTGCGAAATGTTAGAGCCACAAACCTTGGGTGCGACCGGGCGTCCACAAAGTTTCTCCCGAACGCCGCGACCGCCGGCTGACCAAACATTCGACACCACAGCGTCCAATATTTTGGCTGGCGCGCGTCGCCTGGGCGAGGTCTGAAACTTTAGAGGCAAAAACGTTGGGTGCCGGACGGGCCCCCTATAGAGTTTTTTCTCAAACGCTCTGTCCCGGCGGGCAGGAAAATATTGGACACCGTAGTGTCTCAGGGTTTCTGCGCTCGCCACGGGCACAGGCGCAAGCGCCGTCCCATCCGCGCAAATGGCGGCGATCGACGGCGCCCTGCCCGGCCGATGCCGAGTGCCATCGTTCGCAACGCTGCCCAGAGCGTACGTGTTCATCGAGTCCTCTGCCAGTGGGTGGTCGGTCTATACGACGATGGAGTTCAGGGTCCGGCGCGTGACGTCATGGGTTCCCTCTGTGACAGGTGGCGGGCGGGGACACGATCGACGCCTTGGCGATCCTTCTGTGGACGGCTTGTCGGCGACCATCCGGCTCCGGTTGTCGAGCCTTTCGGCCGGTCCGGACGCGATGGAAGCCGGTGTCGACACGCAGGGTGCACCATTCCGCCGGACGGCTTGCCGATCCCTATCCGTATCCGGTTGCCGGGGGTGTAGCCCGGTCCGGACGCGATGGGGGTCGGTGTCGTCTGATGCCTTGTGGGCAGCGGGTGGCAGCCTCCGGTGGCCAAGATGCCGAACCTCCGAATGAGAGTCGACGGACACAGGCCACAATTTCCGGCGGCGTAGTCAATAGGGTTCCGGCGCGCCACTCCTTTCTCGACGCGGGCAACGCTTGGGGATGGATGTAAGAGACGATGACATGAGCCACCTCGCTTCGTGAGGGTGGTCCGCACAGGCCACAACTTTGCGCTGGGAAGTCAACTTCTCCGCGATATGCTCTGCTCATGGCCTCTTCGGCAGCGCCCAGACTTCACATGGTTTGATGGAAAATGTCGTACTGAACCAGTCGTCTGAGGCGTCCCAACAGACGTCTCCACTACCCCGACTTTGGTTCCTACGGATTCATGACGATGACAACGATCATACTCCTCGTTATTGGCTTGATGGGGACATGGCTTAGCGGAGCGGCGCTTTGGCAGGCGGTCAAGTTGCACCTTTTTTCCCAGCGGGCCATGGGCGTCCTGCTCTACTGGCGGCATACCCATCACCTCCGATGGCTGGGCAATGGTCGCATATTGCGATTGAGGCGCTACTACCCAGTCGTTCGATTCGAGGCGTCGGACAACGCGCACCATGATGTTGTTAGCGAACTGGGCTACGAGGAGCCAGATTGGCCGGTCGATCGACCGTTTGTCGTGCGGTACGATCCGAAAAATCCGAAGAATGCGACGGTTGATCCGCTGGACCCTACCTGGATTTTCCCCGCAGTCTTTCTGATGGTGGGGCTTATTGTTCTTTATGCCGCAGTTCACCCGTTGCTTTCGGCATCCTAGGCTTTTGCCAATTGTCCGTGCGCGTGCAAGCCTGCTGTCAGTGCATTGGATCGATATCGATCATCAAGAACCTCCGTGGCGCGCTACTGGGTCTCTTCTCACTCACCCCAAACGAATCGTTCTTCGGACAGCGCGCTTGCGCTGACGAAATCGGACCTCAGCCGCGTGATGTATCGGATGTGGTGGTGTAACCGGCGAGAGCCAGGCAGCGAACGAGCGAGCTGTCCAGTGGCGCCATAGAGAGGGAGCGGTCACCGGCGATTTTGGGTTTCGCATCAATGACCGACGAGATGACGAATCTCGTAGAGAAGGCCCCGGACGCCAAGCAGTTGCGCGAGGTGATCGCCAGCGACCAAGCGGCTGATGGAGCTCAAGGTCGGCGCGCTAAGCGGGGCGGCGCATGGCGAGAAGAACCCGACCCAACTGGTGCACCTGTCGTGCGCTCCACCAGATTCGAGGTTGCCCGCTGTCGGCCATGGTTTAGTGGTGGGTATGATGCGGCATGACCGCTGAGCGATGCAACTCGCGTCGCCGGCAACAAAGAACTTAGCGGTGCCACGTGCAAATCAGTATCTGGAATGCGCCAAGGATGCGCTGAAGCTCCGACACAGGCCCGAACAAGCCGGAAGCTTGCCGAACCGCGAATCTTCGGCATGATACTGAGCTGGCTTTTGATTTGTATCGGCGCGCTCGCTCGTTGTCGGTTGAGACCCAAATGAAACGGACATGGTCATGAAACTGTTCCGACCGGGTAGAAGGATTGATTCGCTCCAACAGGGTCTCGACAGCCAGGCCCACGCGCTCAAGGAAATCGCCGACAAGATCGACACCCAGGCGGCTCTTGTCAGCCGGAAATTCGAGGCCGTGGCCGAACTGCTGTCGGCCTATCCCAACGCCAAGGCACTGCTGGGTGAGCAAATCACAGACGAGTCTGCGGCCGATTACGCCGAGAAGCTATTGAGAACATCGGGCCGCATCTTCAACCGTGACAAGCCAAGCAGCAATCCAGGCTTCGTCGAATTGCTGAAGCATGCGACCGGCGACGAAGTTGCCGACAGCGCATGGCACAGACTACTTGCCGAAGCCCAGGTCGAGGCTGCCTCAGTGCCCGGGGCCGCACAAGTCTTCGAACGCCAATCCTACATCGAAGACTACGTATCGGCCCTGGCTCGCAAGCACCGGGCGCGATACTTGCCAGGCTGGGGCGGTACAGACGATGCGCTGTTTCTCTACTGGCTGGTCCGCCAGACAAAGCCGCGGAGGATCGTGCAGTGCGGCGCCTTCAATGGACGCTCGTCTGCCTACATCATGCTGGCCTTGGCGAAGAACGGCCCTGAAGGCACGCTGAACATCATCGACAATCCGCCGGTTTTCGATCCGAGCAATCCGGAATGGACGACCGAAGGCAAGATCTACAACGCCGTCGTCCCGGCCGGCCGGACAAGCGCCTGGATGGTTCCCGACCAGTACCGCAACCGGCTGAAGGTGTGGAACGGCGATGCCAAGAGTCTTTTGCCGAAGGTGGTGGAGGCCGTTGAAGAGGTGGACCTGTTCTACTACGCCGCCGATCACACCTATCAGGAAATGACGTCCGCCTTCAAAGAAGCGAAACGCAAGCTCGCCCAAGGCGGCGTCATCGTCGCCGTCGATGTGGGGTGGAATGCCTCTCTGTGGGACTTCGCCGAGAGATTCGGGGCTCCGTCCTATACCTTCAAGGGCGCGATCGGCGTGGGATTCTTCTAAGCCCCGAGCGTCGGGCTCAGCCAGCCGCAGGAGTGTCGAGCCGTCCGCGCGTGCCTGCCCGAGCGATGCCCCTGTGGTGGAGGACGATCACGGCCAGATCGTAGGGCACGAAGCTGCTGGTTCGCACCAGGACCTCGTCAAGGCTCAGCCATGCCATGCCCTGTCCCTCGTTCAGGACAAGCTTGGCGGCTTGGCGCTCCGAAAGCTCGATGGTAAAGAAAGCCTTGCGCGTCCTGCGCCGCTCGAACCAAAGGTCGTAGACGCAAGTCATCAGCGGCTTGTAGGCCGCAACCTCGAGGCCGAGTTCTTCCAGCATCTCGCGATGCAGGGCGTCCGCCGCACTTTCCCCCGGCTCGCACGCGCCGCCGAACAAGCCCCAGCAGTTCGGATAGGCCACGCCGTCGCGGTTCTCGCGATGCTGGAGGAGATATCGCCGCCCCATGTGAATGAGCGCCGCGACGCTATCGAGATCGAGGCCGGTCTTCGGAACGGGGTCGGACTTCGACGGCGCCATCGGCACGACCTAGGCAGCCGCAAGGCGTCGCCGAGAGCGTCGGACGCGCATGACGCGTCTCCTCTCAGCCATCGGAGCTGCAGGCGACGTAAACGCTCGCGCACAAATCCGGATAGGACTTTCCCAGTTCGAAGCATCCGTTCAGGTAGTCGTCTCCGATGATTTCGTCCTTCAAAGCCCGATCGAACTGGAAGTTCGCCAGCGGCTTGAAAACGATGCCGCCCTTGTCGACGACGTGCAGACCGGCGGCACGGACGTCGCCCTGCAAGGTGTCCATGCAGTAGGTCCGGCGATGGCCGTGCAGAGATTCGCCTTCGGTAACGGCTGTCGCGTAGGGGATGAGGCCCATGGCAACGGCGATCTGCCGCGACGCCGCATAGGCATTGGGAACGGCGACGAAGAGGCGCCCGCCTGGCGCCAGCCAGGTTCCTATGCGGCGCAGCACGGCCACCGGCTCGTCGAGATGCTCCAGTGTATGGAGCAGGAACGCCGCATCGAAGCGCTCCCGCGGCTCGAAATCCTCGAAGCGGCTCAGGATGAACCGGGCGCCTTTCTCCACCCGCTTGCGGGCCAACTCGATGAGCTCGCTCGATCCTTCGACGACCGTCACGTCATCGTAGATCCTGGTCAGCCGCTCGGTGAAAGCGCCGTGGTAGCAGCCGAGCTCAAGCGCCCGTCCTTTGGGCATGTTCGGCTTGAACGCCCGCAGCATGAAATCGTGCATGCGGTAGTCGAAGTCGTAGGCGTATTTTCGATTGTCGGTGTCGGCGAATTCGTTGTTCAGGTCTCGCATGGCGTCACCCCTGATCGGGACGATACATTCGCCGTTCCCGCGGCTGGTACCATTCGTCCAACGTCGCCGGAACCCGGGCGTTGTAGCCAAGCACCTGGCGCGTGTGGGGCAGCAACTGGTCGGCCATGTCGTATCCAACGGCGCGCGGATAGTCGAATTGCTGTTTCATGAACGGCTTGCAGAACATCGGCGTAACAGACCGCCTGGGCCGATTGGTCTTGTTGTCCCCGCCGGAGTGCCAGAGGTTGGAATTGAAGACCAGGATACTGCCCGCCGGCCCGAGAGCGCGGTCCGCGTGGCTGTAGAAATAGTCGTCGTCCGGCTTTTCGGCGTCCCTGTGCGACCCCGTCAGAAGATAGGTCGAGCCGTTGTCCGGCGTGAAGTCGTCAAGCATCACCAGTGTGTTCAAGAGCAGCGGCATGTCACCCGAGAAACTGCGAATGTCACGATGGACGCGCTGCGCATATGACGTCCGCCCGGCTGTATTGATCGCACCGCCGAAGGAATTGAGGATGAACTTGCCCTCGAAGTAGTGCTCCACATAGGGCATCAGCGGTTCCATCTCGTCAATGAAGCTCAGGAAGCTCGGCCCCTGTCCGATGAGATGGTGCACGGTAAGCTCGGCATCGGCGAAAACGCCGTTGCGTATCATCACCTCGCGGGTGTGTTGCCATGATCGCTCGAGGTCGGCGAGCATGCGTTCGACGAGCGCATCGTCGATGGCACGCTCGAAGATCACCCAGCCACGCTCGCGCATGCTCTCGGCGTAGCTGTCGAGGCTGAGAGAAATCTTCATTGCAGGATCACGATCGATTTCGAAGGATAGAGATCACACTTCTCGATCTTGTAGCTCATGCCGGCGAACACTTCCTTGAAAGCGATCGCCTCGCCGGGCGCGCCGGGCCACGTCAATTCGTCGAACAGCAGCACGCTGCCGGGCAGCAGATGCGGCTTGATCGCCTTGAGCGCGGCAATCGTCGGTTCGTAAGGCCCCATGTCGAAGAAGGCGAAGGCGACGATCGTCTCGGGATGGTCCTTGAAATACTTGGGCGCCGTCTCCACCACGTCGCCCGCGATCAGCTTGTGGTTGCCGCGGATGTGGCCGAACGCGTTGTTGCCCTCGTGGACCTCGAGCAGCTCGGCAATATACGACTGGTTGTTCCGGCCGGTCTGGTAGCCGCCGTGCCGGGCCGTCGATTCCTTCTTCATCGCGGCCTCGTCGACATAGCCCTCGAAGGTGTCGAAGCCAATGATGGTGCGCTGCTTGTTGAAGGGCTCGTGGATGGCGCGCAGGTTTTCCAGCAGCACCAGGTTCTGGCCCCACCAGGTGCCGAACTCGATGAGGACGCCGGGCAGCGACTTGAACCGGCGATAGACACTATCGAGAACCAGGAACTTCACGAGCAGCGAACTGCGAACGTAGAGTCCCAAATTGAACATCTTGTCGTTTTCGCTCAGCGGGGCGTTGCGGTACATCTCGGCGAGACGCTCGCGAAACCGAAAGGTCTCGGCATAGGCCGTCGTAACTTCGGTCGGGGGCGTGGTGTCCGGCATCAAACTTCCTCAAGCACCGCATAGCCGAAGCCGGTGCGGCCAAAACCATTTCCATTGTAGAACATCACCGTTCGACCATCGAAGGAAAGCACAAACGGATAGCATGTCATCGTCGAGTCCCAGCCTTCCGATGATATCGGCAGGCCGACGAGATCGTCCATCCTGGTCCAGGCGAGGCCGTCGGTCGATTCCGAGTAGCCGATGCGATAGGCCCCCGCCCCGTCCCGGTAGTCGCGGGAATTGCGGTAGCAGTACCACATCCGGTACTTGTCCCCAAGCTTGACGACCGTGGGATGGGAGAATGCCTCCTCGTCGTGCCGCTGCGGCACGCAGAGGTGGTTCGGCCGGATCCAGTTGATGCCATCCTGCGAGTGCGCATACTTGATGACGTACACCGGCTCGTAGCGCCCCTCGACTTCGACCCAGCGCGTGCCGGAGATGTACCACATGCGCCACGTCGCGCCCTCCTTGAGGATCGTCGGCGTGACGGCAATGTACGGCTCCTGCGCCGTCCGCTCCATGACTGGCCCTTCGAACAGCCGGCGGAAGGTGGCGCCGCCGTCGTCGCTGACAGCGATGCCGACCGAGTTGCGGTAAGGCACGGTCATGCCGCGGTTCCAGCCGCTGTAGTAGAGCCAGACCTGCCCCTCGCGCTGGACCGCGTAGCTCGGCATCACGCCGTCGTCATCGAATGTCCCGGGCGCGCCGAACGGCAGGATCGGCTCCTTGTGGTAGTACAGGACCTTGCCAAGATCGCGCCGGTCGACGTCAAGATATGTCGTGTAGCTCCTCGCCGGCTCGTTGCCCACGGCCGCAAATCGGTCGGCGTAGAAGATGCGCACCCGGTCGGGCAGCACGAGTGCGGTGGGAACCTGGGCATGCGTGCGAGCCCAGTCCGGATGATCGGCAGGCGCGAATATCCTGCCCTTGCGAACCCATTTCATTGTTGTGTGCGGCCTGACGGATCAACTCATATCGAACGGAGGCGATGGCTGGGAACCTTGCTCATGGCGGTCGCCTCGCCCATGAACACCCCTCCGTCCGGCGTGTCGGCGAGGATCAGGGTGCCGGCACCCAGCACGTTGTGCCTTCCCACCTTGACGTTGTCGCGGATGGTCGAGTTCACCCCCACGAAGGAGCCTTCGCCGATCGTGACGCTGCCCGAGACCACCACGTGGGATGCAATGAAGCAGTGGTCTTCGATGGTCGAGTGATGGCCGATGTGGTTGCCCGACCAGAGGATCACGTTGCGACCCACCTTGGCGAAAGGCTGGATGACGTTGTTCTCCATGACGATCGTGTTGGGATTGGCTTGGAAGCCAGTCCACACTGTTGCGTGCGGACTGACATGGCTCGCAAGGGTGTAGCCTTTGCCTTCTACCTCCTCAACCTTCGCCTGGCGCAGCTTGTTTACCTTCTTAAAACTCATTGCCACGAACATCTCGTATCTCTCCGGCGGATGCGTCTGCTGGATGTCGGCAAAGTCGACCACCGGCAGTCCAAGGACGCTGTCCGCCGACAGGTACGGGGCGTCAACAGTGAAAGCAACGACGTTACGTTCGCCTTCTTTTGTCAAATAATAATGAACCACTTCGGCAATCTGGCCGATTCCGAAAATTACGACATCGCGTATCATTGGCGTCCTCGGTCAATGCCTGGCCCATCGAGCCATTTCGGCGACTGCACAACGAGTCTAGTAGCACCGAGACACGAACGCCAGAGCTTCGCAGCGCCTGCACTCTGCGTACGACCACGGTCTGCGACATCAGAAGAGCTTTTCCCTAATGACATAGTCCGGCCGTGCCTTGATCGAATCGAGGGCTCGCCAGAGATACTCACCCATGACACCCAACATGAGCATGTTGACGCCGGCAGTGACCAAGATGAGGATGACCACCAAGGCATAGCCCGGTATCGGGATCTGATTGTTCAATCTCGCGTATGCCATCATACACGCGTAGATCAGGCCCAGAAACGCTGAGAGCGCCCCAATTAAGGACATGATCCGAATCGGCAGGAAGGAGGCGTTAACAACACTATCGAACGCGGCGCGAACACGCTTGAGCACGTTGTAGCCTGATTTTCCAACTGGTCGTTCTCGGCGGATATAGGGAATAGAGGCAAACGCATAGCCAGTATCCAGAATGTCGAACGTAATGAACGATTCTCGAACGCGATACTGGTTGATTACCTCGAGAACCACCCGATCGATCAAATAGTAGTCAAACCCCTGCTCTGGATAGTCCGGCACAGAAAACCGCAAGAAGCGATATAGAAGATTTGAGGGCGCACTTCGAAGGAGGGATTCCTTCCTACCGATCCTGACGCACGCCACGATCTTGAACCCTTCTTCCCACCTCTCAATCATATCGGTCATCAAATCGATGGGATCCTGCAGGTCCGCGGAAATATTGATCACGCAATTCCCTCTCGCGTGGCGGTTTCCTGCCGCCATCGCTGAGGCTTGGCCAAAATTCTTGGTGAAAAAAAGTAGCTTCGCTTCACTGTGCTCCTGTCGAATTGCTCTAAGCTCTTTCGCCGAACCATCAGTTGAGCCGTCGTCAACAAATATCACTTCATAGCGGTGGCGCGACAACTTCGATTGGAATAGAGCCGCCACCCCGTCGAATGTACTCCGAAGAGTGCCTTCGTTGTTAAAGACCGGAACGACAATGGAGATCAACATGTGGCTGCTTAGACCGTACCGTTGTTCATTTAAAAACCGCGAATTTCGCGGCCCCATAACTTACTGCCACCGCGAAGGGTATCGATGCGACACCGGCAACTATCGCATTCACCGAGAAGACATCAACGAGTATTGCCAGCACTAACATGCTCGTCATCAAGCTGGCGGCATTGGAACAGATGAACATGCCGAATCGCCTATGTCCGTACGGCTTGCGAAAGACAAAGCGCGAATTCAAAAAGAAGCCCAAGATTACTCCCACTATCCAGGCAGCGGAGTTTGCAATTGCATAGCCGGCACCCAGAACGATTCCCAAACAGTAAATGGCAAAGCACACGCTTGTGTTGAATGCGCCGGCAGCAAGAAACGCCACAAACTCCCTTCTTGCTTCAGCGTCTCTAAAACGACCAAGCAAGGGGATAAACGTGCTGGCCCAGACCCGTTTAATGACAGGATAGGTCAATCAGAGCCGCTCGGCGCGGGGCGCCCACAATTGGATTCGCTGATCCTGATACGGGAAGGTCGCCTCACCGCAAAACTGGTAGTTCTCAGGGAAGTCGGGCAACATTGCACCAAGTCTCGGAGTGCCTCCATCAGGCGACAAGCGAAGCCCTACAACGGCGGAGCTCAATATGTCTTTGGGCGCGGTGTCTAGCCATGGTCGCGCTTGTTCGTATTCGACGAGCCACGGCGTCAATACCGGCACGGCTTGGATCACGAGAGCAACGCCAGGGATATTGTAGAACCCTAGGAACGCCCTTCCAGGTTGAATAGCGCATCTTTCCGCCGCATCCGTCAGGACAGTGAAAAACCTCTCCATTTTTTCATCAACGCGAATCGTCCCAATCGCCCCAATTTTCACGGGCACGGTCTGCTCCGCGAGCGGATAATCCATATGATATGAAGGAGAAAAAGCGCTCGTTATCACTTGGGAGCTGATGACTGCGACGAAAATAGTGCAAAGGACCGCTGGCACCACCATTGCCTTTTCTACTGCGGCTTTGCTGAAGGCAAGCAGAGCAAACAAGCTTCCCCATGAACCAAGCGAAACGAGAATCTGTGGAGGAAGAGCATTGCTCGTACCGAGGGATATGCAGTAGGGAAGTGTCAGCAGTCCTACCGCCAGGACCACAGACTTCAGGGTCCGCCTCCAAACCGGAATAGTTGTGAGAACGACCAGCACAGCCAGCGCCACAAGCGAGTCGACTTGCGCTGAGAGTTGAGGCCAGCCCCCGAGTACATAGCCCCCGGAAACTAGGCGAGCCAAGAGGACAGCGACGCCAAAAATTGCCAGCCACCGATATCTGACGACCGCGTAAGTGGCGAAAAACAGGACCGGCACGGCAAATTGAATGGCCGTACCGCCAATGTGGTCCAGGAACTCTCGTGCGTAACGTATAATCCGCATGTCGGCCCGCTCTTGGCTGCCGACGCCGTAATATTTCAATCCAAGTCGAAAATTCTCCGCCGCTTCAACTGGCATCATCTGTGTCAGCATGACGAGCAGCGTAGCCGCTGCCATTCCTGTGACAGTCAGCAGCGTCCCCACCAGCCGCTCGCGCGTTGAAGATGAACAGATCTGAATGAGCAGCAGCGTCAGCACGGTGACATTGATCCCCGCCGGGAACTTGCTCAACAAAATGACCGCCAAACTGGCACCCGCAAGCAGACGAAAGCTAAACCGTTTCGGATTAATCCGGTCCCCGCAACCCAAAAGCGCAAATCCAACGGCGGCGTAACTGCCGGCTGTAGCGAGTAGATTGTAGGATGGCGTGAAGAACACAGAGGCTCCGTAAGTGAGCCAATGCAGGGCCGCCGCAAAGGTCGCCGCCATAACGGCCCACCGGCTCCCCTGCCCCACCCCAAGCGCCAGATCACATACATTGGCGGCTCGCAGTACACCCCAGGCCAAGATCGAAGCGCCGAGGATTAGAATGACCAAGCCAGTTGCGCGAAATGCATATAGACTTTGCGCGCCCCTCCATAATGACGATGTCATCCAGTGAGCCGCACTTACGAAGACCTCATAGGTCTTCGGGTACATCGCAAGAAGCAATGAGTAAGATTCGTCCGTGATGTCAAAGCCGCGGTCCAGCGTCCACAACGAAAAGGCGAGTAATGCCAGGAATCCCAGCACTAGCAGGAAGGAAATGACCCTGAAGATCGTCGAGAAGCGGACAGGCAATCTCGAAGCGATGCGCGATTCCAGGTCGAACGCTGCTTCCATCATCGATTTGGCAAGCCCTCAAAGACAAGGCTGAATTGTGGGCCGTTTTGTCCTCTGCGCCAACACTTTCCGCGTCTTGCCAACAAGTTCCGTCTTGCATTAGCTACTGATGCTGAAGTTGGCGCTTTGCTAGAGTTCAGCTTCACTCTACGGAGGTCGTTGTGAATAGTGCTGGGGCGTGGGGTAGTTACTACCGTTCGTTGACGGACTCCTATCTTTTTCCGAACGAGTTTGTCGTTCGCGCCTTTCTCGGCACTTATCCAAAGCTGACGATGCCCCGCTCCTATCGTGGAAAAAGCGTGTGTGACGTTAGCTGCGGTGATGGCCGCAATCTTGTTCTGCTGCACAGACTTGGGCTCGATCTGCACGGCACTGAAGTGACAGATGAGATCTGCAACATCACCAAACAAAGGCTGCTCGGCCATCCGGAGCGCATTTCGGCAGACATCCAACCCGGAACCAATACCGCGCTCCCGTTCGACGACAAGCGATTCGACTTCCTACTATCGTGGAATGCGTTCTACTACATGGAGGACGAACGGTCGGACATCACTGCCCACGTCAAAGAGTATGCCCGGATCGCGAAGTCGGGTGGCTATTTGGTCTGCTCTGTCCCGGCACCGGATTGCTTCACCCTGGAGGGCGCGGAGGACCTTGGCCGCGATCTCATCCGGATCAATACACGGTCCAGATGGAGCATGCTCAACGGGATGATCTACTATCGTTTCAGATCGTTCGACCACGTCGGCCAAATCTTCGGGTCGCACTTTACCGACTTCCAGACTGCCACGATTTACGACGATTGCTTCGGAATCAGGCTGTCCTACTTCATCTTCATATGCCGCGTGCGGTAGCCATCGGGACAGCATGAAGCCTTTGGCAAGTGATACGGTACTAGAAGAATGCGCTGCGCAGCGCGATCGGCAACAGACCGCCAATAGAGTTTCATCGGATGGCGGCATCACCGGCCAGCCACAAATCCGAGGAAGCAGGAATTTTCTAGCGCGGGCGGTCCAACGTCAGAGCAAGTTCAGCCTACCGTTGCCTACGCATCCAAGCTATCCAGCTTGTTTGCTTGCTGCTATACGCTGCCAAGAAAGTTGCGAAACTGGCGCGATTCGATACCAGTAGGGGGTTGTATGGACGAGCGCGGATCGGACGATCTGCACCTGGCTAGAGAGAGCGTCACTAAGTCGCCGTCCGAGCAGGCCAAGATTGTTGCCCCCACCCATCCCGCTACGTCGTTGGCGCCAAACACTGACGCCCTAGCTAGGGCGCAGTCGTTCAATCCACCAAAAGTCAGCGTGATGCTGATCACGTACAACCACGAAAAATACATAGCACAGGCGCTGGAAAGTGTTCTGATGCAGCAGACGAACTTTGACTTCGAGATCAATGTAATCGAGGACTGCTCCACCGACCGAACGCGAGAAGTCGTTATGGAGTACGTCCTAAAATACCCGCATATCGTCAAACCCTACTTCAATAAGAAGAATATAGGATTCAAGGTAACGCAGAGGAACTTCTACCAGGGCTTCAAGACCCTGAAAGGCGACTACTTCGCCATTCTCGAAGGCGACGACTATTGGACGTCTCCCGACAAGCTGCAGAGGCAGGTCGATTTTCTCGATGCCAATCCGGATTTTGCGATATGCGCCCACAACACCGTGAAGATCTATGAGGACGGCAGCAGTCCCCCGCACCGCTTCCTGTACTGGGGCCAACGCAGCGACGCCACCATTGACGACGTCATTAATCTCCAGGCCTTCTTCCACACGACAGGCGTACTGTACCGCAACGGCTATCACGGGATCCCGCCGCGTGGCTACCGAAGCAAATGGTCATGTGACATCTTCGTCATGATATCGCATGCGACCTTTGGAAAGGTCCACCACATCGACGAGGACATGGCGGTGTATCGCGCTCATCCCAATGGCCGCTTTTCCGGCATGGGGCAGATTGAAGGCTGGATCTACAACATCGACAGCCTTCGCCGCTATAATATGTGGCTGCGCTTCCGATATTTCCGCGCCTTCTCAGTGTCGATTTCACGCTATTGCGAGTACGTTCTTTCGGCTCATGGCAAGGATGGCGTTTCCGCCCTATCAGCGCTTCAGTTTGCGAGAATTTGGGTGATCTGGGCCCTGTACCGATCAGTCGTCGAAACTATGCGGCTTCCACGGCGCCTGTGGCGAAGTCTTTTCTCACGTCCAACTCAATTGGCGCAGTTGCCCACGCTTCCTGAACATCGCCAGTGGGATCTGGTTTGGGGGCTCAACGTCACTCCTCGGCGCAAACTTCAACCGGTCATCGGCAGCCAATGCGTTCTAGAATTGACTGCCGTCAAGAGCAGGCCGGAGGCCATGAACCGCCATGCCCTCTCACAACGTATTACCGGTCTACTTCCGGGGGCTCGTTACCAGCTGACTGTATGGGTTAAGCCAGTGCGTGGCGCCAACCTCCAGGTCGATCTGCGTGATTCAGTAGAGCCCGCCACAGCCAAGCCGTCTCATGAAGGTGAAGCGCGATTCGACCTGATGACATCGTCTGTGCTAGCGGTGAAGGGACTGCAATCCGCCTCGATCATGCGGGAGGAAGACGGTTGGCATAAAGTGCAGACCGACATCGCTACCAAGCATGGTGAAATATTTGCCTATATCGGCTTGCTCAGTAGCCCATCCAACGTTCATTCCTTTGACGCGAATGAGGAAGCACTGCTATTCGGCGGCATCGAGATCGCCCGACATCCGTGAGTGCCGCTACGTCGCGAGCGACGGTGTCGCCACGTCTTTTGCCAAACGAATACGATCGTCCATCAACATTCGTTGCAAAATTGACACGGGCGATCCCTCATAGTCGGCAAGAAATCGCAACTCGATATCCGCTGCGCCGAAGGCCCTCGGATCATAGAGGCTACGGCCACCCGAAGCATTGACGTATCGGGTAGCACCGAGTCGTCGGGCAATTTCGAGGATGCGGTCCTGACCATGGAACTCGGGGGGGATGGCGAGCGTACTGGATCGGATCGTACGCCATGGTAACCCACAGTAGGCTACTGTAATCTCCAAGAGGCGCTCAAGATACTCAAGAGGCGTGCCGCGCACGTCACGAAGTGCAGCGACAATGTGCTCTGTAGCGGGGGACGCGGCGCCGATGAGAGGGAACGGCCGCAGCCGTTGCGCCATTTCTTCGGTGGCATTCAATGGGAACCGCAAATCGCGGATCAAAACCTCCTGCGGCGCCTTCTCGAGCGGCAAGGTGAGCCAGCGCGCCTCGCCCGAAGCGTCGATCAGCTTGTTGCGATGGACCCAGCCCCTTCGCGGAAATTGCACGCAGTCGTAGATCACGAACAGGTCGCTGGCCGCGAACAGGCGGAAGTATCCCGCATAGGGGATGAAGTAGGGTTGCATGATCGCAACCGTCAGGTCGGCCATGATCCTTCCTGGATATGTAGGTTCGACCGAAGCTGCCCTGGTCACGTCGTCACTTGGCCGGTGCTGCGGCCGGGAAAACCGTGGCGAGATCGGCTTGGGTGGGGAAGTCCTTGTGGATCAGGTCCGTCTGATACGAATACTTGTACGGCGTCGGGTAGCCGTGTTCGACGTAGGTCTTCTCGAGGGCGTTGTTGAAGCGGCCACTGAGCGCGATGCGCACGAGCCCGTCATCCTGCTCGCTGGTCCTGTGAACCATGAACGACGAAAAGAAGATGGCGTCGCCCGGGCGCGCCGGGATCGGGATGTACTTGTCTTCAGTGATGCGCGGATCGCTCACTGTCGGCGTCATGATGTTCTCGACCGTGTCGAGCAGGCCCAGCAGATGCGACTTCGGCACGAACTCCATGGGATTGGAGCGCTCCGTCACCAGCGTCGTCGGGATCCAGAAGACTAGGCTGTCGAGGCTGCCTTGCATACTGCGCCAGTCCTGGTGCGGCGGCGACTTGTGGTAGCCGTTGGGGATCTTGAGGTCGCTGGTCATGAAATGAATCGAGGGCCGTGTCGAGATCACCGGAAACTCGACGCCGAGCTGGCGTGCCACGTCGATGACGGCATCGCAGATCAGCATGCGGTGCACGGACGGCAGGTTCTGCGTCAGGCGGGCCGTCGAGATGTAGGTCGGGATGTCAGCCTTGAGCAGCCGGACGGCGTTGCTCTTGAACGCCTCGCGCGTCGTACCCGGATCGACCGGCTGGCCGAGGCGCCGCAACTGGACTGCGAATAGCTCGCCGATTTCGCGATTGATCGCCTCGAGCGCCGCGATGTCGATCACGTCCTTGACCACGAGATAGCCTTCCGTCAGGAAGCGCGCGCGATCGACCTTGCTAGACATCGTCATTCTTCCTCAAGCTCCCGCCCGTTCATTCGACGATACCAATGTCCCGCGGCCGTGAAAAGCTGGGCCTTGGCTCGCTCGCGGGCCCCGCCTTTCTTTTTCGCGGGCCGCATCCTAATGTGTCGCGCGTGACCTCTCCTGCGCCTCCCCAGCGGCCGCTAATAACGGTTGTGCTGCTGTGTTTCAACTACGAGAAGTTCGTGGACGAGGCGCTGGCCGGCCTGTTTGCACAGACTTGGCAGCCGCTCGATGTCATCATCGTCGACGATTGCTCGACCGACCGCAGCGCGGAGATCATCGAGGCACGCCTGGCCGAACGCGGCAACCCTCCGCACATCCGTTTCGTCCGCAACGAGCGCAACATAGTGCACCCGATTCCGGGCATTCTGGGATTGATCAAGGGGCGCTTCGTGATCGTGGCGTCGGCTGATGACGTCATGTTGCCGCACATGGTGGAAACCATGGCGAGGACGTGGATCGAGGAAAAGGTCTCGGTGGTCACGGGCAATGCGCTCTATATCGACGACAAGTCGAACTACCTCAATCGCACCTTCCGCCCCCTCGACGTGCCGGCCGACGACAGTTTCGAGACCTTGGCGCGGGACGGCAGCAATGCCTGCTGCTTCGGCGCCGCGATGGGTTTCGAGAGCGCGATCTACCAGACATTCGGCTGGCCGCCGACCGACTTCCTCGAATGCAGTGACATCATCCTGCCCTTCTACGGTTATTTCCTGGGGGGAGCCCGCTTCGTGCAGGAACCGCTGCTCAAGTATCGCGTCCACTCGCGCAACTCCTCGCTCAGTCTGCAATCGGAGAAGTTGGACGGCGAAGCACAGCTGTTGGCGAACGACCGCAGCTGGAGGAACCACATCGCGCACGCCGTCTTCTTCGACGAGGAGATCGACCGCCTGCTGGCCATGGCACCCGACCGCTTCGCGGACCCGGCCCGCCGGGCGCGCTCCCTGGTGAAGGCGCAGATCACGGAGATGGCGCGCAAGCTGAACAGGAACCGGCGGGAACTCCATCAGCTCCGCCGCTCCCGCTCTGCTTAGCGATGGGGCAGTGGTACCCGGTCGCTTCTACGCCACGGCGTGCAGGCACCCGGCGATTCGGTCGACCACGGCCGGCTCGAGGTCGCGATAGAACGGCAATCCGATCGTCGATTGCGCCAAGCTCTCCGTGGCCAGCAGCGAGCTGCGCGGCATGTTGCGCGTCGCCGGATGGTCATGGGCGCCGCGTCCCCACCACCGGCGAGTCTCGATCTTCTCGGCACTGAGCGCCTGCTCGACGCGATCAGCGCCGGCATCGGCGACCATGATCACGCAGGTGGCCGCGATCCACTCTGTGCCGAAGCCGGCCTGCAGGCGCACCCGGTTGGAGCCTTGCAGGGCGCGGCTGTACTCGTCGGCGACCGCAAGCCACTCCTGGCGCGCGACATCCCATTCGTCGAGCGCGGCAAGTCCGACGGCGGCATGATATTCGCTCAGCTTGGCATTGGTCGCCTGGACTCTCGATTCGCGCGATTTGAAGAACCCGAAGTTGCAACGCGCCCTGAGGTCTCTGATCAGTTCGTCGTCCCGGCTGGCAATGCAGCCACCTTCGCCGATGCCCAGCACCTTGGTCGCGTGAAGGCTCACGACCGAGGGCACCAGCCCAGGCTTCAGCGAATCGAACGCCGCCGCCGCATCGATCACGACGGCAATGCCCGTGCGTCCGCGAAACCGGTCCCAGGCGGAGACGTCGATGGGCCAGCCGAACGGCGCCACCGGCATCACGGCGCCGACCTTTCCGGGCGCGGCGGCAATCTCGGCCGAAAGTTTTTCCGGGTCGAGCGCCCAGGTCTCGGGATCGACGTCTACGAAGTACGGGGTGAGGCCGGCCTGCGTGACGGCATGCGGCGTCGCCGCGAATGTCCAAGCCGGAATGATGCAAAGCGAGCCGGGCGGCGGATTCTGGGCGATCAGCGCCAGCGCCAATCCTACCGTGGCGTTGGCCACGCTGCAGACGTTGTCCTCCGCCACGCCGAAGCTCTTCGCCAGCCGGGCTTCCATCGAGCGCGCCAAGGGACCGAAGTTGCTGTAGATGCGCGACCCGTCGATCTGCCGCAGATACGGCGCGACACGGTCGGCAACTGGAAGTTTCGGCCGCATTACTGGAATCGTTTGCAAAGCAGTCCCCCTTGATTGCACAAGCTGCTCGATCGACCGCACATTTGAGCATAACCACTTGTATTGCGCAGCTATTTTCCTGTCACCGCATGGCCAATAGTCGCTGCAGGTACTTGCCGTACTCGCTCTGCGCGAACGGTTCCACCAGGCGCACAAGACCGGCATCGTCGATGTAGCCCTTGCGCCAGGCGATCTCCTCGGGACTACCGATCTGCAGACCCTGGCGGTCCTCGACCGTCTCGACGAACTGGGCAGCGCGCAACAGGCTCGATGGTGAACCAGTATCGAGCCAGGCATAGCCGCGGCCCAGCTTCTCGACGGTGAGCCGGCCTTGCTTCAGATAGTGCGCATTGACGTCGCTGATCTCGAGCTCGCCGCGCGCCGAACGAGGAATGCGCGAGGCAACATCGCAAACATCGGCATCGTAGAAATAGAGGCCGGTCACCGCCCAGTTCGACTTGGGCTCGTGGGGTTTCTCGACGATCGAAACCGGCCGGTCCCTGGCATCGAATTCGACCACGCCGTAACTGCGAGGATCGCCTACCCAGTAGGCGTAGACTACCGCGCCTTCAGCATTGGCGCCGCGTTCGGCGACCGCCGGCAGCGTGTTGCCGTAGAACAGGTTGTCGCCCAGGATCAGGCCGACCCGGTCATTGCCGATGAAATCCCGGCCGATCAGGAACGCCTCGGCAATGCCGCCGGGCTTGGGCTGCACGGCATAGCCGATGTCGATCCCCCACTGCGTGCCGTCGCCGAACAGCCGGCGATAGGACGGCTCGTCGTGCGGATTGACGATCAGCAGGATGTCGCGGCAACCCGCCAGCATCAGCGTGGTCAGCGGATAATAGACCATCGGCTTGTTGTAGACCGGCAGGAGCTGCTTGTTGGCCGCCCGCGTCATCGGGTAAAGCCGCGTGCCACTGCCGCCCGACAGAACGATGCCCTTCAGGCGAGTCATCCGTTGTCCTTCGGCAGCGTCTGGTTCGCCTGCAACAGCTTGTCTAGCTGGCGGACGTCCTCGTCGACGCTGCGAAAGGCTGTCCATCCGTTCAGCCGGCATGGCAGCTTCTGCGCCCGTTTGAACAGGCTGCGCTGCACCGAGTGGCTGTACTTGTCATGACTGAGCATGAAGTCGTCGGCCAGGAACGGACGCCCTGTCGTCTCATATAGGCGGTTGGCGGCAGTAAAATTGTTTACGTAGGCCTCGCGCGTATCTTCGATGACCTTGATTGTATGCGAATCCGTGAACATGCGGGGGATCATGCCATAGTCGATGTTGGCGAAATGCCTGCGGACATAGCGTTGCAGCGCCGAGGCGCTGGTGAATAGTGGATGGATGAAGACCGAATGGATCTCGACGCCTCCCTCGACCGGCCAGAAAAGCTCGCGCGGATGCTTGCCGAAGTCGGTGTTCTCGGCGGCCAGGATCTGCGATCGGAAATAGTGATGCGCATGCTCCACCGCGAGGGTCGCAAGCTCGGCCGTCGTGATGCTGATCGGCCCTTCCCGCCCAAAGCGCGCATCGAGCGCCGGCAGGAACGTCTCGGTTTCGGCGACGATGTTGCCACCGCCGCAGCATTCGAAGCCCTGGCGCCGGTAGCCCGCCATGTTGCCGAGCGACCCGTCCGCGACGATCGCATCGACCGGGATCATGAACAGATGTGCGTGGGCGGCCTGGGCGACATAGATCGAGCAATGATCCAGCATGCCATAGAGGATGTAGAAATTGCGCACCAGATGGCCCGATCGCAAGATCGCCATCATCTCGTCAGAAATCACAGTGAACTCGACCTGACCGATGGCGGTCATCTCGGTGAACAGCGGATCCTGGCGCACTCGGTCCTCGCCTGCCACGTCGGTGACGATGCTGAAAATCACGGGTCCCTGGCGCTTCAGCGCGGGCAGGTTGCCGTCGCTCAGCATCGAGCGGACATTATAGCGGAGGAAGTTCTCGATATACTCCTCACCCCAGACGATGCAGCCCATCACAAAGAGGTCGCCGTCGGGATGCCGATGGCGGATTGCCCGTCCCCGCTCCTTGCTGGCGTCATACTGCTGCCGGCAATAGCGGACGAAGCGGACGATTTCGTCGGGGAATGGAAGCAGCCGGCGCTCGATCAGCGCCAGCAGTTCGTCGAGCAGTCCAAGACGCAGCAGGTTGATCCAGATCTGATCGATCGCGTCTTTCTCCTCCTCGGCTCCCAGAACCCGGATCTCGCCATTGGCGACGGTCTTGCCGACCTGTCGGATCGCCAGCTCGATTTGTCCCGCACAGCCGTAACGCGCCTCGTCCAGAAGCAGGCGCTCGGTCTGCTGCTTCAGGCCAGACACCGTGAGACCCGAGGCCGGACCAACGGGCTGGCTGGGCAGACCTAGCAGCCGGGCGAACAGTGCCGGCAATCTCCCGGCTTCGTGGCGCTTTGCGCCGACTTCGCTTGCCACGCTCGACGTCTCCCGTCGGGGATCAGCGATCCAAGAACGCCATGACCTCGGCGGCCACGGTCTCGACATCCCCCTCGGTCAGGTACTGGTTGATCGGCAGGGTGAGAATGCGGTCGGCCTGCCGCTCGGTCATCGGGAAGTCGCCCATCTTGTGACCCAGCGCCTTGGCCGCCGGCTGCAGATGAATGGGCACCGGATAGTGGATCGCCGTCTTGATGCCGATCTCCTTGAGATGCGCCTGCAACGCGTCGCGCCCGTCGACCTGGACGACGAACGTATGGAAGGTATTGAACTCCTCGTTGCGGCAGGGCGGCACGTATATCCGCTCGTGATCCAGAAGCTGCTGGTAGAGCGCCGCATTGTCGCGCCGTTTGGCGATCACCTCGGGCAGCTTGTCGAGGCGGTAATCGAGTATCGCCGCCTGCAGCGTGTCCATGCGCGAGACCATGCCCCATTCCTCGATGGTCGCCCGGTCGGCCATGCCGTGTGCGCGCAGGCGCCGCATGCGCTCGGCCGCCGCCTTGTCGTTGGTGGTGACGAAGCCGCCGTCGCCCAGCGCATTCAGGTTCTTGAGCGGATGGGCGGAAAAGCAGCCGAAATGGCCGATCGATCCCGCCAGCTTGCCCTTGTACATCGAGCCGATCGCCTGGGCGGCGTCCTCGATGACGGCGAGGCCATGGCGGTCGGCGATCTCCATGATCTCGTCCATCCGGCAGACCCGGCCGGTGAGGTGGACCGGCATGATCGCCTTGGTCCTGGGCGTGATCGCCTTGGCGATCTTCTCGGGGTCGATGTTCTGGTCGGCCAGCACGTCGGCGAACACCGGCCTGGCGCCGAGCTGGACGATGGTGGCGGTCGAGGCGACGAACGAGTTGGGCGGCGTGATCACCTCGTCGCCCTCGCCGACGCCTGCGATCTTCATGGCCAGCAGCAGGGCATCGGTGCCCGAATTGAGCGCAACGGCCTCGGCCGTGCCGCAATATTCGGCCAAACGTCGCTCCAGCGCCGCCAGGTCGTCGTGCGTGCCGACGAACGAGCCTTTCAGCACGACCTGCTCGAAGATCTTCTTCAGGTCCTCGAGCTGATCCCTGCCCTGCGCCGGCAGGTTGACGTAGGGAATGTTGTGCTTCGCCATCTCAAGCCCCGTAAAACTCTTCGACCGTCTGGACGGTGTAGGCGAGCTGCTCCTCGGTCAGGTGCTCGTGCGCCGGAAACGAGATCATCGTCGCGGCGTGCCGGTCCGTCACGGGGAAATCGCCCTTCTCGTAGCCGTATTGCCGCAGGCCTTCCTGCTGATAGAGCGGCACCGGATAGTGCACCTTCACCTCGACCCCCTGCTTCTTGCAATGCGCGACCAGCTCGTCGCGGCGCTCGGCGAACACGATGTAGAGGTGGAACACCAGCTTCCGGTCGTTGAAGCGCTGCGGCAGCGTGATGCCGGGAATGCGGCTCAGCCCACGGTCGAGGTAGGCGGCGTTCCGGATGCGGGTATTGGTGATGAAGTCGACCTGGCCGATCAGCCAGTTACCGACCACCGCCTGGATCGAATCCAGCCGGGAATTGCAGCCCATGCGGACGACGCTGTCGCGGCCGGCCAGCCCGTGATTGCGCAGCTGGCGCAGCTCGGTGGCGAAATCGTCGTCGTCGGTCACGATCATGCCGCCGTCGGACCACACGTTCAGGTTCTTCAGCGGATGCAGCGAGAAGGCGCCGGAGCGGCCGTAGGTTCCCGAATTCTTGCCGTCGATGTTGCCCAGGATGCACTGGCACGAATCCTCGACCACCGGGAGATCGTGCTTCTTCGCGATCTCCATCAGCGCCGGCATGTCGGTCATCTGGCCGGCGAGATGAACCGGCACGATCGCCTTGGTCTTCCTCGTGATCCTGGCCTCGACCTGGCTCACGTCCATGCAGAAGTTGTCGGTGCAGTCCACGAAGACTGGCTTGGCAAAGAGCTCGCCGATCGCGCCCACCGTGGCGATGAAGGTGTTGGCGGTCGTGATCACCTCGTCGCCCGGACCGACGCCCAGCGCCTTCAGCCCGAGCTTGATCGCATCGGTGCCTGAATTGACGCCGACCGAATGGCGCGTGCCGATCATCGCCGCGAACTTCTCCTCGAACTCGCGCACCGGCTTGCCCAGCGTGAAGTCGCCGGTCGGCACGAACTTGCGGAAAAGGTCGAGGATCTCCTCGATATTCTGGGCACTGAACTGCTTGGGCAGGTAGGACCACTGAACCTTGTAGCCGTTGGGCTGAGGCGGCAGGTCGATACGAGACATCCCCGGACGGTCCCCTATTTCTGAATGGCTTGCCGCGCGGCAGTGATGCTTTGCAGCGTATCGCGTGGCGGGAAGAGGCTGACGTGGACGGCCTCGGACTTGATCGTGTCCGCGATGCGCTTGCGCACCTTGAACTCGTTCTCCGAGCCCACGCCCAGCAGACATAGCAGCTTGGGCCCGGCGACGCCCGCGACCTCCGCCAGCGGCCGCACGACCCGGGAGGTGCCAGGCATCAGCCTATTGTGGATGTCCTCGCGGTCGTCGACGACGAAGTCGATTATGTCGGAGATGCCGCAGACCGAGATTAGCAGGCACGACCGCGGCGCCGCGCCATAGATCAAGACCTGGAAGCCGGCCGAACGGGCAAGGGAGACGAGGCTGCGGAGCTCGGCCTTCTGGCGCTCGACGCCGCGGGCAAATCGGCGCAGCAGGTCGATCGTCGTTGTCGGATCGGGGACGCTGGACGCGCAGGCGACGGGAAGCGCGTTCTTCCGCGCGACGAAGGCCATCGAGCCTCCCCCGAACACGTAGCTACGCCGATCGCAGACGGAGAAGCCGAAGCGCCGCAACAGGAACTCGGCCAATGGCCGCGTGAAGTAGTTGACGTGCTCTTCCCACAGGATGGTCGGGCTGCCCTGCGCGAAGCTTTCCTCGACGTCGGGCAGCTCGAGCACCAGCAGACCGTCGTCACGCAACAACGCGCGGACGCCGGCAAAGAAGCCGTCGAGATCGCTGACATGCTCGACGACATGGCGCAGGTACACGGTATCGAATGGCCCCTGCTCCGCGACGATCTTGTCCGCCTGCTGCCGATCAAGGTAACCGGTGTAGACGTCATAGTCCTTGCCGCGGGCAATGTCTGCGGCGACGGCATTGGGCTCGAGCCCGACCACCTTGGCGTAGCCGGCGCGCCGCAAATGCTCCATCAGCGTGCCATCGTTGCAGCCGATGTCGATCGCCTTGCCCGGGTCCTGGCGGGCCACCGCCGTAGTGATCAGGTCGTCGAGATGCCGCGGCCGCTGGAAGCCGGTCGTATAGGTATCCGCCTCACTGTAAAGCAAATCCGCCGGGATAGCCTTGACGATCTGCAGCAGGCCGCAATCCCGGCAGCTGTGGAAGCCTACCGTGAAGCGTGGATCGGGATCTTGCGGGCTCTTTCTCAGATAGTGTGAGATTGGCAGGTCATTGAGGCTGAGCAGGTGCGAAAGGTTGCGCCCTCCGCACAGACGACAGCGCGGTGTATCGCTCATCGTCTATCCAGACCCCTGCAGCTGTTCCTGGCAACGCGTACGTCCACTGACACAGCCCCCGAGTTCAATCTTCGGCCAAACCGATTGTTCAATCGATACAACAGGTTCACCGCTCAAGGGTAGTCCCCGACAACCGAAAACTGGGTTGCCCTCCAGCGGTCACCGGCGGATTTTACGGCTTTCCAGCCTCTCCGTCTCCGCCACGATGGCATCGACCAGGGTCAAGGCCTCCGCCTCGACGTGCTCCCATGCCTCTGGCCGGCCAGTCGATCCGTAGCGCAGCGGCGTACGAAACATCCACCCGCGGCGCGGGCTCCAGTATCCCAACAACCAGAGCGCGAACTGCGCCACCAGAGGACCGCCTTGTCCCTCCCGCCGCTGCTGCAGAATGGGGTCGTCGTCGATGCTCAACACGACGACGCTCGAATCCTGCACGAGATGGAGCCGGTCGGTGCCGAGCGAGACGCGGTCCATGAACCGGCTGTCGACCGGATCGATCGACAGGTGCAGGGGATGGTCGAGCGCCTTGGGACGCAGGCAATACGGATGATAGTGATTGCCGTGGACGAGCATGCCGTCCTCGCCGACGCGCCAAGCCAGCCGCAACGGCGGATCCATCAGCCGTCCGGAGGCGGCCAGATTGTCCGACGGCATGTGCTCGACGATCAGACGGCCGCAGGCGTCGGGCGGAACGCTGACGACGCCGTTGGCGCCTCGGAACCGCCGATCAATGAGGGGCCGGAGGTCCGTGCCGTGCATCTGGATGGCATGGGCCAACACGGCGTCGGCATCGGCCATCCGAGCCGCCATGGTCGTCAGAGCGCCGTCGTTCACCATCACGTCGGCGACCATGCAACTGACCAAGGCATCGCCTGCACGACCGGCGGCCAGGCCGACATAGTGGGCACACGACATGAGGGCGAACTTGCAGTTGCGCTCGTAGTAGAAGGCCAGTGACTGGTCCGAATACGGCACCTTGTCCTCGCCGTAGCAGCCCTCCATCGCCGTCTTGTAGGCCATGACGTCCGCTGGATAGTGAACGACATCGACTGTCGCGTGCTCCTCGAGACGGCGAAACAGCGGATCTGCGCGCAGGACCTGTTCGGCTTCAGGCGACGTGAAGAAGGCAAGATGGACCGAGTGCCGCTTCGCCAGAGTCGGCAGGTTGTTGGTCGACAGGAGCGAGGCGCAGAGATGCCGCATGCAAAAGGCTGCAAAGCTCTCGCCCCAGACCGGGATCGCGACGAGGAACGGTTGCCGGCCGTCTCGCGATCGCTCCATCGACTTGGCCAGCTGGCCAACCCAATCATCATACCGCTGCAGCAAGGCAGTGACGAAACGGCCGAAAGCATCGTCGGGGTCGATCTTGAGCACGCCGTCGAAAAAAATGCGGATTGCAATCGGCGTGCCATGACGGAGGAGCGTGATCGCGGTGTGGTAGCGCAGACGGGCATGCCGAGGATGTTTTCCCGATGCCTCGGTCAAGACGAGTATCGCCTTTTCATTGCGATTGACCCGGTCATACAGGATGGAGAGCTGGATCGCGATCTCCGGATCGTTGTCCAGCGCCCACGCCCGTTCGACCTTGTCGATCGCTTCCCAAACGCGCCGAGGATCTGCGGCCCAGGCTGCGCCGCCCTCGTGCAGCAGGCGGTTGGCGAAAAAACGCGATGCGCGCTCGCCCAGCAGGGGCAGTAGCCGGTCACGCAGGGCCGGTTTGGCTGCACTGCTCATTCCGAATTTCACCGTCCCGTGCAGAAACTACCGCTATGCCTTCGGTGCAAGGAGTGTCATACCATAAGGGCAATTGCGGGTTGCGCCACAATCGCCCGGCCCTATCGCGAAATGCGGCATCCCGTATATACGCTAGCGGTCGCCTCATCACCTGAGCACGTCAACGTGAAAGCCAACCGGCCCTACGTCAGCTTCGTCTCGTACTTCCGCAACGACGGTTATACCAGCGATTTCGACTTGCGCGTCAGACGGGCGACGAGCGTCCTGGTCCGGCAGTTGCAGCGGGCGGAGCTCGATTCGGAGCTCATCCTGGTCGAGTGGAACCCGCCGTCCGACCGGCCGCTGATCATCGAGTCCCTCGATCCGCTGCCGCAGGGCGACTGCGTGCAGGTACGCGGCGTCATCGTCGACCGCGAGCATCACGACAAGTTCGTCGGGTCGCAGGAATCGGGCATGAACCCCGCCGCTGCGGCCAACGTCGGGCTACGGCGCGCCGAGGGCCGCTTCGTCACGCCCAAGGCATCGGACACCTACCTGTCGAACGACATCGTCGCCACCATCGCGCGGCAGGATCTCCACGAGAATGCGTTGTACCGTTGCGACCGCTGCGACGTCGAGCTGTCGCCCACGCTCCTGCGCAATCTCGGCGATGACGCCCTGCTGACACGGCTCGAGAACCTGGACAGCACGCGCTACAGCCGCGTTCCCAATCCGCCGCAGTGGTACATCCGCGAGCTCCACACCAACGCCTGCGGCGACTTCCTGCTGATGAGCCGCACGATGTGGCACACCGTTCGCGGCTTCCCGCTGGACGGCACCGTGCTGTCGCTCGATTGCGACTCCCTCACAATGCACGCGGCGGTGGCGCTCGGATCGCACGAGATCTGCCTGCCGGCGGGCTGCCGCATCTTCAAGGGCCGCCACGGTCGCCTGTTCAGCAACCGCGTCAGCCACGTCTGGACGCCTCTGCAGTTCAAGGTCGACAAGGTCATGACCAATTTTCGCTGGTGGCGGCTGCAGCAGATCGCGCGCAGCGCCTTCGACTATCCCAAGCGCAAGGTCGCCGGCGTGGAAAGCGTGCTGGCGCCCTCGATCGAGCGCAATTTCGTCAAGCCTGCCGAGCAGTGGGCGCACGGTGTCCGCCCGCAGCTCAGCCAGCCGGAGGCCTGGGGCCTCGCGGACCAGCCGCTCGAGGAGAGGCTGCTGTGCCGGGCCCGATGGTCCGCGACCGACGCCTCGGCCGCCGCATGAACGTCGACCAGGCGGTCTTCCTGGTCGGCGGGCTCGGCAGCCGCCTCAAGACACTGACCGAAGGCGCCGCCAAGCCGATCCTCGACGTCGGCGGCCGGCCGTTCCTCGACCACCTGCTGGACGAGGCGAGCCGTCACGGCATCAAGCGGGCGCTGCTGCTCTGCGGCTACCGTGCCGACGATCTCGTCGCCGCCTACCGCGGCCGCTCGATTCGCGGCATGACCATAGACACGGCGGTCGAAACCCGGCCGGCCGGCACTGCGGGCGCCCTCGCGCTCGCCGCCCATCGGCTCGACCAGTGGTTCTTCCTGGTCAACGGCGATTCCCTGTTCGACTTCAATTGGCTGCGGCTCTTGCCCGCCGGCGACGGCGCCTCCAACGGCTGGGTGCGCATGGCATTGGCCAGCGGCATCACGGGCGAGCGCTATGGGCGGGTCGCCGTCGACGGCGGCCGGGTACGCGATTTCATTCCGGCCGGCGCACTCGACCGGCCGATCAACGCCGGTGTTTATCTCATGCGCAAGGACGTCCTCTCGCGCATCGACGCCATCCCCTGCTCCCTCGAGCGCGACGTCCTGCCGGGGCTTGCGCGGGACGGCCTGGTCGAAGGCGTCCTCGTCGAGGCGCCGTTCATCGACATCGGCACGCCGCAGGACTTCGAGCGTGCCCAGCGCGTGGTGCCGCGCATCATGAGGCGACCGGCCGCTTTCCTCGATCGCGACGGCGTGCTGAACGAGGATACCGGCTACGTGCACCATCCCGGCCAGGTGCGCTGGATCGCCGGCGCGCGCGAAGCCGTCAGGTGGCTGAACGACGCCGGCTACCTGGTTTTCATCGTCACCAACCAGGCTGGCGTCGCGCGCGGTCTCTACAGCGAGGACCACATCGTCGACCTGCACGGGTGGATGAGCGCCGAGCTCCGCCGGCACGGCGCGCATGTCGACTGCTTCGAATACTGTCCCTACCATCCCGAGGGAGTGGTGGAACGCTATCGCCTCGTTTCCGAGCTGCGCAAGCCCGGCCCAGGCATGATCCGCAAGCTGCTCGCGGAGTGGCCGGTCGACGCCTCGCAGTCGTTCCTGATCGGCGACCGCGAGACCGACATCGAGGCAGCGGCGGCGGCCGGCATTCCCGGCCACCTGTTCGGCGGCGGCGATCTCCTCGAGTTTGTGACCACGCGGATCAAGCCGAGACGAAGAACCGTCGATTTCGATTGATCTCCAGCACGGCCTCCACGGCCTCGCGCGGCAGCGGTCCGAGAAGACTGGCAGCGGCGTTCTGGTCGGCTTCGAGCGGTCTCATGATGCCGGGGATCGTGGTCGATACCGCGGGAAAGGACAGGCAGAAGCGCAAGGCGGCCTGAGCCGCCGCTTCACCCGGCGCTGTCGAGATCGCTGCCATGAGGTCGGCGGCCCCATCGACCCAGCTCGTGAGCTGAGCGCGCGACCAGCGCGCCCGGTGGTCGCCGGGCGGGAAGACGGTGTCGTAGCCGATCGTCCCCGACAGGAAGCCGAAGCACAGCGGCGTGCGGGCGATGAAGCCGGTCCCCAGCCGTTCGACCTCCGCCAAGAGACCGGAGCTCAGCACCCGGACATCCATCATGTTGAAGTTGGCCTGGATTACCCCGATGTCACGGGTCCGCAATGCCTGCATCGCTTCGTCGGGACCCTTCACCGACACGCCCCAGGCGCGGATCTTGCCGCTTTGGACGAGGCCCGCCAGCGCCTCCCGGACATCCGGCGACGAGACGACCTCGATCGGCGGATTGTGGAGCTGAAGCAGGTCGAGGTAGTCGGTGCCGAGGCGCGTGAGGCTTCGTTCGGTCGAGGCCACGATCTCGGCCGGCGAGAAGTTCGGTGCCTGGTCCCAGGTCTCGTAGCCCGCCTTGGTGGCGATCACGGCACGCGAACGGCGGCCGTGCACCGCCCGGCCGATCAGCGTTTCGCTATGGCCGTTGCCGTAGGCCGCCGACGTGTCGAAGAAGGTGATGCCGCGCTCCAACGCGCGGTCGAGAGCCGCAAGGGACGTGCGATCGTCGGTCTCCCCATACGAAGTCTGCTCGACGGTGCGTCCGCCGATGCCCCAGGCTCCGAAGCCGATCTCCGAAACCTGCAGGCCGGTCTTGCCGAGCGGCCGGTAGCGCATCGCTCAGTAGTGGCCGGCCAGCTCGGGCGTGACGGCGGCCGAACGCGGCGAATAGAGATAGGCGCCCTTCTTGTTGCCCCACCAGACGATCTCGCGGCACCACTTCTGGAAGTCGTCGTAGGGCTTGGCGGTGCGGTCGACCTCGATCGCCAGCGGCTTCCCTGTGAGAAGGGCCTGCTCGCCGCCACGCACCTTGTGCCAGTAGTCGAGCAGATCGTAGTTCAGGCCGATCCTGAGATTGTCCTTGGCAAACGGCTGATGGACCAGGGCATGGTTGAGGCGGATCGCCTCGTCGATGATGTCCATCGGCAGCCCGGCGGCCTTGGCGCTCACGATCTCGGCCAGCAGCTTGCCGGCCTCGGCATAGAAGGCGTCGAACTTGCCCTTGGCCGTCAGCTCGACGAAGATGAACTCGTCGGCCGGCCAGTAGATGCCGAGATACTCCTTGGAGAAAACGTACTCCGCGCCACCCTGCTGGATCGATTCGGCTTCCTTGTGGAAGAAGGCGTTGATCTCGGCGATCAGCGGGAAGCGCTCGGGATCGGCGGCCATGAAAGCTTCGATCATGTCGCGATAGGAGATGCCCGATATGCCATGCGCCATGATCAGCGGGATCTGGAACAGCTTGTCGAAATGCAGCAGCGCCGTCATCCAGCAGAAAACGCGGGTGCGCCGCCAGTCGGCCGCCGGCATGGCTGCCGTGGCGACCACCAGGTCCTGGACCTCGGGCACGTCGTCGTCGAGCTCGATGCGCTCGCCGTGGATGTTGATGATTTTGGACTCGACCGTGACCATGCCGTACTTGGCCTGGTAGGCCGGGTCGCCCATCTCGGCGTTGGGCAGGATCGAAAGGTTGTTGAACTGGATGCGGTTGTGCTGGCCGTTCTCGATCAGCTGGTCGACGCCCTTCACGAACGACTCATAGGTCTCGCCGGGCAGGCCGAGGATCAGGTCGGAATAGGTCTCGACCTTGTCGCGCGTGAAGCGGCGCTGCAGCTCCATGTAGGTGCCGAGCGAGATGTTGTCGCGCTTGATCGCCTCCAAGGTCGGCTTGTCGACGCTCTGCATGGAAAGCGCCACGCCCTTGTTCAGGCCTGCGTCGGACAGGATCTTCTGCGTCTCGTAGGCGCGCTCGGTCGCGTTCTTGGTGTTCTGCACCGACAGCGCCACCGGGTAGCCGGTCACCTTCTTCACGCCGGCAACGTAGTTGGCGATGTCGACGTCGCGCTTCTGGATGCCGAAGTTGGCGTCGCAGCAGAAGATGTATTCGATCTTCTTGTCGGCGAACCAGTCGACCTCGCGATAGAGCCGCTCCTCGCCGAACTTGGTGACCTTGGCCGCGGTCGCCGAGCCCCAGTCGCAGAAGGTGCAGCGGAACGGGCAGCCGCGATTGGTCTCCCACAGGCCGATCCAGCTCTCGTGCGGATTGGCCGCCATGATCGAGTCGAACGCCCCTTCGAGGAACGGCGACGGGATCTCGTCGAGATCGCGCACGCGGTCGATATTGGCGTTGCGCACGAACCTGCCGTCGGCCTTGACCAGGCTGATGCCCGGCAGCGCCGACCACGCCTCGCGGTCGGGGAAGCTCTCCAGCAGCTTGAGGAACGTCCGCTCGCCCTCGTTGTGGACGGCAAGATCGATCTGGGGATTAGCCCTCAGGAAGGCCTCGGGCTGATCCGGCACGTGCGGGCCGCCGAAGACGATGACGATGCCGGGCCGCAGCGCTTTCAGGCGGCGGGCGATCTCGAGCGAAATGCGGCCGTTCCAGACGTAGGTACTGAAGCCGACCAGATCGGCATCCTTCAGAGCCTCCACGGCGTCGGCGATGCGCACCCGCTTGTAGAGCGGCGGCAGGAACTCATAGCGGCCGGGCTCGGTCGCCATTTTCTGCACATAGGTCTGCAGCAGGGCGACCGAATAGGGCAGATAGTTCTGGCCTGAGAACGAGTTGTTGATCTGGACCAGCCCGACGCGAACGGGCCGGCGGCGCTCCGGGGAGGCGTCGGCAGTCAGTGGATCTGGTCCCTGGGCGGTCGACATCGGCGTAGAGGTAAGCTGCCTGCTCCTTGAACGCAATGCAATATATGGGCGCAATCCCTTGAGATTGAAGGCCTTATTGTGGTTTGTCTCGAACGATCGCGATCGGTGGGGAAATGGATTTCACGGGCAAGAAAGTTCTAATTGCCGGAGGCGCCGGCTTCATTGGGACCAACCTCGCCCTCGCCCTGGCCGGGCGCGGCGCGCGCCTGCGTCTCACGGTCCATGAAAAGCCTCTGCAGGCCGCCCTTCCCGGTGCAGAGGTCGTCACCCTGGACCTGCGCCAGCCCGAGCACTGCGCCCGCGCCGTCGAGGGCATGGACTACGTCTTCCTGTGCGCGGCCCATACCTCGGGCGCGGCCGTCATCCGGACCACGCCCCTCGTCCACATCACGCCGAACGTCCTGATCAACACGCTGATGCTCGAGGCAGCCCACCGCGCGCGCGTGGCGAGGTTCTGCTTCATCTCCAGCGGCGCCGCCTACCCGCCGACCGCTGACCGGCCGGTGCGCGAGGACGAGATGTTCAACGGCGATCCGCACGAGGTCTATTTCGCCGCCGGCTGGATGAAGCGCTATGCCGAGGTGCTCTGCCGGACCTACGCCGAAAAGATCCCCAACCCGATGCCGACGGTCGTCGTGCGGCCGTCGAACGTCTACGGCCCGTACGACAAGTTCGATTTCGCCGTCAGCCACGTGACGGCTGCCCTGATCCGCCGCGTGGTCGAGCGCCACAGCCCGCTCGAAGTGTGGGGCAACGGCCAGGACGTCCGCGATCTGGTCTACGTCGACGACTTCATCGAGGGCATGCTCGTGGCCTTCGCCGTCGACCGCCCCTATCTCGCCGTCAACATCTGCGCCGGCGCCGGACACTCGGTGCGCCAAATCCTCGACAAGGTCCTCAAGGTCGACGGCTACGTAGGCGCCGACGTCCGCTACGACCCGTCGCGGCCCAGCACCATTCCCGTGCGCCTGATGGACAACAGGATCGCCCGCCAACTCGGCTTCGAGGCCCGCACGTCGCTCGAGGACGGTTTGCGCCGCACGATCGAGTGGTATCGGAAGAACCGGTAGTGAACCTTCCCGTCGTCCCGAGCGAGGCGCCC
>JAEWIV010000368.1 GCA_023386865.1 Pseudomonadota bacterium
CTGCCGTGCTCCTTGTGCGCCTCGTAGTACATTTTCAGGTTCGCCGGCGCGCAGATCGACTTGTAGCCTATGTCGTTCACCCTGCCCTTGAGAATGAAGCCATAGCCGTCGCGCGCCTCGCTCTCGATCAGGTTGGCCCACATGTCGGGCCGCGCGCCGAGCGGCGCCGGAGCATGGGCGTCGATGTAGCCGTGGAATTTCTTGCCCGGCATATAGATGCCGCAGGAGCCGAAACCGGCGATGCCGCACATCATCGGATCGACCACACCCTGCACCAGCGCGCAGGCGATGCCGGCATCGACCGCATTGCCGCCTTCGCGCAGGACGTCGGCGCCTGCTTCGGTCGGCTCCGGCTGCGGAGCCACGATCATCGCCTTCCTGGCGTAACGCACTTTGATTTCCTCCCGATTGTCTTCCTGAGCGTAGCGAAGGATCTCGTGCCAGTTGCAAACGGCGATGAGGTCTTTCGCTACGCTCAGGACGCCAGATATGAGCGGGCCGGGCGGCCCGCGGTCCGGCAAGCGTTAGCGGATGGTGACCGGCTCTGCTGGCGGTCCGTCCTTGAGGAGGGCCTGCAGCTGCGCGCCGAGATCGCGCGGCTCGAAGCGCTCCTTGGACCCGATGATTTCATCGGCCCGCCACCAGCGATGGCCGAGCGTCCAGCTTCGCTCGCGCTCGTCGAGGCCGGACGTGTCGATATCGGTGCGCCGAGTGCGGCCGAGAAAGAAGCGCTCGCGGTGCAGCACGTCCTTGCCACGCCAGCTCATGCGCCGTTCACGTTTCCATACCCAGTGCACGGGGCCGTCGACCACGATCGCCGTCTCCTCGCGCGCCTCGCGGACCGCGGCGTCGGCAAATTCCTCGCCGGGATCGACGAAGCCGCCGATCATCACCCAGAACGGGTCCTTGTGCGGATCGGCCGGGTCGAAAACCGCCGGATCGTGCACGTTGAACAGGAAGAGGCGGTCGTCGGGATCGAGCAGGATCAGCCGCGCCGAGGGACGTTCGATCATTGCGGGGCGATCACTTGCCTTTCAGCAGCCGCGCGGCATCGACCGCACCGTAGGTCAGGATGCCGTCGCAGCCGGCGCGCTTGAAGCCGGTCAGCGTTTCGATCAGCACCTTGTCCCAGTCGAGCCAGCCGCGGTCGGCGGCGCCCTTCAGCATCGCGTACTCGCCGCTCACCTGGTAGGCGTAGGTCGGCACGCCGAAGGCGTCCTTCACGCGGCGCACGATGTCGAGGTAGGGCAGGCCGGGCTTGACCATCACCATGTCGGCGCCTTCCTCGATGTCGAGGCCGACCTCGCGCAAGGCCTCGTCGGAGTTGGCGTAGTCCATCTGGTAGGTCTTCTTGTCGCCCTTGAGCGCCCCCGAGCTGCCGATGGCGTCGCGGAAGGGATTGTAGAAGGCCGAGGCGTACTTGGCGGCGTAGCTCATGATCTGGGCGTGGATGAAGCCCTTGGCGTCGAGCGCCTTGCGGATGGCGCCGATGCGGCCGTCCATCATGTCGGACGGCGCCTGGATGTCGGCGCCGGCCTCGGTCTGCACGATCGCCTGCTTGACCAGCGCTTCGATCGATTCGTCGTTCTGCACGTAGCCGTCGCGCACGATGCCGTCATGGCCGTCGCTGTTGAAGGGATCGAGCGCCACGTCGCAGACGACGCCGATGCCCGACACGTGCTTCTTCGCGGCCGTGATGGCGCGGCAGACCAGACCGTCGGGGTTGTAGGCCTCGCGCGCGTCGGGGGTCTTCTTGGCCGGATCGGTTTCCGGGAAGATGGCGATGGCCGGGATGCCGAGATCGCGCGCCTGCTTGGCGGCCTCGACGAAGAGATCGACCGTCAGGCGATCGACGCCGGGCATCGACTCGACGGGCGTGCGGGCGTTGTTGCCTTCCTGGACGAACACCGGCCAGATCAGGTCGTCGACCGACAGCTTGGTTTCGGCCACCAGACGGCGTGACCAGTCCTCCCGGCGGTTGCGGCGCAGCCGCGTCGTCGGATAGCGGCCCAGGGTCGTGAAGCGTTTCGCCATGGCCGACGTTTATAGCGGCTCAGGCTGCCGGAAGGCGACGGCGATAATAGGCATTGGGTCGCACCCCGGCGGCCATGTAGCCGCAGAAGCCGGCAGCCAGCAGGAGCTCGGCCAAAAGGTCCACCGCCAGGGGCCAGCCGGCCTGGCTCCACAGAGCGACGGCGAGGCGATAGGCAATCCAGGCAAGGAAGCCCGCGCTCGCCACCAAAGGCGTCGCCGGCAGGCGCAGCAGGGTCATGGCGACGAAGACGGCCGACCACAGGCCGGCGAAGCCGACGGCGATCATGTACCGAACGCCGATCAGCCGGAGCTGGTCGAAGGCGAGGAGGGCGCCGCCGACGGCCACCACGCAGACCACGCCGGCGGCAAGCACGACCCAGAGCAGCGCGCCGCCCAGGCGCGCCTCGGGTCGCGTCGCCAGTTCCTGCTCGGACATGTCCCGCCAAGCCATGGCGACAGCATAGCCGTTTCATTGACTGGCTAGGACCCCCCGATATGATCCGCCGCGCATGGATTTCACCCTGACCGAAGACCAGCGGGCCTTCCGCGACACGGCCCGGCAATTCGCCACCGACCGCATGCTGCCCGACGCGGCGCGCTGGGACGCCGAGAAGATCTTCCCCGAGGAGGTGCTGCGCGACGCGACGGCGCTGGGCTTCGGCGGCATTTATGTGCGCGACGATGTCGGCGGCAGCGGGCTGTCGCGGCTCGATGCCGCCTTGATCATGGAAGAGCTGGCGGCCGCGTGCCCCAGCACGGCAGCTTATGTCTCTATCCACAACATGGCTGCCTGGATGATCGACGGCTTCGGCGACGACGAGCAGCGCCGCCGCTTTCTGCCGAAGCTCTGCTCGATGGAGCATTTCGCCAGCTACTGCCTGACCGAGCCGGGCGCCGGGTCGGACGCCGCCGGGTTGTCGACGCGTGCAGAGCTGTCCGGCGACCACTACGTCGTGAACGGCACCAAAGCCTTCATCTCGGGGGGCGGGCGCAGCGACATCTATGTGGTCATGCTGCGCACCGGCGGGAAGGGCGCGGGCGGCATCTCGACGCTCGTCGTCGAGGCCGGGACGCCGGGCCTGTCGTTCGGCAAGCAGGAGCAGAAGCTCGGCTGGAACAGCCAGCCGACCGCGGCGGTGATCTTCGAGAACTGCAAGGTGCCGGTCGCCAACCGGTTGGGGCCGGAGGGCCACGGCTTCAAGATCGCCATGGCCGGCCTCGACGGCGGGCGCATCAACATCGGCGCGTGCTCGCTGGGCGGCGCGCGTGCCTGCCTGGAGACGGCGTCGCGCTACGTCGTCGAGCGCAAGCAGTTCGGCAAGCCTATCGCCGACTTCCAGGCGACGCAGTTCAAGCTCGCCGACATGGCGACCGAGCTCGATGCGGCGCGGCTCATGATCTGGCGCGCCGCATCGCTGCTCGACGCCAAGTCGCCCGAGGCGACGCAGGCCGCCGCGATGGGCAAGCGTTTCGCCACCGATGTGGGCTTCAAGGTGGTCAACGACGCGCTGCAACTGCATGGCGGCTACGGCTACTTGAAGGACTTTCCCATCGAGCGCTATCTGCGCGACCTGCGCGTGCACCAGATCCTCGAAGGCACCAACGAGATCATGCGCGTCATCATTTCGCGCCGGCTGCTGATGGGCTGAGCGAAGACGGCAGTGGAGTATCGATGTCCGAGTCTGAAATCCTGTTCGAAATCAAAGACGGCCTTGGCGTGATCACGCTCAATCGTCCCAAGGCGCTGAATGCGTTGACGCACGGCATGATCCTCGAGATGGAGAAGGTCATCCCGACATGGGAGAAGGATCCTGCGGTCAAGGCCGTGATCCTGCGCGGCGCCGGCGACCGCGCCTTCTGCGCCGGCGGTGACGTCACCGGGCTCTATCGCGAGATGAAGGACGACCCCAAGGGCACGCTGCGTCGCGACTTCTTCTACGACGAGTACATCGTCAATCGCCGCATCTATCGTTACGCCAAGCCGTGGATCTCGCTGATCGACGGCATCGACATGGGTGGCGGCGTCGGCCTTTCGGCGCACGGCTCGCACTCGGTGGCGAGCGAGAAGTTCCTGTTCGCCATGCCGGAGACCACCATCGGTCTGTTCCCCGACGTGGGCGGCGGCTACTTCCTGACCCGCCTGCAGGGCGCGCTCGGTACCTTCCTGGCGCTCACCAGCCATCGCCTGAAGGCGGCGGATGCGCTGTGGGCGGGCATCGTCGACGCCCATGTGCCGAGCGCCAGGATGGACGAGCTGCAGGCGGCCCTCGCAGCGGCCGACCTTTCGGGGGCGGATGCCGATCGCAAGGTCGATGCCGTGATTGCGCGCTTCGCGGCGGATGCCGGCATGCCGACGCTGCCGGCCCTGATGCCCGACATCGATCGCTGCTTCTCGGCGGATTCCGTGGCTGAGATCGTAGCCAAGCTCGAGAAGCAGCCGGGTGAATGGGCGCGCAAGCAGCTCGCCGCGCTCCTGAAGCTGTCACCGCTGTCGATGGCGATCACCTTGGAGCAGCTCAAGCGCTGCGCCAACCGCTCGTTCGAGGATACGATGACCATCGAGTACCGCATGTCGCAGGCCTGCATGCGGCCCGACCACGATTTCTTCGAGGGCGTGCGCGCCCTCTTGATCGACAAGGACCAGAAGCCGAAATGGAACCCGCCCACCATCGAGGGCGTGACGCGCGAGATGGTGGAGGCGCACTTCAAGCCGGTGGCGAACGACCTGTTCTTCGATTGAAAGGGAGGATGACATGGCGAAGATCGCCTTCATCGGTCTGGGCAACATGGGCGG
>JAEWIV010000197.1 GCA_023386865.1 Pseudomonadota bacterium
GGCGTGGCCAGTGCCGGCGTGGGCGCCGCCGTTGGTGGCGCAAGTGCAGGGGGTGTCGGTGGCTCGAGTGCTGCCGCCACCGGTGTTGCCGGACCCGGAGCGGCCGGTGTCGGAGGCGCAAGTGCGACCGGCGTTGGCGGTGGCGCAAGCGGAGTCGCTGCGGCCAGCCCGGGCAGCACTGCCAGCAGTGGCAACAGTGGCGCAACAGGCGTCGGTGCCAACGCAAGCAATGCCGCACCTGGCACCGTCGGTGATCCCCTTGCCGGCCCGCCCGGCCTCGGCGTCGCTACGGGCAGCGGCGGCTCCAATGGGGCGTCAGGAAATGGCGCGGCCTCGGGCGGCTCCGGCTCGGGTGCAAGCTCCGACGGCGGCTGGTCGTGGGGCAGCCCGGCGACCGCTCCCGTCGCGGAAAGGCCCCCCGCCTATCGCCTGAACCCCGTGTATTTCCGGCGGGACCAGTTTCAAAGCGCAGCGGAGTGCCTGACGGCGGCGTACAGCCGGCAACTGCCGCTTGAGATCTGCCGCTGACATCAGCGAACCGGCGGCTGCAGTCGTGCCTTGTCGATGAAGCTGGCTGTATCGCCGGCGGTGACAGGCTTGCCGGGCGGCGCACAAAGTATGCCGCCCATTATCGAGTCGTATCCGCCGCGTTGCGGTCTGCCCATGCGCCTGAAGCCGATGCAGCTCCGCGCCGCCTTGCCGTCCTTGAAGGTCACGTAGTCGGCATCCTTGTAGCGGGCGACCGGCGAGACCTGGGCGATGAACTTTCCGTCCTCGAACATCCACTTCACGAACTCGGCCGTCGTCTCGTCGGCGGAAAGATAGGAGAAACCGTTCTCGGCCTCCCACAGGAAGAGATGGGCGTAATAGCCCTCCCGGCTCGTCCCGAAGGCCGCCCACTGACGGAATACGCCGACGTTCCCTTCGCTCGTGACCACGTTGGTCGCCCGGCACTTCAGTCCGGGCCAGGCGGCGATGCGGGATTGCCGGCAGTCGATGTCGGACCAGGCGTATTGCCGCGACTGGGCGGCGGCCTGCTCGGCGCAAGAAATTGCGAGGATGCAGCACGCCAGCCGCGGGACGATGCGCATGGCCGCTCCTTGCTGCCCGGATGTCTGTGGTCGCAACGTGGCACGCATGTCGATTGTTCCCAGCCGTCGGGAACAACGGCAAAGTCCAACCCCGGACGTCAGCTCGCAGGATTGAGGACATAAAGAGACGCGTTCAGCACCGTCGCAAACGCCACCCACAGACCGTAAGGAACGAACAGCAGCGCGGCGGCAGGGCGTTGCCGCGCGGTCACCGCGACGAATGCCCAGATCGCCACGAGAAGCAGCGAGACGACCACCAGGGCAAGCCCGATGCGATGCATCGCGAAGAAGGCCGGTGACCACGAGAAATTCAGGACGAGCTGCGTCCACCACAGACCGATCGCTGCCGTCGATCGGCCGGATGTCCAGACCAGCCAGCCGGCGACGCCGATCATGACATAGAGCGCGCTCCATACCGGGCCGAACACCCAGTTCGGTGGATTGAAGGAGGGCTTGGCCAGGCTCGCGTACCAGCCGTCCGGACGGGTGAGCATGCCGATTGCCGTGCCACCCCCAAGGGCAAGCGCGATGAACGCTGCGAGCAGCCAGAGGTTCCGTTGCCGACGATCGATCTCAGTCACTTCGACGCTCCCGACGCTTCTCCGACTGTTACGCGACACGCCCCTCGTCAGATGCCGGGAAAAGTCGATCGCCCGGTGATCCTGGGGAGCGGCAGGCGCGTATAGCGGCGATGAAGCATTCAGCAGTGTCGTTCTCGGCGTGTTTTCGGCGGTTCGTCGGAGTTTGCCTCCTCGGGCTCGCGGTGCCGCTTTCGGCGGCTCGAGCCCAGCCGTCCAGCATCGGCAGCGAAGCGGCCGGACCACCGCCGCAGCATTGGACCTTCGATATCGGTCCGGGCGTCGTCATGGCGCCGTGGTTCGAGGGTGGGGCCTACTACCGCGTCCTGCCTGTCCCCAACCTCGATCTGCGCTACCGGCGTGATCTGTTTTTCGTCTCGGCGCGCGATGGCGTCGGCGCCACGCTGCTCGACGCCGCCGGCTTCAAGGCCGGACCGATCCTGCGCTATCGATTTCCGCGCAACGAGTGGGACGGGCCGGGCTTGTTCGGCACCGGCAGCGTGCCCTTCACCGTCGAGGGCGGCGGCTTCATCCGCTACGACGCGCCCTTCCTTGCCGCCAAGGTCGAGCTGCGGCGCGGTCTGGGCGGCAGCAACGGTCTCGTGTTCGACGCCCTGATCGACGGCAAGCTGCGCGTCACCGATACCGTATTCCTCTCCGGCGGACCCCGCCTGTCGGTGACGGACGCCACCTTCAATCAAGCCTATTTCGGCATCAACGCCGCGCAGTCGTTCAATTCGGGCTATGCCCAGTATTACCCGGGGGCCGGTCTGCGCAGCGTCGGGCTCGGCGCCAGCGCGCTGTGGCGGATCACGGACAAGCTGAGTGGCGTCGCCTTCGGTGCGTGGAACAGGCTGACGGATGTCGCGGCCGCATCACCCCTGGTCACGGGTCCGGCCGGATCGCCCAACCAGTTCGTGGTCGGCGCCGCGCTCTCCTGGCGGTTTCAATGGTAGGCTGACCGTCGAGAAGCCGCCGCCTGATTACGGTATGGCCTGGGTCGACGTCAATCCGTCTCATCGGCCGGATTGGACGGAGGTGACGGAGCCGGCTGGTCGCTGATCGATCGCGCCAACTTCGCGAGCTTTATTTCTTCCTCCCTCAACAGACCGGCGATTGTTCGACGCTTGGAAGGATCGGATTCCGTCCGAAGTTTCCTGAGGTAGTAATCGATATTGAGCTCAATGATTTCGCGAACCGAAGGCGACATCGGCAAACCTCCGGCAGCGGAAACTAAGATGGCCCGGCTCAGGGGCCAATGGCGGCACGGCCCGGAAGTTTGATCCGTGTCAAAGTTTTGTGCAGAAGCACTTTGCGTTTCATGCACAGGCCGCGCTGCCCGGTCGGACAAAGGGCCATCGGGCAGCGCGCGGGCCCGACTCCCGTCCTTGCCAGCTTCCACACAGAGCCGGCGCTCGCCGGCCCGATGGCGCCGGTCTGCTTATGACGGTGGTTGCCGTGCCGTCCAGGGATGAGGGACGGAAGCTTGATCCGGATCAAACTCTCGCCCTGATACTCCTGCGATGGTTTCGGTGTCCAAAAGTCGACTTGGAATGCATCGCAAGAACGCAAACTCTGTGCCGCCGGCTTCGCGAGGGGGACCGGCTATCCGGGCTCTCCAGTTGTGGACGGCGGGCAACCCTGCGAAGGGGAAGGTCCACCAGCTGCTCAGTGAAGGAGAGCGGGCGCGCCTGTCGCTGATCGCGTCGATCGTCCGATGCAGGAGAGGCGAGCAAATCTATCGGGCCGGCGCTCCAGTCCAGGCGATCTACAACATCATATCCGGCGTTGTGAAGTCGTTCTCGGCCGCTCCGGACGGCGGCGAACGCATAAACGCATTCCTGTTTGCCGACGATTTGGTGGGCCTTTCGGAGGAGGGCGTCTATGCCAATTCGGCCGAAGCAATCACGGCCGTAACCGCGTATCGTCTGCCGGTCAACAAGCTCCAGGGCCATCTGCGCAAAGATCCCGACCTGGAGTTTCATGTCATTTGCAAACTCTGCCAGGAATTGCGTCAAGCGCAGCGGCACGCCTTCCTGATCTCCAGGAGAGAAGCCACCAACAAGGTTGCGATGTTCCTTCAGCTTATGGAGGAGCTTCAAACGAGCCGGGAAGAGCCAACCAACGAAATCTTCCTGCCGATGGATCGAACCGAAATCGGCGAATATGCAGGTCTGTCGCTGGCTGCCGTCAGCAGGGCCTTCCGCAAGCTCACAGCCGACGGCGTCATAGAAGTGCGGAACCGGCATCATGTCAAAGTGAAGGACAGAGCAGTCTTCAACGAGCTCGCGGACCCGATCTGAAAGAAAAACGATTGGGCGGATCGGGACTCCAGGATCCCCCACAAAGCGCGCGGCGATCGCCGTCTCAGCGCGTCACCAGCTCCGCTGGCGGAGCTGGCTTGTGGTGGAATTTCGCCCGCTTGCAGATGAGTTGCAGGGCCTGCCAGTGGATTCGGGCGATGACCGCCAGCGTCATGGTCGGGTTGGCGAGGAAGCGCCGCCGCACGGTGGCGTCGGTCAGGGCTTCGCGCCGGCCCCCGACCGAGGTCGCCAGCACCAGGCCGTGGGCGTCATGGTAATTCACGTCGACATGGGCCCGCCGGTCGTCGAGACGGAAGCGGAACCGGTAGCCGCCCTCGACCGGCAGGAAGGGCGACACGTGGAAGGCCTTGCGGCCCTCCAGCCAGGCGTCAGGTTCGATCGGGCGCCGGTCGTCGTGATGGACCAGATAGCAATGGCTCTCGCCGAAGGTGTTGTTGACCTCGCACAGCACGGCGCGCAGGGCGCCGCTGCGGTCGCGGCAGAACCAGAAGCTCACCGGATTGAAGACGTAGCCCAGCATGCGCGGCAGGGTCATCAGCACGATCTCGCCGTCGCAGATCGCGTCGAGCCCTTGCCCGGCCAGGATCCGGCGCAGCCAGGCGCCGAGGTCGGCGCCGTCGCGCCCGCCATGGTCGGCGCGGCGGAAGGACACCAGGCCGCGTCGATCGACTCTCAGCCAGCGTCCGGCCGCGCTTTCCAGGGCGTCGAGGCCGAGGCAGAGATAGGCGACGCGGTAGCGAAAGGCGTTGTCGCGCGGCCGCAGCCGGCGATGCACCACGGTGGCGTCGATGATCGTATGGACCGGGCCGCTCACGGCACGACGGGAACGGGCAGGGGGCCGATCGGCGCGTCGGCCACCACGCGCGGCGGATCGCCGATGCGGCGATGCTCGTCGGGCTTGCGCCACGGCCGGCGCACCCCGAGCTGCTCGGCGACGTCGAGGCCCGACGACAGCGCGTCCTCGTGGAAGCCGTAGCCGCAGTAGCTGCCGCAGAAGAAGGTGTCGCGCATGCCCTGGATGGCATGCAGGCTGCGCTGGGCCCGGATCGCGGCGGCGTCGTACATCGGATGCTCGAAGGTGAAGCGCTGCAATGCCCTTTCAGGCGTTCGCCCGGGATTGACCGATACGAAAAGCGGCATGCTGTCGGGAAGACCCTGCAGGCGGTTCATCCAGTAGGTCACGCTCACCGGGCTCTCGCGGGCCTCGCTGCTCGCCACGTAGTTCCAGCTCGACCATACCGGACGTCGGCGCGGCATCAATGTAACGTCGGCATGGAGCCAGACCTCGTTCGAGGAATATCCGAAGCGGCCGAGCAGGTCGCGCTCGCGGGCGTCGGCGTCGGTCAACAGCGCCAGGGCGTGGTCGGCATGGCAGGCGAGGATCGCCTTGTCGAAGCGGTCCCAGTGGCCGGTGGCATCGCGGACATGCACGCCGTCATGACCGCGGCGGATGGCGCCGGCCGGGGTCGCGAGCCGCGCGCGCGCCCGCAGCGGCGCCACGATGCGCTCGATATAGGAGCGGCTGCCGCCCTGTACCGTGCGCCAGGCGAGCTGCGGGCCGACGGTGAGCAGGCCGTGGTTGTGGAGGAAGCGCACGAAGGTCTGCGCCGGGTAGTCGAGCATGCGGCCGAGCGGCGTCGACCAGATGCAGGCCGCCATCGGCAGGAGGTAGCGATCGCGGAAGGCTGTACCGAGTCCTGCGTCGTCGACGAAGTCGCCGATGGTGAAGTCGAGGTCCTCGCACTTGTCCAGCAGGCGGGGCGCCAGGCGGTTGAAGCGCAGGATGTCGTGCGTCATGCGCAGGAACGACGGATGCGCCATGTTGCGGCGCTGCGCCAGGAAGGTGCTGAAGGAGCTGCCATACTCGAAACGGCCGCCATCGAGGCTGACGGCGAACGACATGTCCGACGGCTTGGTGGGGACGCCGAGATGGTCGAACAGGGCGACCAGGTTGGGATAGTTGCGCTCGTTGAAGACGATGAAGCCGACATCGACCGGCTGGCTGCGGCCTCCCGCCGAGGCGTCGACCGTGCAGGCATGGCCGCCGAACCGGCTCTCCCGCTCGTAGATCACGACATCGTGCTGACGGCTCAACAGCCATGCCGCGCCGAGACCTGCAACGCCGGCGCCGATGACGGCAACTTTCATTCTCTGACCCCCGCTACCGTAGTTCCGGTCCAGATACGCGGGGGGCGCGTGGTTGGATGAGTTGACGGCAATCCATCCAAGCAGGCTCAGGCCGCCGCACGCAACGCCGGCCGCTCGAACCACGGCGCGCCGGAGTCAATTGGCCAGTACATAGTCCACCCGAGAGCCATCCGATGCCGTGAAGGCAGTCTTCACCCACCGACCAAGGTCGTCGAACCAGTGGTCCATCTCGACGTCGCCCTGATAGTTGTAGCGAGATGCCTGGACGATACCGGCCGCCGTCCTCACCTGCTCGCGCCCCAACAACGTGATTCGAACGCGCGCCTCCCGTCCCGTCTGGGTGTTGAGCAAAGCCGACTGACCGACCTGCGCGATATTCCAATGCGATGATGGCAGGAGCGAGCCCGACAAGGTCTCGAGACGATCGTTGGTCCTCACGGCGAGCCCGGCCGGTGTGCGCTCGGCCCTGACATCGTACAGCTTCCCATTGTCGTCGGTGCGCGCGGACAGCGAGATCAGTCTTTGGTTTTGCCAGACCTCCTGGGCCGTATGATCGTACCGATAGGCGGTGAACCCCATGAACTTCACGGCAAGCCTGATCCTCGTCGTCACGGTCAGGTGCGACCCGTCGCGGGCGAACACGAGGTCGTGACGCCCGATGGCCTCGCCATTGCGATAGGCGATGAAGGACAGGGAGGGCCCGTAGGCGATGGCCCCGTCGGCTGATGCCGCGGCATGAACAGGCAGGATGAGGCAGAGGGAAGCCAGGAGAAGGCGCATGGGTCGACCTTTGTTCCTCACGCGTTCAGCCGTCCGACCACGTATCCGGCCGCCGAGGAGACAGAGACGAGGACGGTGCCCCAGGCCATGTCGACGATGACCAGCCGAAGCGACCAGCGTTGCAGGGTTGCCAGGTTGGTCAGGTCGTAGGTGCCGTAGGCGCACAAGCCGAACACGGCGCCGAGCAACACCGCTTTGGTCCAATCACCCGCGGCGAGGGCGGGCTGTACCGCAAGGATCACGATGCCGGCGGCACACAATACATAGAAGAGCACGGCGACTTCGAGCCGTGGCTTCTCGAGCAGGATCTCCCCGACCTCCTTCTTGTAGAAGTCGAGGGCGACCACGCCGAGCCATACGAAGTCGACGGCGGCGAAGACGACCAGCACGGTCAGATAGGTGACGGCGATGTTGCGCATGGCTGAGCCTCAGCACCTTCATACGACGAGATGCGGAGGACGGATCACAATCCGCAATCGGCGACCGGACCTGCATGTGACCGGTCATTCCGAGCGGAGCCGCCCAGGCGGCGCCGTCGGTGTCTTCTTACATCGCCGTCATGCCGCCGTCCACGAACAGCAGGGCGCCGGTGACGTAGGAGGCGTCGTCGGAGGCGAGGAAGAGGATCGCGGCGGCGACCTCTTCGGCCCGGCCCGGGCGCTTCAGCATGGTGCCGCGTGCCGCCTGGGCGTTGTATTGCTCGACGGTCTCGCCGGCCGCCGCGATGCGGCGCTCGTGAAACGGCGTGAAGATCGGGCCTGGACCGACGGCGTTGACGCGGATGCCCTCCGGCGAGTGGTCGGCGGCGAGCGCCCGCGTCAGGCCCGCGATGGCGGCCTTGGTGGTGTCGTACTGCAGGTTGCCGCCGCCGGCGACGACCGAACGGACGGAGGCGACGTTGACGATGGCGCCGCCCTTGTTGCGGCGCATCAGCGGAACGGCCGCCTTGGCGCAGAAGGCGTAGCTCATCAGGTTGACGCTCAGGATCTCGTTCCAGCTCGCCGCGCTCGCCTGATCGATCTTCTCGTATTTGCGGATGCCGGCGTTGTTGACGAGGATGTCGAGGCGCCCGAACCGCTGCGCCGCGCCCTCGACGAAGGCGAGGCAGGCGGCCTCGGTGCCGACGTCGGCCTGCGTGAAGGCGACCTTGGCGCCCGTGGCCTCGAGTTCGCTCGCCACGCGGCGGCCGCGCTCGCCGTCGCGATCGCAGAACGCCACGCTCGCACCCTCGGCCACGAAGCGCCTGACCGTCGCCTCGCCGATTCCCGATGCCCCGCCCGTCACCGCGGCGACCTTGCCGTCGAGCCTGCCCATGTTCACCCCCTTCATTGCGAAATTCGCATCCTCACGTCCGACCCGGGTAGAATGCAGCGCATCAATCGACCGGTCAAAATCGCTGCGGGGAGAAGGAGCGCGACCATGGACAAGGCCTTGTCAGGCATCCGCATCATCGACATGACGCACAACCAGGCGGGGCCCGCCTGCACGCAGATCCTCGGCTTCCTCGGTGCCGACGTGATCAAGCTCGAGGAGCCCAAGGGCGGCGACATCGCGCGGGTGAACATGCGCGACCACAAGGACAGCGACAGCCTGTTCTTCCTGATACTGAACGCCAACAAGCGCAGCCTGACGCTCAATCTCAAGACCGACGCCGGCAAGGATCTGTTCCGCAAGGTGATCGCCCAGTCGGACGTGCTGGTGGAGAATTTCGGGCCGGGCGCGCTCGATCGCCTCGGGTTCGGCTACGAGGCGCTCAGCAAGATCAACCCGCGGCTGATCTACGCCACCATCAAGGGCTTCGGCACCTACGGGCCGTACAGCGGATTCAAGAGCTTCGAGCCGGTCGCCCAGGCCATGGGCGGGGCGATGAGCGTCACCGGCTTCCCCGAGAATCCGCCGACCTACGTCTGGCCGTCGATCGGGGATTCCGGCACCGGCATGCACATGGCGATCGGCATCCTGGCGGCGCTGCAGCAGCGCCATGCGACCGGCCGCGGCCAGCAGGTCGAGGTGTCCATGCAGGATGCGGTCGTCAACCTGGTGCGGGTGAGCCTGCGCGACCATCAGCGCCTCGGCCGTCCCGGTCCTCGCACCGGCAATCAGCTCGGCACCAACGTGCCGGGCACGACCTACGCCTGCGCGCCGGGCGGCCCGAACGACTATGTCTATCTCTACGCACAGCCGCAGATGTGGCCGGCGGTGGCGAAGGTGCTGGGCCAGCCGGCGTTGACCGAGGATGCCCGCTTCAAGACCGCGGAAGCGCGGTGGGACAATCGGGCCGAGCTCAACGCGATCATCGAGGCGTGGACGCGCCAACGCAGCAAGCACGACGTCATGCGCCTGATGGGCGAGGCGGGCGTTCCCTGCGGCGCCTGCCAGGACACCGGCGAGGTGCTGGCCGATCCGCATCTCAAGGCGCGCGAGATGATCGTCGACGTGGACTACCCGACGCGCGGCACCTATCAGACGGTCGGCTGCCCGATCAAACTGTCGGATTCGCCCGTCGCGGTGAGCCGTCCGCCGCTGCTGGGCGAGCATACCGACGTGCTGCTCGGCTCCCTGTGCGGAGTCGAGCCCGACGAGGCGAAGCGCCTGCGCCAGGAGGGAGTCGTCTAGAGCATGATGGGTCCAGCTGGAATC
>JAEWIV010000455.1 GCA_023386865.1 Pseudomonadota bacterium
CACCAGGTCCGCATCATGATTCATGAGCGGACCCGGAGGTCCGCGCTCCGAAGTGCAAGACGGGCCACGGGCGTGGCGCGCCGCCGGCAAAAGAGAGTTGTTTCAACGAGCGCGCGTTGCGCGCGACACGGAGCAAGACATGGCTGAGATCACGGCCTCCCTGGTCAAGGAACTGCGCGAGAAGACCGGCGCGGGCATGATGGATTGCAAGAAGGCGCTGGGCGAGGTCGCGGGCGACCTCGAGAAGGCGATCGACTGGCTGCGGACCAAAGGCCTGTCGGCGGCTGCCAAGAAGGCCGGCCGCGTCGCGGCCGAGGGCCAGGTTGGCGTGATCGCAAGCGGAACCCGCGGCGCCGTCATCGAGGTCAATGCCGAGACCGACTTCGTCGGCCGCAACGATTTGTTCCAGAAGTTCGTCGGCGACGCTGCCAAGCTCGCACTCGACAATGGCGGAGACCTGGGCAAGGTCGCGGCGGCACCGTACCCCGGCACCGGTCGTGACGTGCAGGGCGAGCTCACGCACCTGATCGCCACCATCGGCGAGAACATGTCGCTGCGCCGCGCCGGCATGCTGTCGGTCTCCGACGGAGTGGTCGCGAGCTACATGCACAACAAGGTGGCGCCCGATCTCGGCAAGATCGGCGTGCTGGTGGCGCTCGAATCGACGGGTGACAAGGCCAAGCTCGAGGCGCTTGCCAGGCAGCTCGCCATGCATGTCGCCTCCGCCAACCCGCAGTCGCTGACGGTGGCGGAGCTCGACAAGGCTCTCGTCGAGCGCGAGCGCGCGGTGCTGAGCGAAAAGGCGGACCAGAGCGGCAAGGCCGCCGACATCGTCGCCAAGATGGTCGAGGGCGGTATCCGGAAGTTCCATCAGGAAGTGGTGCTGCTCGAGCAGGCCTTCATCATGGACGGCAAGACCAAGGTCTCGAAGGTGATCGACGACGCCGGCAAGCAGGTCGGCGCACCGGTCCGGCTGGCCGGCTACCTGCGCTTCGGCCTGGGCGAAGGCATCGAGAAGAAGTCCGAGGATTTCGCCGCAGAGGTGGCTGCCCAGCTCAAGAAGTAGTATGACAACGAACATCGGCGCGCGGGCCTGAGAGGCCTGCGTTGCCCAAGAAAACTGGAGTCTGAGGCACCCGATGCCATCGAGTCCCCGCTATCGCCGCGTACTGCTTAAGCTCTCGGGCGAGGGGCTCATGGGGGGGCGGGAGTATGGGCTCGATCCCGCCATGGTCACCATGGTGGCCCAGGAGATCAGGACCGTGCACGAGATGGGGGTGCAGGTCTGCCTGGTGATCGGCGGCGGCAACATCTTCCGAGGCGTGTCGGCCGCCGCATCGGGGATGGACCGCGCGAGCGGCGACTACATGGGCATGCTGGCGACAGTCATCAATTCATTGGCTATGCAGAGCGCGCTCGAGCGACAGGGCCTGCAGACTCGCGTGCAGTCCGCCATCCCCATGACCACCGTGTGCGAGCCCTACATCCGCCGCCGTGCGGCGCGCCACATGGAGAAGGGCCGCGTGGTGATCTTCGCCGCCGGCACGGGCAATCCGTTCTTCACGACCGATACCGCCGCCGCCCTGCGCGCCGCCGAGATGGGCGTCGACGCGATGCTGAAGGGCACTCAGGTCGACGGCGTCTATTCGTCGGATCCCAAGAAGGACAAGACGGCGAAGCGTTACGATTCGCTCACCTACATGGACGTGCTGCAGCGCGACCTGCAGGTGATGGACGCCTCGGCGATTTCGCTGGCCCGCGAGAATCGCATCCCGATCATCGTGTTCGACATTCACAAGCCCGGCGCGTTCGCCGCGACGATGCGCGGGGAAGGAACCTTCACCATCATCAGAGACGAGGGCTGAAGATGAGCGCCGATCCCAAGGAACTCGAAAAGCGCATGCAGGGCGCGCTAGACGCCCTGAAGAAAGAGTTCGCCGGTCTCAGGACCGGCCGCGCGTCGGTCAACCTGCTCGATCCCGTCATGGTCGATGCGTACGGCCAGCGCATGCCGTTGAGCCAGGTGGGCACCGTGAGCGCGCCCGAACCGCGCCTGCTGACGGTGAATGTCTGGGACAAGGGGCTGGTGGTGTCGGTCGCCAAGGCGATCCGGGAGGCGGGGTTGGGCCTCAACCCGGCGCCGGACGGCCAGCTCGTGCGTGTGCCGATCCCCGAGCTGACGGCCGAGCGCCGTACCGAGCTCGCCAAGCTCGCGCACAAGTACGCCGAGCAGGGCCGCGTCGCCGTCCGCAACGTGCGCCGTGACGGCATGGAAGCGCTGAAGAAGGCCGAGAAGGATCACAAGATCTCGCAGGACGAGCATCGCCAGAAGTCCGACGAGGTGCAGAAGCTCACCGACCGCTACGTCAAGCACGTCGACGAAGCGCTGACTCACAAGGAAAAAGAGATCAAGACGGTCTGATGTCGACTGCGTCGCTGCCCGCCACCGCGGACCCGACGCCGGGTCCCCAGCACGTCGCCATCATCATGGATGGCAACGGCCGCTGGGCGAAGGCGCGCGGACTGCCGAGGGTCGCCGGGCACCGGCGCGGCGCCGATGCGGTGCGCCGCGTGGTGCGCGGCGCGGGCGAGCTCGGAATTCCCGTGCTGACGCTTTTTGCCTTCTCGACGGAGAACTGGACGCGGCCGGCCGACGAGGTCAACGACCTGATGGGCCTGTTGCGCCACTATCTGCGCAACGAGCTCGAGGAGCTGCACAAGAACGGCGCGCGGCTGCGCGTCATCGGCAACCGCGCGGGCCTGGCGCCGGACATCGTGCGCGATATCGGCGAAGCGGAGCAGATGACGCGCGCCAACGGCCGCATCGACGTCAACATCTGCATCAACTATGGCGCGCGCGACGAGATCCTGCAGGCGACGCGCAGCCTCGCCCGTCGCGTCGCCGCCGGGGAACTCGCCGTCGAGGCCATCGACGAGGCGCGCTTCGAGCAGGAGCTGTTGACGGCGGGCGTGCCCGACCCGGACCTGGTGATCCGTACCAGCGGCGAGCAGCGCATCAGCAATTTCCTGCTCTGGCAGTGTGCCTATGCCGAGCTGGTGTTCGTCGACACGCTGTGGCCCGATTTCGGCAAGGAGCACCTGGAACAGGCGGTCGCCGAGTTCCATCGGCGTGAACGGCGATATGGCGGCGTCGGCGGCTGACGCCCCGGGAGGGCGTTTCGGCCGGCATCGTGGTTTGGTGCTGCGCATCCTGTCGGCGGCGGTGCTGGGGCCGCTGCTGCTGGCGGCCATCTGGTTCGGCTTTCCCTGGATCGATCTCGTGGCGGCTGTGGCGGCACCGCTGCTGATCTCGGAGTGGATCGCGCTGACGCGCGGGCGGCTGCTGCTGCGCCTCTTGGCCGTCGCCTACACCTTGGCCGCGATCGCGGCACTGCTGTGGCTGCGCCATCAGCCGGGCGACGGTCGCGAGACCATCGTCTGGATCGTGGCCTGCATCTGGGCGACCGACATCGGCGCCTATGCCGTCGGTCGGGCGGCAGGGGGCGCCAAGCTCGCGCCCCGCATCAGCCCGGGAAAGACCTGGTCGGGACTGCTCGGCGGCATGGCGTGGGCGGCGGTGGCCAGCGCGGCCATGGGCTATGCGTTCGGGCTCGGGCACACCTTCACCTTGGCCGCCATCGGTGCCGGCCTGGCGGTCGTCGGCCAGGCCGGCGACCTGCTCGAATCGGCGGCCAAGCGCCGCGCCGGCGTGAAGGACAGCGGCACGCTGATTCCGGGCCATGGCGGCCTGCTCGACCGCGTCGACGGGCTTCTGGCGGTCCTCGTCGTCGTGGCCCTGGTGAGGCTGCTGGTCGGCGGAGGCTGGCCGTGGACGTGACCCGCTGGCAGGCGCCTTCCGTGGACCGGCCGCGCAGGGTGACCATCCTCGGTTCGACCGGCTCGGTCGGCCAGAGCACCGTCGACCTGATCGCGCGCAATCCCGCCTTCTATCGGGTCGAGGCGCTGGTTGCCAGGACCTCGGTCGAGCTCCTGGCCGATCAGGCACGCCGACTGCGCGCCCGGCTCGCCGTCGTCGCCGACGCCAGCCGCTATGGCGCCCTCAAGGAGGCGCTCGCCGGCACCTCGATCGAGGCCGCGGCCGGTGCCGAGGCGGTCTGCGAGGCGGCGGCCCGCCCGGCGGAGTGGGTGATGGCCGCGATCGTGGGCTTCGCCGGCCTCGCCCCGACCCTGGCGGCGGCGCGGCGCGGGGCCATCGTGGCGCTCGCCAACAAGGAGGCGCTGGTCTGCGCCGGCCGGCTGCTGATCGAGGCCATCGAGGGTTCGGGCGGCGTGCTCCTGCCGGTCGATTCCGAGCACAATGCGATCTTCCAGGTGTTCGAGCCGCGCCAGCGCGAGGCCATCGATCGGCTGATCCTGACGGCCTCGGGCGGACCGTTCCGGAACTGGTCGCTGGCCGACATGGCTGCGGCAACGCCCGATCAGGCGCTGGCCCATCCCAACTGGGACATGGGCGACAAGATCTCGATCGACTCGGCGACCATGATGAACAAGGGGCTCGAGCTCATCGAGGCGCATCTGCTGTTCGGCCTGCCGTCCGAGCAGGTCGAGATCATCGTCCACCCGCAATCGGTCATCCATTCGATGGTGGCCTATCGCGACGGTTCCGTGCTGGCGCAGCTGGGCACGCCCGACATGCGCGTGCCGATCAGCCACGCGCTCGGCTGGCCCCTGCGCATCGAAGGACCGGCGGCGCGGCTCGATTTTCATGGCCTGGCGGCGCTCACCTTCGAAAGGCCCGATTCCGGCCGCTTTCCCTCGCTACGACTGGCTCGGGAAGCATTGGTGGCCGGCGGATTTGCACCTATCGTGTTGAACGCGGCGAACGAGGCAGCCGTATCGGCGTTCCTCGCGGGTCGCATAGGCTTTCTCGACATCGCCCGGGTCGTCGAGGACGTGATGATGGGATGGCCGACGCTGTCGGGCGCAGTGAATTCCCTGCAGGAGGTCGGGGCTGCCGATCGCGAGGCCCGGCGGATTGCCGAGGAGGCCTGTCAGGGCCGGCGGCTAAGCAATTGAAGTAAAACGAAATTCATGGTGTATTGAACCATGTCGCTGTTCACGACCTACCTGCCGTATTTCGTCCTGGTCCTGACGCTGCTGGTGTTCGTCCACGAGTACGGCCACTACTGGGTGGGCAGGCGGTTTGGCATCCATGCCGAGGTCTTTTCCATCGGCTTCGGGCCGGAACTGATCGGCTGGACCGACCGCAACGGCACGCGCTGGAAGATCTCTGCCGTGCCACTCGGTGGTTACGTGAAGTTTCTGGGCGATAACGACGCGACCAGCGCGACGCCGTCGGGCGAGCCGCTGACGGCGGAGGAGAGGAAGCGAGCCTTCTTCAGCCAGCCGCTCTATGCCCGCGCTGCCGTCGTGCTGGGCGGCCCGCTGGCCAACCTGATCTTCGCCTTCGTGGTGCTTACCGCGGTGTACTACGTCGCGGGCGAACCCTATACGCCGACCACCGTGGCGGTGCAGGCCGATGGGCCGGCAGCCAAGGCGGGACTGCGTACCGGCGACGAGATCGTCAGGTTGGGGGACAGCCGGGTCAATCGCTACGAGGACATCACCGAGGCGCAATTCCTTCACCTCAGCAAGCCGATGCCCGTCGAGTATCGACGCGGCAACCAGCTTCTGAAAGGCGTGATCGTTCCGACATACTGCGAACGGACCGACCGCTTCAGCAACACCATGCGGCTGGGCGACTACGGCATGGACCAGCTCGTCCGCCCCGTGGTCGGCGGCTTCACGGCCGACAGCCCGGCCGAGGCCGCTGGCCTCAAGGTCGGCGACCTCCTGCTGGAGATCGACGGCAAGCCGGTCGAGTACTTCTCCCGCATTCCGGAAATGATCGGCGATCGCGCCGGCAATCCCGTCACAATCACCTACGATCGGGTCGGCAAGCGCGGCGAGGCGGTGGTCACGCCGATCGCCGACAAGGCGGTCGACTGCGCCGGCAAGGAGTACACGATCGGCCGCCTGCGGATACGTCCGGCGAACGTGACGGAAGTCCGCAGCCACGGCGTGTTCGGTGCCATGGGCGCCGGTGTCCGCGCCGTGTGGGGCATGACCTCGATGTTCTATACGTCGATGGGCCAGATCCTGACGGCGACGCGGCCTGTGGATGAATTGGGCGGACCGATCCGCATCGCCAAGGCGGCGGGCGAGGCCTCCTATGCCGGCTGGACGGGCATCCTCAACCTCGTCATCGCCCTGTCGGTCGTGCTCGGCATATTCAATCTGCTGCCGGTGCCGATGCTCGATGGCGGCCACCTGGCGATGTATCTGTATGAAGCGGTGCGCGGCAAACCGCTCAGCCTGCGGGCCCAGGAACTCGGCCTGAAGGTGGGTTTCAGCCTGGTGATCGGCTTGGCCCTGCTGGCGACCTTCAACGACATCAAGCAGCTCCTGCGCATGTTCACCTGAGCCGGATGGGGCTGCCGCGACACCCGGGCTTGCGGACAATTCGCGGGCTGGGGACAAAGGGGTAGCTAAGTCCGTATTGCCGGTTTATGAAAATGCGGTCCTGAAACTGGCCGGCAGGTCGTCTGGGAAGGTGCCGGGGGTGAGTTTGATTTTTCGTTGGGCTGTTCTGGCCGTTGCGGCAATCCTGACCTTCGGCACAGTGGCGAATGCCCAGCGTGGCCCCGGCGCCGCGGCCGCGGGCGGCACGATCACGGCCGTGCAAATTCAAGGCAACGTGCGCGCCGAGCCGGAGACCATCCGGTCCTATCTGCAGCTCAAGGAAGGGCAGCCCTACGATCATGCCGCTGCCGACCGGTCGCTGAAGGCGCTGTTCGCCACCGGGCTGTTTTCCGACGTCGTGATCGAGATGCAGGGCTCGACCCTGGTGGTCAAGGTCACGGAAAACCCCATCATCAACCGCGTCGCCTTCGAGGGTAATCGCAAGATCGAGGACGACAAGCTGCGCGACGAGGTCCAGTCCAGGGCACGCCAGGTCTTCACCCGTGCGCGCGTGCAGGCCGACGTCGAGCGCATCCTGACCATCTACCGCCGCAGCGGCCGCTACAATGCCTCGGTCGAGCCCAAGGTCATCAAGCTCGACCAGGGCCGCGTCGACCTCGTGTTCGAGATCAACGAAGGGGACGTGACGGGCGTGCAGCGCATCAGCTTCGTCGGCAACGAGGCGTTCAGCGACGGCACGCTGCGCGGCAAGATCAGGACCAGCGAAAGCGCCTGGTACCGCTTCCTGTCCTCGGACGACCGCTACGATCCCGACCGCCTGAACCTCGACCGCGAGCTGCTGCGGAAATTCTACTTGTCGGAAGGCTATGCCGATTTCCGCGTTGTGTCGGCGGTGGCGGAGCTCGCGCCCAATCGCGAGGGCTTCTTCATCACCTTCACGATCAGCGAGGGCGAGCGCTACAAGTTCGGCAAGGTCGAGGTGTCGACCCGCTTCCAGGGTCTCGATGTCGACGTGCTGCAGAGCTATCTGACGATGTCGGAAGGCGAGTGGTACGACGCCGACGAGGTCGAGAAGACGGTCACGGCCCTCACCGAGCTCGTCGGGTCGCTGGGGTACGCCTTCGTCGAGGTCCGCCCCAACATCCGGCGCAACAAGGACAACCTGACCGTCGACGTCACCTTCGACATCCAGGAAGGGCCGCGCGTCTACGTCGAGCGCATCAACATCTCGGGAAACACGCGCACGCTGGACAAGGTGATCCGTCGCGAGTTCCGGCTGGCCGAGGGCGACGCCTTCTCGACCGCCAAGGTGCGGCGCAGCCAGCAGCGCCTGCGAAATCTCGGCTTCTTCGAGAAGGTCGACATCTCCGCCCAGCCGGGTTCGGCCCCGGACAAGACCAATCTCGAAGTCCAGGTGGTCGAGCAGAGCACCGGTGACATCTCGTTCGGCGCCGGGTACTCGACGACGTCGGGCGTGCTCGGCGATATCGCCATCAAGGAACGCAACCTGCTCGGCAAGGGCCAGGAGCTGAGGCTCGGCGTGTCGATCGGCACGTTGAGCACCTTGATCGACCTGAGCTTCACCGAGCCCTATTTCATGGACCGCCCGATGGCGGCGGGCTTCGATCTCTTCCGTACCTCCAACGACCGCCAGCAGGTCGCCTCGTACAACGACCGCAGCATCGGCTTCGCCTTGCGCGCCGGCTGGGCCTACACCGAGCATCTGCGCCAGAACGTGCGCTACACGCTGCGCCAGACCGACATCTACAACGTGCAGCCCTGGGCCTCGACCATCGTGCAGCTCAACGCCGGCACGTCGGTCGTCAACGAGATCTCCGAGACTCTCGCCTGGGACACGCGCGACACCCGCCTCAACACGACCAAGGGCTTCCTGCTCCGCAACTCGATGGCGGTGGCGGGCCTGATCGGCACCGAGCAGTACTTCCGCACCACGGCGGACGCGGTCTACTACCAGAGCATCTTCGAGGACGTGGTCGCCTCGATCGGCGGCTCGGCGGGCCTGGTGCTGCCCTATAACGGCTCCTCGCTCAGGCTGAACAACCTGTTCTTCATCGGCGGCGACACGTTGCGCGGCTTCCAGGTCGGCGGCATCGGGCCGCGCGATTCGATCACCGCGGACTCGCTCGGCGGCACCTACTTCTACAGCGCCACGACCGAGCTCAGCTTCCCGCTGGGCCTGCCCAAGGAAATCGGCATTTTCGGCAAGGCCTTCATGGATATCGGCTCGCTGTGGGGCCTCGGCGGGCCGGCCCAGTACAGCACCACGGTGCTGACCAGCAATACCATGCGGGTTTCGACCGGCGTCGGCGTACAGTGGATATCGCCCTTCGGGCCGATCCGTATAGACTACGCCGTCCCGCTGCAGAAGGATCCGTGGGACAAGACGGAGAACATCCGCTTCAGCTTCGGTACGCGCTTCTGATGGGGGATGGCGTCAGGATGAACATGCAGACCGACAAGACCAGCATGGCAGCAACCGCGACGGCGACCGTGGCCGACATCAAGCGCATCCTGCAGCTGATCCCGCATCGCTATCCGATGCTGATGGTCGACCGGGTGACCGAGATGCGGCTCGACAGCAGCGCTGTCGGCATCAAGAGCGTGAGCATCAACGAGCCGTTCTTCCAGGGCCACTTCCCGGCCGAGCCGGTGATGCCGGGGGTGCTGATCGTCGAGGCGATGGCGCAGACGGCGGCGGTGCTGGTGATGACCAGCCTCGGCCAGGAGGCCGAGGGCAAGCTCGTCTATTTCATGTCGATCGACGACGTTCGCTTTCGCCGGCCCGTCGTGCCCGGCGACCGGCTGGAGCTTCATGTCGAGAAGATCCAGAGCCGCGCCAACGTCTGGAAGTTCTCCGGCAAGGGGATTGTCGAAGGCAAGGTCGCGGCCGAGGCGACCTTTGCCGCCATGATCAGGTAGAGCCGCGCGAGAGGAGAAGGGGACGATGCCCGACACCGCCATCAACGCCCGCATGCTGCACACGATGATCCGTGTGCACGATCTCGACAAGTCGATCGCCTTCTACACCGGCCCGATGGGCATGAAGCTCCTGCGCAAGCGCGACGTGCCGGAGGGCAAGTATACGCTCGCCTTCGTCGGCTATGGCGACGAGAAGGAGCACTGCGTCGTCGAGCTCACCTACAACTACGGCCACGAGCCCTACGACATCGGTTCGGGCTTCGGCCATCTCGCGGTCGGCGTGCCCGACGTCGCCGGCATGTGCGCCGAGGTGACCAAGGCCGGCGGCAAGGTCACGCGCGCGCCCGGGCCGGTGAAGTTCGGCACCACCGTGATCGCCTTCGTCGAGGACCCCGACGGCTACAAGATCGAGCTGATCGAACGCAAGTGAACGTCGGTCGTATCGTCTGCGCCGTCGTCCTCGCCTTCGGCCTGCCGGCGCGGGCGGCGGACTGCGAAGCTGCCATCGGCAAGTACATGGTGGGCCAGGCGCTGCTCGCGGCCAACTACGTGGCCGCGGCAGAGAAGGCGGGCCTGAAGCCGGCCGAGATCAACGCCGCGCTCAAGGACATCGCCGGCCGGTCGTCGATCGATGAGTTCTGGATCACCGATTCGACCGGCCGCGCCTATCTCACCAACACCGGTATCGACTTCACGTTCGTCAGCGATCCGGCCAAGCAGCCCCAGGCCTCGGCCTTCTGGCCGCTGATCGCCGGCACGGCGACCATCGTGGTGCAGCCGGCACGCAGGCGCGAGATCGACGACCGCGTCTTCAAGTATGTCGGCGTGGCGGGGGTCGACAAGCCGCGCATCGTGCAGGTCGGCGTCGGCGCGGAGCACCTGCCGGCCTGCAAGTAGGCTGTTGCGGTCAGATCGCCTGCCAGTGCAGGAGGGCGAACAGGACGACGGCGGCGGTGAGACTCGCGTAGAGCGTGATCGTCCGCGGCCCGATCTGGCGGGCGTTGTCGTTGGCCGGACGGCCGAGCCGCACGATGCGCGGCAGCGGCCTCGGGGTGTGCTCGGCCGCCCAAGTCGTTGCCTGGCGCGGCCCTCGCGACGATCGTGCCATGTCTCGCTTCCTCCCGGGATAGCGAACCAGCCTGTTAGCCTCTCATATGCAGCGGCTTGTAGGGCCGCGCGGTTTGGCCGTTGTAGAGCTGACGCGGCCGCCCGATCTTCTGGTCCGGATCCTCGATCATCTCGTTCCACTGCGAGATCCAGCCGACGGTGCGGGCCACGGCGAACAGAACGGTGAACATCGAGGTCGGGATGCCGATCGCCCGGAAGATGATGCCCGAGTAGAAGTCGACGTTGGGATAGAGCTTCTTCGAGATGAAGTAGTCGTCCTTGAGCGCGATCTGCTCCATCTCCATGGCGAGCTCGAGCAGCGGGTCGTGGTCGATGCCGAGCGAGGTCAGTACCTCGTGGCAGGTCTGGCGCATGACCTTGGCGCGCGGATCGTAGTTCTTGTAGACGCGGTGGCCGAAGCCCATCAGGCGGGTGTGGTCCTGCTTGTCCTTCACCCGGCTCAGGAAGCCCGGGATGTTCTGCTTGCCGCCGATCTCGTTCAGCATGTTGATGACGGCCTCGTTGGCGCCGCCGTGGCTCGGGCCCCACAGCGAGGCGATGCCGGCGGCGATGCAGGCGAACGGGTTGGCGCCCGAGGAGCCCGCGAGCCGCACGGTCGAGGTCGAGGCGTTCTGCTCGTGGTCGGCATGCAGCATCAGGATGCGGTCGACCGCCTTCTCGAGGACGGGGTTGATCTCGTAATCCTCGGCCGGCACGGAGAACATCATGCGCAGGAAGTTGCCGGCGTAGCTGAGATCGTTGCGCGGATAGACGAAGGGCTGGCCGACCGAATACTTGTAGGCCATGGCGGCGATGGTCGGCATCTTGGCGACCAGCCGGTACGAGGCGACCATGCGCTGGTGCGGATCGTGGATGTCGAGCGAGTCGTGGTAGAAGGCCGAAAGGGCGCCGACCACGCCGCAGCACACCGCCATCGGATGGGCGTCGCGCCGGAAGCCGCGATAGAAGGTGCTGAGCTGCTCGTGCACCATGGTGTGCATGGTGATGTCGCGGACGAACTTCTCCTTCTGGGCCTTGGTCGGCAGCTCGCCCTTCATCAGCAGGTAGCAGACCTCCATGTGGTCGCTCTGCTCGGCGAGCTCGGCGATATTGTAGCCTCGGTAGAGCAGCACGCCCTCGTCGCCGTCGATATAGGTGATCTTGGAGCCGCACGAGCCGGTCGAGGTGAAGCCCGGATCGTAGGTGAACATCCCCGAATCGCCGTACAGCTTGCGGATGTCGACCAGACGCGGACCCACCGTGCCGTGGATGATCGGGTACTCGTAGGACTTGCCGGTCTCGTTATCGGTCAGCGTGGCGGTCGACTTGGCCATAGGACACTCTTTCAGCGTGATTTCACGGGTCAAGAGCACCCTAACAAGCCCCCTCCGGAGGCGCAATTGTGCCGGCAGGCCGCTATTTCGCGGGCCGCAGCAGGTGCGTGATCCGGCCGTCGATCACCGCCAGCCCAAGGCCGATCAGCGCCATCCCGGCCAAGTGCCGGGGCGCCAGCCGCTCGCCCAGCACCAGCGCGCCCAGGAGGACGGCCGTGACCGGCAGCAGGAAGGTCACCAGCAGCAGATTGGTGGCGCCCGCGGCCGCGAGGATGCGGAAATAGAGGACGTAGCCCAGCGCCGTGGAAAGCAGCGCCAGGCCGGCCAGCGCCAGCCAGACCGAGGTCGACGGTGCCGCTGCCAGCGTCCAGGGCCGGTCGACCATCAGCATGATCGGCAGAATCAATACTGCACTCGCCGTGACCTGGCCCGCCGCGGCTTCGACGGGCGCCACGCCCATCGCGCGGAAGCGCCGGCCGTAGACGCCGGCAAAGGCGTAGGACAGCGCCGCCGCGAGGCAGGCGATCTGGCCCCACAACGAGGACTGCCGCGCCACCAGGTCGGGGCCGAAAAGCACGACGACACCGGCGAGGCCCGCCAGCAGGGCGACGATCTTGGTGCGGTCGATCTTCTCATCCGCCGTCAGCAGATGGGCCACGACCAGCGTGAACAGCGGCGTCGTGGCGTTGAGGATCGAGGCGAGGCCCGAGGCGATTTCGGTCTGGCCCCAGAAGATGAGGCTGAAGGGCAGCGCATTGTTCAGGAAGCCCATGGCGAAATAGGCCGGCCACGGTGCATCGCGCCGCAGCGGGACGATCAGCACGAGCGCCAGCGCTGCGAGCGACACACGCGCGAACACCACGGTGAAGGGCCCGAGCTCGGCCACCGCCACCTTGGCGAAGAAGAACGAACCGCCCCACAGGACGGAAAGCGAAAGAAGCGAGAACCAGACACTCGCGGGCATCGCCACAATGTGCTGGGCAACGCGGCATGGCTTCTATCCGCCGGCGGCGAGCAATCTCCGCCTGGTCTCGTCCGGGCCCAGGATGGCGACGACCTCGAAGATACCGGGCGACGCCGTCGATCCGGTGAGGGCGACGCGTAGCGGTTGCGCCACCTGGCCCAGCTTGACGTTCTCGCTCTCGGCAAAGCGGCGCACCGCTTCCTCGAGCGGCTTCTCGTTCCAATCGGCAACGCCCTCGAGTGCCGTTGCTAGCCGGGCGAGCAGGGCCTTGCTGTCGGGCGTGAGCTGGGCGCGCGCCTTGTCGTCGGCCACCGGCGGCGCGCCGTGGCGGGCGTAGAACACCAGGTTGTCGGCGAGCTCGTTGAGCTCGCGCGAGCGCGGCTTGACGCCGTTCATGCCGCGCTCGATGCGCGCCTTGCCGTCCGCGTCGACGGCGCGGCCGAGCGCCTTCTCGATGCGCGGCAGCACCAGCGGCACCAGCTCGGCGTTGGGCGTCTCGCGCAGGTAGTGGGCATTGAGGTTGGTGAGCTTGACCATGTCGAAGCGCGAGGGTGAGCGGCCGACGGCCGGCAAGTCGAACCACTCGATCGCCTGCTTCGTCGAGATGATCTCGTCGTCGCCGTGGCCCCAGCCCAGCCGCAATAGATAGTTGCGCAACGCCGCCGGCAGGAAGCCCATGTCGCGGTAGGCGTCGACGCCCAAGGCCCCGTGGCGCTTGCTGAGCTTGGCGCCGTCGGCGCCGTGGATCAGCGGGATGTGGGCATAGACCGGCTCGGGCCAGCCCATGGCCTTGATGATCTGCAACTGGCGGAAGGCGTTGTTGAGATGATCGTCGCCACGGATCACGTGGGTGATGCCCATGTCGTAGTCGTCGACCACGACCGCGTGCATGTAGGTCGGCGTGCCGTCGGCGCGCAGCAGGATCATGTCGTCGAGCTGGGCATTCTCGACCTTCACTTCGCCCTGCACGGCGTCCTGGATGATCGTCTGTCCGTTCTGCGGCGCCTTGAGGCGAATCACCGGCGCCACACCCGGCGGCGCCTCCTTGGGGTCGCGGTCGCGCCACCGGCCGTCGTAACGGATCGGCACGCCGGCGCGGCGCTGCGCCTGGCGCATCTCCTCGAGCTCCTGGGGCGAGGCGTAGCAGTAGTAGGCCTTGCCCTCCGCCAGCATCTGGCGCGCGACCTCGGCATGACGCTCCGCGCGCGGGAACTGGTAGATGACGTCGCCGTCCCAGTCGAGACCGAGCCAGGACAGGCCGTCGAGGATGGCCTCGACCGCGGCCGGCGTGGAGCGCGCGCGGTCGGTGTCCTCGATGCGCAGCAGGTACTTGCCGCCGTGATGGCGTGCATACAGCCAGTTGAAGAGTGCCGTGCGTGCGCCGCCGATGTGCAGGAAGCCGGTGGGCGAGGGGGCGAAACGGGTGACGACGGTCATGAGCTGGAAGCGGGCATGGATGCAGGGAGCGCGCGGGTTTTGCCGCAATTCGGCCGGAAAAGCGCGCCGTAGGTAGGCGAGCGTCCGGATACTGTCAAACAACGGAGGGTGGGAGACGGCGTGGCGGGGGCGCGTGCCTGGATCCTGAGCCAGCTCGACGCCGAGCGCAGCCGCTGGATGCTGTGGTTGCCGGTGGCGCTGGGGCTGGGCATCGCCGCCTACTTCGAGCTGCCGAGCGAGCCTGCCCTGTGGCTCGGCCCGGCGCTGGCGGCTGCGGCGCTCGCTCTGGTGTTCTTCGCCCCGGCCGGCGGCCTTGCCCGGGCGCTGGCCATCGGGCTGGTCGCTGCGGCGGTGGGCTTCGGCCTGATCGCGTGGCGCACCGCCAGCCTCGCCGCGCCGACGCTCGCCCGGCCGCTTTTCAACGTCAACGTCGAGGGCCGCATCGCCGACATCCAACGCCTGCCCGAGGGGGTGCGCGTCGTGCTCGAGGCGGTGCGCCTGAAAGGCAGCGGCGTGCCACCGCCGGAAATGACGCCGGTTCGACTGCGCGTGTCGCTGACCAAGGGCGCGCCGCCGCTTCATGTCGGCGACCGCATCCTCGTGCTGGCCAACATCTCGCCGCCTTCAGGGCCGGCTACGCCCGGCGCCTTCGATTTCCAGCGCGTCGCCTGGTATCAGCAGCTCGGCGCCGTAGGCTATGCACTCGCCCCGGCGGCGGTCATCGCACCGGGCAAGCCGGGCGGCGTCGTGCGCGCCATCGATGCGCTGCGCGCCGACGTCGTCGAGCGCATCATGAAGGCGCTGCCCGGGCCCGAAGGCGGCGTGGTCGCCGCGCTGCTGGCCGGCGAGCAGACCGCGGTCGACAAGGAGATCGCCCAGGCGATGCGCGATTCGGGCCTGGCCCACATCCTGTCGATCTCGGGCCTGCACATCGTCTTCGTCGTCGCCCTGGTGATGGGGCTGGTTCGCTACGGCATCGCGCTGGTGCCGCCGCTCGCCTTGCGCATCGATGCCAAGAAGGTCGCGGCCGTGCTCGCGCTGCTGGTGGCGCTGTTCTACACCGCGCTCGCCGGCGCACCGGTCCCGGCGCAGCGCGCCTGCGCCATGGCGGGGTTTGCGCTGGTCGCCATCCTGCTCGACCGGACGGCGCTTTCGCTCAGACTCGTTGCCTGGTCCGTGGTGATCGTGCTCGCCGTGGCGCCCGAATCGCTGACCGGCGCTTCCTTCCAGATGTCGTTCGCCGCCGTGGTCGCCCTGATCGCGACCTGGGAGGCGGCCGCGGGCTGGCGCCGGCGCCTGCACGAGCGCGCCGACCGCTCGCATCGTCGCTGGCTGTGGCGGATCGGTGCCGCTGTCTCGGCAAGCCTCGCGACCACTCTGATCGCGTCGGTCGCCACCGGCGCCTTCGCGGCCTACCACTTCAACCGCCTGTCGCTGCTCGGGGTCGTCGCCAACCTTTTGGGCGTGCCGCTCACCGGATTCTGGATCATGCCGTGGGGCCTCGTCGCCATGCTGCTGATGCCGCTGGGCCTCGAGCGCCTGGGCCTGGCGCCGATGGGCTGGGGTGTCGAAGGCCTCAATGCCATTGCCAAGCATGTCGGCAATTGGCCCGACGCGGCGACATTGGTGCCGTCGATGCCGGGCGCGAGCCTGTGGTTGATCACCATCGGTGGGCTGTGGCTCTGCCTGTGGCGCCATCGTTGGCGCTTGGCCGGACTGCCGGTTGTGGCCGTCGGGCTGCTCCTCGGTCCGCCGCCGGCGCCCGACCTGCTGATGAGCGACGATGGTCGCGTGCTCGGTCTGCGCGACGACAAGGGCGTGGTCCATGTCGCCTCGTCACGCACCGACCGTTTCGTCGCCGACACCTGGGCGCGACGCAGCGGACAGGAAGGCGCCAAGCGATGGCTCGCCAGCGCCGACGAGGAGGCGGCCGGTCTTGGCTGCCGCAGCGGGCTTTGCCGGTGGCGCAAGGGACCGTGGCGCATAGCCCTTGTGAGCGACGACCGCCGGCTGGCCGAGGCCTGTGCCAACGCCGACATCGTGCTGTCGACCGTCGATGCTCAGGGCCGCTGCCGTGGGCCTCGGTTGGTGATCGACCGTCGTGACGCCTGGCGACAGGGCGCCCAGGCGCTGTGGCTCGATGAATCGGGTGTGCGGCGTGAGACCGCCAATGCGCGGCGGGGCGACCGTCCTTGGGTGCCGGGCAGCCCGAGCCGCCAAGCCATGCCGGTCAAAGCGCCGGGCATTTGAATGGTCGTCCGCGCGCCGTCACCCCGCGCGAAACGACAGGCGTCGCCTCAATTGTAGCGGCGGTACAGTCCGGCCAGCTTGCCCTGGATCTTGACCCGGTCAGGTCCGAAGATCCGGGTCTCGTAGGCGGCGTTGGCCGGCTCGAGCGCGATCGAGGCGCCCTTCTTGCGCAGGCGCTTCAGCGTCGCCTCGGTGTCGTCGATCAGGGCGACGACGATCTCGCCCGATTCGGCGGTGTCGGCGCTCTTGATGATGGCGATGTCGCCGTTGTGGATGCCCGCCTCGACCATCGAATCGCCCTGCACCTCGAGGCAGTAGTGCGCGCCCGAGCTGAGGAGCGTCACCGGCACGTCGACGGTCGTGGAATTGTCGCGCAGCGCCTCGATCGGCGTGCCGGCGGCGATCCGGCCGTAGAGCGGCAGGCTGAGCGCCTGCGCCTCGTTGGCGACCTGGATGGCGCCGGCGAGCGGCACCTTCTCGCCGCGGATGATCTGCGGCACGAAGCCTTCGCGGTTCTCCGCCATGCCGGGACGGCTCAGCAGGGGCGTGACGTTGGCTGCCGGCATCGCTGCAGCATCGGGCAGCTTCAGAACCTGCAGAGCCCGCGCACGATGGGGCAGGCGGCGCAGGAAGCCGCGCTCCTCTAGGCCAGTGATCAGCCGGTGGATGCCGGACTTCGACTTCAGGCGCAGCGCCTCCTTCATCTCGTCGAACGACGGCGACACGCCGTCATCGTTGAGGCGCTTGTTGATGAACAGCAGCAGTTCATTTTGCTTGCGGGTTAGCACCGGTTTTTCTCCCCAGCCTGCCTACCAGATTTCGGAACAAATCCTGAAACCCGCCACATGTTCTAGTTTAGTTCTTTTGCACTGTCAACTTATCCCGGGGATATCGGGGATCAGGGGGCCGATTCCGGTGATCAGTAGGCACCTGGGAGAACAGAAAGATCGATGACCTGCACGGTATCGCCCGCCTTGCGCGCAGGGTCGTGCGGCGGTCGCACCAGGAGTGCGGACGACCACGCCAGCACCGACAGCATCGAGCTGTCCTGCACCGGATGCGGCTCCACCAGCAGACCGTCGGTCGTGCGGGTGAGCTTGGAGCGGACGTAGTCCTCTCGGGTGTCGTTGGCCTTCACATCGACGGCAAGACGGGCGGGCTCGGTTGGCGCCAGATCTCCCGCCTGGCCGAGCATGCGGTCGATCGCAGGCTTCAGGAACAGGAGCGCGCAGACCATGGTCGAGACCGGGTTGCCCGGCAGGCCGAGCACGCGGGCGCGGTCCTTGGCGGCGAACATCAGCGGCTTTCCCGGGCGCATGGCGATCCGCCAGAAATCCATGGTGAAGCCCTGCGCCTTGAGGGCGTCCTGGACGAGGTCGTGGTCGCCGACCGAGGCGCCGCCCAAGGTGATCAGCAGGTCGTGCTGGGTGCCGGCGGCGATGCGCTCCTGGATCAGTCGGGCGTCGTCGCGGGCGATGTCGAACAAGGTGGGCTCGCCACCCCAGGCGCGCACCAGCGCCGCCACGGCGATGCCGGAAGAGGAGACGATCTGGTTGCGTCCGACCGGCTCGCCCGGCATCACCAGCTCATCTCCCGTCGACAGGATCGCCACCCGCGGCTTTCGATGCACCGACAACCACGGCAGGTTCATCGCCGCCGCCAGCGCAACGTCGCGCGTCGTGAGGGTGCGGCCGACGGCCAAGGGCATGTCGCCTGCCGTGAAGTCGAGCCCGGCCTTGCGGATGTGGCGGCCGATGCGCGGCGTCTCGAGGATGGTGATCTTTTGGCCGTCCGCCTTGGTGTCTTCCTGGATGACGATGGCGTCGGCGCCCATGGGCAATGGACCGCCGGTGAAGATGCGCACCGTCTCGCCGGGCTTCAGCGCGTGGTCGTAGGATCCGCCGGCCGGCGCCTGGCCGACCAGTTTCAGGGTCGTCGGTACCGCCGGCACGTCCTCGACGCGCACGGCATAGCCGTCCATCGCCGAGAGGTCGGCGGGCGGCTGGGTGAGTCTCGCCTCAGGCGAGACCGCCAGCACGCGGCCGGCGGCGTCGGCCACCGACACCATCTCGGCCGGCAACTTGTCGAACGCCGCGATCACCCGGGCATGAGCGTCGCGAACGGAGAGAAGGGCGCTTCGCTGAGAGTCTGGCATCAGCGGGCCTCGTACGTCCCTGACTTGCCGCCCGACTTATGTAGGAGCCGGACGTCGGAAATCACCATCCCGCGGTCGACCGCTTTGCACATGTCATAAACGGTGAGGGCGGCGACCGAGGCGGCGGTAAGCGCCTCCATCTCGACGCCGGTGCGGCCTTTGAGCCTGCAGGTCGCCTCGATGTCGACGGCGTTGCGCTTGGCATCGAGCCTGAGCTTCACGTCAACCGAGTTCACCGCCAGCGGATGGCAAAGCGGGATCAAGTCGGGCGTCTTTTTCGCCGCCATGATGCCGGCGAGCTGCGCCACCGCCAGCACGTCGCCCTTGGCGGCCTTCCTGTCGCGAATGAGCTTCAGCGTGGCCGGCTGCATGGTGACGCTGGCGCGTGCCACGGCGACGCGCTCGGTGACGTCCTTGGCGCCGACATCGACCATATGCGCGTTGCCGCGCTCGTCGAAGTGCGTGAGCTTCTTCTTGCTCATGCCGCGGCGGCCTTGCGCTCCAGGATTTCGCGAACGGCCGCCTCGACGTCGGACTTGCGCATGAAGCTCTCGCCGATCAGGAAGGCCGAGGCGCCGACCTTGGACATGCGCAAAAGGTCGGCCGGCGAGCCGAGGCCGCTCTCGGCCACCAGCACGCGATCCTTGGGCACCCTGGGTGCGAGCTGCTCGGTCGTGGCGAGATCGACGGCGAGCGTCTTCAGGTTGCGGTTGTTGACGCCGACCAGGTCGCTGTCGATCGTGAGCGCGCGATCGAGCTCGGCCGCGTCGTGCACCTCGACCAGCACGTCCATGCCCCAGCGATGCGCCAGTCTCGCGAGCTCGCCGGCCAGCGCATCGTCGAGGCAGGCCATGATCAGCAGCACGCAGTCGGCGCCCAGCGCGCGGGCTTCGACGATCTGGTAGGGATCGACCATGAAGTCCTTGCGCAGCACCGGCAGCCTGGTCGCTGCTCGCGCCTGCACCAGGAACTCGTCCTTGCCCTGGAAGTAGGGCTCGTCGGTCAGGACCGAAAGACACGTCGCGCCGCCGCGTTCGTAGGCGCGAGCGAGGGCCGGAGGGTCGAAGTCGGGCCGGATAAGCCCCTTGCTGGGCGAGGCCTTCTTGATCTCGGCGATCAGGCCGTAGCGGCCCGCGGCGATCGTGCTCTTGAGCGCCCTGGCGAAGCCGCGGGGCGCATCGGCCGCCGTGGCGGCCTTCTCGACCTCGGCCAGCGGCCGGCGCGCCTTGCAGGCCTCGACGTGCTTGCGCGTATCGGTCGTGATCCTGGAGAGCGTGTCGCTCATGCGCAGATCCTTTGCAGGTTGGCGAGCGCCGCCGCGGCCTTGCCGGAATCGATCGACTGCGCGGCGAGGGCTGCGCCGTCGCGCAGGTCCTTCGCCTTGCCGGCGACGATCAGCGCCGCCGCGCTGTTCAGCACGACGATGTCTCGGAAGGCGTTCTTGTTGCCGTGCAGCACGCCCTTGATCGCCTCGGCGTTGTGGACGGCGTCGCCGCCCTTGAGCTCGGCCAGCGTGGCGCGTCTCACACCTGCGTCCTCGGGCGCGATCTCTATCTCCCGAACCGTGCCATCTTCGAGCGAGGCGGCCCAGCTCTTGGTCGTGGTCGTGAGCTCGTCCATGCCGTCCTGTCCGTGCACGACCAGCGCGCGCTCGAGCCCGAGCTGGCCCAACGCTTCGGCAACCGGCTTCAGCCAGCGGCGGTCGAACACGCCCACCAGCTGGCGCTTGACCAGGGCCGGGTTCGACATCGGCCCCAGCAGGTTGAAGATCGTGCGCGACGGCGCCAGCTCGACGCGAGGACCGGCCACATTGCGCATGGCGCCGTGATGGCGCGGTGCCATGAGGAAGCAGATCCCGGCCTCGATCAGTGCGTGCTCGAGCTTCTCGATCGGCAGCTCCAGCCCGATGCCCAGTGCCGACAGCACGTCGGCCGCGCCGGACTTGGAGGTAAAGGCGCGATTGCCGTGCTTGGCGACGGGCACACCCGTGCCGGCCACGACGAAGGCCGAGCAGGACGAGACGTTGTAGGTGCCGTGATGGTCGCCGCCGGTGCCGACGATATCGATGGTCCCGGCGGGCGCCTTCACTCCGTGCATCTTGGCGCGCAACGCCCGCGCCCCGCCGGCCAGCTCCTGTGCAGTCTCGCCACGCACCTTCAGGCCCATCAGGAAGGCGCCCATCTGGGCTGGGGTGGCGTCGCCCGAGGTCATGATGTCGAAGGCGCGCTCGGCTTCGCCGATGGAAAGCGTCTCGCCATTGCCCACCTTGGCCAGAAGACTGCGAAAATCGTCGATATCGCCGCTCACCAGAACCCCTATTTCCCTTGCCGGCCGGGCCGGCGGGCGCGTAGCTATATCACATGGCTCAAGAACTCATCCTCAAGGTCACCGGCATGGACTGTGACGGCTGCATCAAGGCCGTCACGCGCGCCGCCACGGGTGCCGGCACCGCGCCCATCTCCGTCGATCTCAAGAGTGGCGAGATGCGCCTGCCAGCCGGCGCCGACGTTGCCGCGATCACCAAGGCGATCCAGCGCGCGGGCTTCGGCGTCGCCTCCTGATCTGACGCCCCCACGGGGTCGAAGAGCGCTCCCCGGTATCAGGCAGCGGGCCTGCAGCGGCGCTAGGACCTGCTGGAGCAGGGATTCTGTGATTTTATCAATATTTTCAAAGGATTATATGGCCTTGAACTAATCATAAGCATGCTTATTTTATGGATGCTTAGGGATTTGTATCATGGCCCATCTCGATCGCAATCTCGGTTTCCTGCTGCACGACGTGGCGCGGTTGATGCGCAAGCGCTTCGAGCAGAATGCACGCGAGCTCGGGCTCACGCGTTCGCAGTGTTCGGTGCTGGCACACTTGGCGCGGCACGACGGCATCCAGCACGGGACCCTGGCGGAGATCCTCGAGGTCGAGCCGATCACGCTTACGCGGCTGGTCGATCGGCTGGAGGAGATGGGTCTGGTCGAGCGGCAGTCCCATCCCACCGATCGGCGCGTGCGGCTCCTGCGGCTCACTGAAGCGTCGCGGCCGAAGCTGGCCGACATCTTCGCCGTAGGCGCGGTGACGCGCGGCGAGGCGCTTGGAGAGATCCCGGATGAGGATCGCGACCGGCTGCTCGACGTCCTGAGCAGGATGAAGGCCAACCTGATCGCCAAGTCCACGGCGACCGTCGGCGAAAGGAGATCAAGCAATGGCTAACCGCGGCTTCTTCCGGCGGCTGGGGCTGGCCGACGAGGTCGCAGCCCCGGCGCTCGCCACGCTGAGGCAACCGAAAAACCTGCGCCGGGCCCTGCTGGCGCTCGGTCCCATCGTCGTGCTCGCAGGCGGCCTGTTCGCTTATACCGCCGGCGGCCGCTACGTATCGACCGACAACGCCTACGTGCACGCGGGCAAGCTCACGGTCGCGACCGACGTGTCGGGCATCGTGGCCGACATCGCGGTGAAGGAGAGCCAGAAGGTCGAGAAGGGGCAGGTGCTGTTCACGCTCGACCAGGAGCCCTTCCGGATCGCGCTCGCGGGTGCAGAAGCCAATCTCGGGGCGGTGCGCAATCAGCTCGCTACACTGCAGGCCACGTATCGCCAGAAGCAGGCGCAGGTCGCGCAGGCAAGGACGGATGCCGACTTCTACGCGACGACCTTCCAGCGCCAGCAGGATCTGCTGCAGCGCGGAATCGCAGCCCAGGCGACCTACGACCAGGCCAAGCGCGACCTCGACGCGGCGCGCGAGCGCGTGCTGATCGCGGAGAACGACGCCGCCGCGACCCTGGCGCAGCTTGGCGGCAACGCCGCCGCGCCAGTCGAGCAGAATCCCAGCTTTCTCGCGGCGAAGGCGCAAGTCGACGAAGCCCGCCGCGAGCTCAATCGGACTACCGTGACGGCGCCGATTTCCGGAATCGTTACCAATGTCGACGCCCTGCAGGTCGGCGAGTATCTGCCGGCGGCGCAGCCTGCCTTCAGCCTGGTGGCCTCGGCCGATGTCTGGATCGAGGCCAACCCCAAGGAATCGGACCTGACCTATTTGAAGGAGGGCGCGCCCGCGGTGGTCGCCATCGACGCCTATCCCGGCCGCGAATGGCAGGCCACGGTCAGGAGCCTGGCGCCCGCGACAGGCACGGAGTTCTCGGTGCTGCCGGCACAGAACGCCACTGGCAACTGGGTGAAGGTGGTGCAGCGCGTACCGATCCGCCTCGACGTGCGGCTGTCCGCCGACTCCCCGCCGCTGCGTACCGGCATGAGCGCCAACGTGGAGATCGATACCGGCCATCGCCGGCATCTCGGCGACCTGGTCGAGGCGGCGAAGCAGTTCATGGGGATGTGACGAGTCCCTCGACGCTCCGCGCCGCTCGGCGCCTTCCCGGCAGACTGGGGAGGAAGGATAAAGACATGACCGCGACTTCATCCAAACGCGAGCATCTCGCCCTGCTGACCGTGTGCATCATGCTGGCCACGATCATGCAGGCGCTGGACACGACCATCGCCAACGTGGCGCTGCCCTACATGCAGGGCTCGCTGTCGGCGACAGCCGACCAGATCAACTGGGTGCTGACCTCCTATATCGTCGCCGCTGCCATAGCCACGCCGGTCACCGGCTTTCTCGAGGCGCGGCTCGGTCGCAAGCGGCTTTTCCTGATCGCGGTCGCGGGCTTCACCGCGGCGTCGGTTCTGTGCGGCATCGCGGTCAGCCTTTCCGAGATGGTGCTGTTCCGCCTCATCCAAGGTCTGTTCGGTGCCTCGCTTGTGCCGCTGTCGCAGGCCGTGCTGCTCGATTCGTACCCGAAGGAAAAGCACGGCTCGGCAATGGCGATGTGGGGCATGGGCGTGATGGTCGGCCCGATCCTGGGACCGACCTTGGGCGGCTGGCTGACCGAGGTCTACAACTGGCGCTGGGTGTTCTACATCAACGTGCCGATCGGCATTGTGACGTTCCTCGGCCTGTCCGCCTATCTCAGCGAAACCAGGACGAGCAAGACCGGCTTCGATTGGTTCGGTTTCGCCATGCTGTCGATCGCCATCGGCTCATTCCAGATGATGCTGGACCGCGGCGAGCAGCTCGACTGGTTCTCCTCGACCGAGGTCTGGATCGAGACCGTCCTGGCGGCGCTCGCCTTCTACCTCTTCCTGGTGCAGACCTTCACGGCGAGGCAGCCGTTCATCGATCCGACGATCTTCAAGGATCGAAACTTCACCATCGGACTCTGCTTCATCTTCGTGGTCGGCATCATCCTGTTGGCCTCGCTGGCGCTGATCACGCCCTATCTGCAGAACCTGATGGGCTATCCAGTCGTCACCGCGGGACTCGTACTGGCGCCGCGCGGCATGGGCACCATGGTCGCCATGATGATCGTGGGCCGCCTGGTCGACCGCGTCGACCCGCGAGTCCTGCTTGCCTCCGGCCTGCTGCTGACCGCCGCCGTGCTGTGGGAGATGACGGGTTTCACGCCCGACGTCTCGCAATGGACGCTGATCCGCACCGGCATCCTGCAGGGGCTGGGGCTCGGCTTCATGTTCGTGCCGCTCAGCACCATCACCTTCGCGACACTGCCCGGCCAACTGCGCACCCAGGGGACAGCGCTCTACAGCCTGGTTCGCAACATCGGATCGAGCATCGGCATCTCGTTGGTGATCTTCCTGCTGACGCGCGATACGCAAGTGGTGCACGCCGAGCTGGCGGGCAGGGTCACGCCGTTCAACGATGCGCTCTCAGCGCTTGCCCATGGACGAATCTGGGACATGGCGACGATCTCCGGCCGCGCGGCCCTCGACGCCGAGGTGACGAGGCAGGCGATGGTCGTGGCATACGCCAACGACTTCAAGCTGATGATGGTGGTGGCGTTTCTTGCATTGCCCCTGATCGCTCTGCTGAGGCGAGCGAACCCGCGGCCGGCCGGAGCGGCTATCCTCGAATAGCCGCCGGGACGTCGTTTCGGGCTTCGCAGAGCGCGCCCTTGTTGCTAACAAGTCGCCGTCGTCCGCTTGGCCACGACAGCAGGGTAGTCGGTCATGTCATCCTTCGGGCTCGCCGTGGGCCGTGTGGCTTTCGCCGCGCTGATCATCGGCGCGACGCCTGCCATCGCACAGCAGGCACAACCATCGAACGAGGCGGGCATCGTGGTCGTCCGTCCAGCCCGCGTGCCGGTTCCCGGCTCGCCGGAGGCCGCCGCGCGCAGTGCGACCCTGCGCCCACCGCCGCCGGGACCGATCGAAAGTCGACTCATTCCCGTTCCCGACGGCGGTTTGCGCACGTCGCGAGAGGCGCGCTCCGAGCCTCCGCCGCCGACCGGTCCGATA
>JAEWIV010000479.1 GCA_023386865.1 Pseudomonadota bacterium
TTGCCGTCGGGGTCGCAGACGAAGGCGAAACGCACGGTGTCGCCCAGCACGCGCGGTGCGCCGCCCGAGGCGCCGCCGCGCGCCAGGATGCCGTCGTACTCGGCGAGGCAATCCCATACCTGCACCGTCATGTAGCGGTAGCCCGGGCCGCGCCATTCGCTGCTGCGCTCGACCTTGCCGCGCTCGGCGATAACGATCAGCGAATCGCCGCAGCGATATCGGCCCTCGCCAATGCGCTCGAACTGCATGGCCCCGGTCCAGAAGCGGTCGTGCGCCGCGGGATCGTTGACCTTGAGCAGGATGGCGATGCCCTGCACGCCGTCGGCGCCCTTTGGCACCAGCACGACCTTGTTGCCGTCCGGATCGCTCAGCGCCTGCACGCCGGCCAGTCCTTCGCGCGCGATCTGCAGGCCGACGATGCCTGACGGCGGCAACGCCGGCAGGGGATTGCGCGAGTGGTTCATCTTCAGGATCGAGCCGTTCATGTGATGGCGGTGCTGCTGCATGCCGCCGCCCAGCTTGCCCATGTGGTCGTAGGGCAGGCCGACCGTGTGCTGCCAGAAGGCGAGCTGTTCGTCGCGCTTGGTCGAGAACAGGCCTATGTCGAGATGCTGCTTGGCGAGGTTCATGACGGGTGACTGTAGCGCGGGGCTGTAGATATCCGGAGAGTGGACCTCGTGTGAAACTATAAGGTCCCGGGGAAAACCCTTGAATCGCCTGTAAGAATGCCGATTCAACGTATCGTGGCTATCCGAAACAACTCATACAATCAGTGCCACGACTTCGTTTCCGCCCGGTTCTAGAAGGGGCGTGGGTGAACGGTCCGGCTGTTGGGGAATGGCCGGCCAAACATATGGGAAGGGACAAGATGCTACGGGCCATCATCGGCACGGTCGCCGTGCTTGCGGGATTTGGCGTCCTCGAGCGCTCGGTCGATGCCAGCACCGGTTATGCCGGCTCATGCACTGCAACTCAGGCTTATGCACTGCTCCAGCGGGGCGAGATGGTCTCGGTGCGCGCCGAGCCGACGCCGCAGGGCCCGGTGATCGGCACGCTGTCGGGCAGCGCCGCCAGGGGCGACCTCGCGCGCAGCGAAGTCACCATCATGGGCAGCCAGGGCGGCTGGGCGCGCATCGCGCTCAACACCGCGCAGGGCTATGCGGCCGCCGGCGCCGGATCGCAGTCGTTCGGCTGGGTGCCGGCCGACCTGCTCACCGTCGATGCCCGAGTCGACGGCACGATCACGGTCTACGACCGGCCGGGCCTGCTGGGCTCGGCGATCGCCACCATCGAAGGGGACGACATGAAGTTCCGCGTGCTCGGCTGCCGCGGCAACTGGCTGCAGGTCGTCAACGCCCGCCATGGCAATGTCTGGATCGACAAGTGGTGCGCCCGAGAAGAGGGCTGCCGCGGCTGAGAGTCTGGAAGGGCGGCGGTCGTCATCTGGGGATTTGACGGTACGTCGTGGGACAGCACACTCGAACCCGGCAGGGCGACCTGCCGGGTTTCCTTCTTCCGGGACCGCGAGCCTGGACATCCACGGTCCGGCAAGAGGTCAGATCTTCAGGTCGCTGAAGAAGTCGTTGCCCTTGTCGTCGGTGACGATGAAGGCCGGAAAGTTCTCGACCTGGATGCGCCAGATCGCTTCCATGCCGAGCTCGGGGTATTCCAGCACCTCGACCTTGCGGATGCAGTTCTTGGCGAGGATCGCGGCCGGGCCGCCGATCGAACCGAGGTAGAAGCCCTTGTGCTTCTTGCAGGCGTCGACGACCTGCTTGGAGCGGTTGCCCTTGGCCAGCATCACCATCGAGCCGCCGTTGGCCTGGAACAGGTCGACGTAGGAATCCATGCGCCCGGCCGTGGTCGGGCCGAACGAGCCCGACGGCATGCCCTCCGGCGTCATGGCCGGGCCCGCGGAGTTCACCGGGAATTGCTTGAAGTAGTCGGGCAAGCCCTCGCCGCGGTCGAGCCGCTCCTTCAGCTTCGCATGCGCGGAATCGCGCGCGACGATCAGCGTGCCGGTGAGGTTCACCCGGGTCTTCACGGGATACTTCGTCAGCACCGACAGCGTATGCGCCATGCCCTTGTCGAGGTCGACCGAGACGACCTCGCCCGAGAGCTGCTGCGGCTCGACCTCGGGCAGGAAGTGGGCGGGATTGGTCTCGAGCTGCTCCAGGAAGATGCCGTCCCTGGTGATCTTGCCGACGGCCTGGCGGTCGGCCGAGCAGGAGACGCCCATGCCGATCGGCACCGAGGCGCCGTGGCGGGCGATCCTGATCACGCGCACGTCGTGGCAGAAATACTTGCCGCCGAACTGCGCACCGATGCCCATCTGGCGGGTCAGCTCCAGAACCTTCTTCTCCATCTCGCGGTCGCGGATGGCGACGCCCTTGTTGTTGCCCTCGCTCGGCAGGTCGTCGAGGTAGCGCGTCGAGGCGAGCTTCACCGTCTTGAGGTTCATCTCGGCCGACGTGCCCCCGACGACGATGGCGAGGTGGTAGGGCGGGCAGGCCGCGGTGCCCAGGGTGCGGATCTGCGTGTCGAGGAACTTCAGCAGGGCGGCCTCGTTCAGCACCGCCGGCGTCTGCTGGTAGAGGTAGCTCTTGTTGGCCGAGCCGCCGCCTTTGGCGACGAACAGGAACTTGTAGGCGTCGCCGTCGGTCGCATAGATGTCGATCTGCGCCGGCAGATTGGTGCCGGTCTGCACTTCCTTGAACATCGAGATCGGCGAGACCTGCGAGTAGCGCAGGTTGGTCTCGGTGTAGGTCTTGAACACGCCTTTGGCGATCGCGGCCTCGTCGCCGCCGCCCGTCCACACTGCCTGGCCCTTCTTGCCCATGACGATGGCGGTGCCCGTGTCCTGGCACATCGGCAGCACGCCGCCGGCAGCTATGTTGGCGTTCTTCAGCAGCTCGAGCGCGACGTACTTGTCGTTGGCCGAGGCCTCGCCGTCGTCGAGGATCGAACGCAGCTGGGCGAGATGGCCCGGTCGCAGGAGATGGGAGATGTCGTGGAAGGCCTGAGCGGTCAGGAGCGTCAGCGCCTCGGGCTCGACGGTGAGAACGTCGCGGCCGTTGAACCTGGTAACGCTGACATGGTCGGAGGAGAGCTTGCGGTAAGGCGTCGTGTCCTCACCGTGCGGAAACATCTCCTGGAACTGGAAATCGGCCATACGCGTCTCCTGGCGGCAAGCTTAGAGGCCGGCATCCCTGCCGCATGGACGCCGTAGCGTCCAGCTACTTCTTTCGGAAGCTGTCGAGCTTGACGACCTTGGAGGCGGCGTCCTCGGGCTTGGCCTCGGCCTGCTCGGCACCGTCTTCGGGCTTGGCCTCGGAAGCGGCGGGTGCGGCCAGCGGTGGACGCTTCTCGGCCGGCGGCAGGGCAGCCGCGGGCGCCGACGGGGCGTCGGACTTTTCGCCGGCCTTGTCCTTGCGGTCGAACTGCAGGCCGAAGCGCACGGACGGATCGACGAATGCCGAAAGGGCCGCGAACGGCACCCGGATGCGCTCTTGCTGCTTGTTGAAGCTCACCGTCACTTCGAAGTGGTCGGAGCCGAGGATCAGGTCCCAGTACTGGTGCTGGAGCACGATCGTCATCTCTTCCGGATACTTGGCGCGCAGATAGTCGGGCAGCACGACACCCGGATCGGTGCTGCGGAACGAGATGTAGAAATGGTGCGAGCCGGGGAGGCCTTTCTCGGCGACCTGCATCAGCACGCGACGAACGACACTGCGCAGCGCGTCGTCGACGAGAGCGTCGTAGTGGAAGCGATCGTTCATGGCCTGTCGGAAATTTCGCGAAGTATGGTCGACCCGCGTACCACCAGAGTCAATCGCAGGGAACCCCGAATATTCTGTGAGATGAGTGGGAGGGCTTCTGTTGCCCGGTGCCCTCCCGAACCGCGCTTACGTCCGCTGTTTAGGCGGCAGCAGCGAGTGCAACGTCGTTATCGTTGGCACTTGTGAATGGCCCGTCACGGCGGAACCATACCGGGCAAAAACCGCGCCTTTACCACGCTCGTCGATCCTGGTTCGCCCCCATCGACTCCGCGCCGGTTCGGCTTGGAGGTGAATGGTGGAGGCGCCGGGTACTGCCCCCGGGTCCGAAACGCTTATTCCACGCGGCGTTTATCGCCATAGTCGGTTTCCCGACGGGACCAATATAGGCATTCCGCCGGCATTTTTGAAGGCGACGATGGCGGCCCAAAATGCTGCCGCAATTTCCCCATGGTCCGGGCGAGCCGCCGCCCATAGAGTCCGCGGCCAACGAAGGACAACGACGATGCCCCTCTCCAGCGACCAGCAGGCCGAGATCGACCAGGCCCGCGGCGGCGCGCAGCCGACCTTGCGGCCCATTTCCCCGGCTCTCGAGGAAATCCTGTTCCAGGCACTGCCGGTGCTCGATCACGGCTTCGTCCGCGTCGTCGACTACATGGGCGACGATGCCGCCGTCGTGCAGGCGGCCCGCGTGAGCTACGGCCGGGGCACAAAGAAGGTCAGCGAGGATCGCGGGCTGATCAACTATCTCATGCGGCATCGCCACACGACGCCGTTCGAGATGTGCGAGATCAAGTACCACGTGAAGCTGCCGATCTTCGTGGCCCGCCAGTGGATCCGGCACCGCACCGCCAACGTCAACGAATACTCGGCGCGCTACTCGATCCTCGACAACGAGTACTACGTCCCGAAGCCCGAGCATCTCGCCGCCCAGAGCAAGGCCAACCGGCAGGGGCGCGACGCGGTGCTCTCCGGCAAGGAGGCCGAACGCGTTTTCGACCTGCTCAAGAAGGACGCCGAGCTGGTCTACGAGCACTACATGGAAATGCTGAACGAGGGCGAGACGGGCGAGCCGCTCGATCCCGAACGTTCCGGCCTGGCGCGCGAGCTCGCGCGGATGAACCTGTCGCTCGCCTTCTATACTCAGTGGTACTGGAAGACCAACCTTCACAATCTCATGAATTTCCTGTCGTTGCGCGCAGACGCCCACGCGCAGTACGAAATTCGCGTCTATGCCGACGTCATGCTCGACACGCTGAAGCGCTGGTGCCCGATCAGCCACGATGCCTTCATGGAATACCGCCTGGGCGGCGCCCATCTCTCCAAGAC
>JAEWIV010000487.1 GCA_023386865.1 Pseudomonadota bacterium
GGGAAGGAGAAATAGTATGGGTGCGCGGGCCTCCGGCCCGCTCCCGGCCTAAAGCCCTTTCTTCCCCATCTCCAGGAACTTGTCCTGGCGGCGCTGCCGCAGGGTGTCGGCGTCGAGCCCTGCGAGCTCGTCCAGCGCCTCGCTCACGACCTTGCCCACGAGATCGATGGTCTCGTCGGGGCTGCGATGGGCGCCGCCCATCGGCTCGGGAATGACGTCGTCGATGACGTCGAGCTTCTTGAGATCTGCCGCCGTCACCTTCATGGCCTCGGCGGCTTCCTGGGCGTTGGCGTTGGAGCGCCACAGGATCGACGCACAGCCTTCCGGCGTGATCACCGAATAGACCGAGTTCTCCAGCATGTAGACGCGATCGGCCGAGGCGATGGCGAGCGCGCCGCCCGAGCCGCCTTCGCCGATCACCACGCTGATCAGCGGCACGCCGAGCGAGAGGCAGGTGTCGATCGAGCTGGCGATGGCCTCGGCCTGTCCGCGCGCTTCGGCGTCCAGGCCCGGATAGGCGCCCGGCGTGTCGACGAGCGTCACCACCGGCAGATGGAAACGGTCGGCGAGCTTCATCAGCCGCTGCGCCTTGCGATAGCCTTCCGGCCGAGGCATGCCGAAATTGTGCTTGATGCGCGAATCGGTGTCGTCGCCCTTCTGCTGGCCGATCACCACCACGCTGCGCGCGCCGAGCCGGCCGACGCCGCCGACGATTGCCGCGTCCTCGCCGAAGGCGCGGTCGCCCGACAACGGCATGTATTCGGTGATCAGCCGGTCGACGTAGCTCTGGGCGTGCGGCCGTTCGGCGTGGCGCGCCACCTGCACGCGCTGCCAGGGCGTCAGCTTGGCGTAGGTCGCGCGCAGCTGCTTCTGCACCTTCTCCTGCAGGCGCATGACCTCCTCGGCGATGTCGACGTCGCCGGAGTTCGGCAGATGGCGCAGCTCGGCGATCTTGCTTTCGAGCTCGGCGATCGGCTTCTCGAAATCGAGGTAGGTAGTCATTGATTTTCAGGTGTCGCCCGGCACCGGAATCCTGTCAACCGGCCCTCGTCGGCGGATAGCTCAGCCGGCCGGCCGTCGCCGGCGGCGCGCCAGCGGATGCTTGTCCTGCACCAGGGCGCGGAGCTTCTCGTCCAGGACATGGGTGTAGATCTGGGTCGTGGCGATATCTGCATGGCCCAGCATCAATTGCACGCTGCGCAGGTCGGCGCCGCCCTCGAGCAGGTGGCTGGCGAAGGCATGGCGCAGGACGTGCGGCGAGACGCGCGCTGGATCGATGCCGGCGGCCAACGCCGCTTCCTTGAGCAGCTGGGCGAAGCGTTGGCGCGTCAGATGTCCCGAGCGGCCGCGCGACGGGAACAGGAAGCGCGATTTCTCGCCCTCCTCCAGCATGGCGGCGCGGACGTGCAGCCACGCTGCGACGGCGTCGCGCGCCGGCTCGCTGAGCGGGACCAGCCGTTCCTTGTTGCCCTTGCCGCGCACCACCAGCACCGCGGGATCGCGCTCGACGGCGGCGAGCGGCAACGTCACCAGCTCCGACACCCGCAGCCCCGCGGCGTAGAGGATCTCCAGCAGCGTCGCCATGCGGCCATGGTCGTCGTCGCGCCGGCTCGCCTCGATCAGCCGGTCGACTTCCTGGCGCGACAGGACCTTGGGCAACGGCCGGCCGAGCCGTGGCGAATCGAGCGTGCTGGCCGGATCGTCCTCGCGCAGGCGCTCGGCAAGCAGGAAGCGGAAGAACTGGCGGATCACCGACAGCCGCCGCGCCACCGTGCGCGGCGTCATGCCGACATAGTCGAGCGATTTCAGGTAGGCGCGCAACGCCTCGGCGTCGGCATTGGTCGTCTTCCTCCCCCGTCGCGCCAGGAAGGCCTCGAGATGCCTGAGATCGCCGCCGTAGGCCGCCGTCGTGTTCAGCGAAGCGCCGCGCTCGGCCGACAGCATCTCGATGAAGGCCTCGGCCTCGCGCGACAGCGACGCGGACGGCTTCTTCTTCACGATCCTAGCGCCCGTAGGCGATCGCCGTTTCCACGGCGAACAGGCGGGCCGAATGGTCCTCACCCCCCTGACGCAGCGCCTGCCCGATCGTCGCGACGGCGGCGGGATGGAGCTCGTTGAGCGGCGTATCGCCGGCGGCGATCGGCGCCAGCAGCGCCGCCTCGGCGCGACGGCCGCCGGCGGCGGCGTTGACCAGCGCTTGCAGGCTGGCGGTGGCCGGCATCACGAGGCGGGCGTTCCCGGGGGCCTTGTCGGGCAGGTCGGTCGACTTCGGCGGCAGGTCGAAACCGGTCGAGCGCAACAATTCCAGCAGAAGATAGCCGCGCAGCGGCGCGCGGGCCGCATCGTCGTCGCGCGTCACCTCGTACCAGCGGTTGATTTCGCCGACCGTGAGGCGTTTGGCGTCGTCGAGACCGGCGACCGCCGCCAGCGGCACCAGCCGGTCCAGCGCGATGATGGCGCGCGCGTTGTTCGACACGGCGCCCAGCGCCAGGCGGATCCAGGCCTGCGTCTGCAGCTTGGCGCCCAGCAGCAGGAAGCCGCGCATCGCCTCCTGGGCGACATTGGCGAACTGCGGCTGGGCCGGCAGGTTGATCAGGGCGGCGGCGCTCGCCCGGGCGATGGTCGGGAACAACGCGCTGTCGCGCGCCTCGCCGTAGGCGGCGGCGATGGAGGTGACCATCTCGCCCGGGTTGGAGGCGCTGCGGGCCGCCGCGACCATCCGCGCCCGGCGGGCGATCGCCGGCGGCAGCGAGGCACCGTCGCGCAGCGCTTCGAGGTAGAGGTCGCCCAGTCGCGTCGCCTCGATGATGGCGAGCGCTTCGCCACGTTCGGCGATCTCGATGCGCGTGGCGATCGGCAGGGGCTTCAGCGCGACGAGGGCGCGAACGATCGCCGGCTGGGTGTTGCGCAGCACGCTTGCCGGCACCTGGGCGTGCGTGAGGTCGATCGCCATCAGCGCCGGCCCGTCGACCTGTTGGGCCGAGGCGAGGTTAGCCGCCTGCGCCGCAGCAGCGTCGCCGTCCAGCAACCTGCACGCGGCCTGGGCACGGCCGCTGAAGGGTTCGGTCAATTGCCACTGGCGGACGATCGCGCACGCGCCGTGCCGTTCACCGGCCAGCATCAAGGCGTTGGCGACCGTCGATGCCACCGCCGGGTCGGCGTAGGCATCGGCGTTGCGCACCATCTCGTTCAGGCTCTCCGCCTCGCCCATGGCGGCGAGCTTGTCGACCTTGCGCGTGAACAGGCTGGGCGGAGGACTGCCATCCGGCACCGGGGGCGTGAGCTGGCTCACCAGGACCTTGAACTGCAGGTCGCGCAAGGCGCGGCTGCGCGGCGCATTGGGCAACGCCGTGACCAGCCGCTTGGCCGTGGCGAGGGGCGTTCCCGCCCAGGCGTTGGCGGGCATGCCGCCGGTGGTCGCCGTCAGGAAGCCGGTCGGCCGGCCGTCGAGGTCGGCGCCCTGCACGACGACAGGCGCCGCCATCAGCAGCGAAACGAGAGCCGCCGCCGCGATGACGCTAACGCGCGAAGCGTTCATTGGGCACCGGGACCTCGAAATGCCTGATCGTCGGCCGGGGTTCTATGACGGCGAGCGCCACCACGCCTGCGATCAGCAGGCTCACGACGATCACGACGACGACGGGCCCGAGCTTGACGGTGGGCACACTGAATCGGTTTCGGGAACGGAACAGGGGCACGGCGCGGGCAACCTACCTTCCATCCGCCGATGCGGCAATCGCAGGAGAGCGTCGCTTGAAACCCCGCCCGGAATCGGCGACATCCATGCGTTCGACTCATCATGGATGCCCGCTCACCCCTGCCGCTGACGCGCACCGTCGCCCTCGTGGGCCTGATGGGTGCCGGCAAGAGCGCCATCGGCAAGCGCTTGGCCCAGCGGCTCGGCCTGCCGTTCGTCGACGCCGACGACGAGATCGAGCGCGCCGCCGGCTGCTCGATCGCCGAGATCTTCGAGAAGTACGGCGAAGCCGACTTTCGCGCCGGCGAGCGCCGCGTCATTTCACGCCTGCTCGACGAGCCGCCGCACGTGCTGTCGACCGGCGGCGGCGCCTACATCGACCCGGAGACACGCGCCCTGATGCGGACCAAGGCGGTCACCGTCTGGCTGCGCGCCGAGCTCGACGTGCTGTACGACCGCGTGCGCAAGCGCGGCCACCGCCCGCTGCTGCGCAACGGCAACCCCAAGGAGGTTCTTGCACGCCTGATGAGCCAGCGTTACCCGATCTATGCCGAGGCCGACATCGTCGTCGATTCCACGGCGCAACCCGCCGATCGCACCACCGAGCAGGTGATCGAGGCGCTGCGCGCCCACCTGCTGCCCGAGAAGGCACCGGCATGAGCACCCGCAACATCCGAGTCGAGCTGGCTGGCCGCGGCTACGACATCGCCATCGGCCCCGGCCTGATCGATCAGGCCGGCGCCCTCTGCCGGCCGCTTCTCGCCGCGCCCAAGGTCACGATCGTGAGCGACGAGACCGTGGCGGCGCTCTACGGCGCCCGGCTCGCCGCCGCGTTCGACAAGGCGGGCGTCGGGGCGAGCACGGTCACGGTGCCCGCGGGCGAGAGCAGCAAGGAGTTCGGAGCCTTCGGCAGGCTCATGAACGACCTCCTCGACCAGCGACCCGACCGCAAGACCACGCTGGTGGCGCTGGGTGGCGGCGTGGTCGGCGATCTCACGGGCTTTGCCGCGTCGGTGCTGCTGCGCGGCGTCGACTTCATCCAGGTGCCGACGACCCTGCTCGCCCAGGTCGATTCGTCGGTCGGCGGCAAGACCGGCATCAATACGCGTCACGGCAAGAACCTGGTCGGCGCCTTCTATCAGCCGCGCCTGGTGCTGGCCGACACCGGCGTGCTCGACACCCTGCCCCGGCGCGAGCTGCTGGCCGGCTATGCCGAGGTCGCCAAGTACGGCCTGATCGACGATCCCGACTTCTTCGCCTGGTGCGAGGCCAATGGCGCGGCAGTGCTGGCGGGCGACGCCGCCAAGCGGACCTACGCCATCGAGCAGAGTTGCCTCGCCAAGGCACGCATCGTGGCGGCCGACGAACGCGAGACGACCGACCTGCGCGCGCTCCTCAATCTCGGCCACACGTTCGGCCATGCCCTCGAGGCCGAGACCGGCTTCGGCGGCGACCTGCTGCATGGCGAGGCCGTCGGCACCGGCATGGCCCTGGCGTTCGACTTCTCCGCCCGACTGGGACTTTGCCCGCCGGCCGACGCCGAACGTGTCCGCCGCCATCTCGGGTCCGTGGGATTGCCGATGCGGCTCCGGGCGATCGGCGGCGACAACCGACGCCGCTGGCAGACCGGCCGATTGATCGACCACATGCGCGGCGACAAGAAGGCCGACGGCGGCCGGCTCACCTTCGTCCTGGCGCGCGGCATCGGCAAGGCCTTCGTCAGCCGCGATGTCGACGAAACGGCATTGCGTGGACTGCTCGACGACGCCATCTCTGCCTGATCGATGGAAAACGACCTTCAGTTCGACATGCCGCTCTGGATCGCGGGTCCGGCGGTGCTGCTCTGCCTGCTGCTCGCGGCATACCTGTCGGCGGCCGAGACCGCCATCACCGGCGCCTCGCGGCCGCGTATGCATCGGCTCGCCCAGCAGGGCAACAAGCTCGCCGCC